>DATLOQ010000117.1:0-10461 GCA_035536235.1 Mycobacteriales bacterium
TTGGCTCCGTCGCGCCGAGCAACCGCATGGACCGCGTCGTACGCCGCATGATCCGGCGCAGGACGTAGCCCCGGCCCTCGTTGCCCGGCGAGACGCCGTCGCCGAGCAGCATGAGCGCGGGGCGCGCGTGGTCGGCGACGACCCGCAGCCGCACGTCCGCGCCAGGATCAGCGCCGTAGCGCGCGCCGCTGAGCTGCGACGCGCGGTCGAGAATCGTCCGCGAGGTGTCGATCTCGTAGAGGTTGTCGACCCCCTGCAGGACGGTCGCCACCCGCTCGACGCCCATGCCGGTGTCGATGTTCTGCGCGGGCAGCGGGCCCGCGATGTCGAAGTCCTCCTTGCTCCGCACCGCGCTGAGCTGGAACTGCATGAAGACCAGGTTCCAGATCTCGAGGTAGCGGTCCTCGTCAGCGACCGGACCGCCCTCGTCGCCGTACGCCGGGCCACGGTCAAAGTAGATCTCGCTGCAGGGCCCGCCGGGTCCGGGCACCCCCATCTGCCAGAAATTGTCCGACTTGCCGCGACGCTGGATCCGGGACTCCGGCACCAGCAGCTGCCACAGCTCGAACGCTTCGTCGTCGTCGAGGTAGACGGTGGCCCAGAGCCGCTCGGCGTCGATGCCGTAGCCGCCGTCGGCGACGGTGTTCGTCAGCAGAGCCCAGGCCAGCTCGATCGCGCCGGACTTGAAGTAGTCGCCGAAGCTGAAGTTGCCGGCCATCTGGAAGAAAGAGCCGTGTCGGGTGGTCTTGCCGACCTCGTCGATGTCGAGGGTGCGCACGCACTTCTGCACGCTGGCTGCACGCGACCACGGTGGCGGCTGCTCGCCGAGGAAGTAGGGCTTGTAGGGCACCATGCCCGCGTTGACGAGCAGCAGGGTCGGGTCGTCGGCAATCAAGCTGGCACTGGGCACGACCGTGTGCTCATGCCGAGCGAAATGCTGGAGGAAGCGGCGGTGAATCTCGTCGGAGCGCATCCGCCTATTCTGCCGCAGTCCCGCCGAGACCCAGCGCGGTTATCAGCTCGTCCTCGCGCTCCGCCATGCCGAGACGGATCTCCGTCGTGAAGTCCCGCACCGACTCGGCCAGCCCAGCGACCGCCCCGCTGAGAGCCCCACCCAGCTGCGCCGGCTTGAGCGAGTCCGCCGTACGGCGTACGCGACGGGCCACCAGGATGCCCGCGCTGGCGCCGAAGCCGATGCCGAGCGCGGTCCAGAACATCCGCCTCATCTAGCGCGCCTTCAGCGTCGACTCGGTCGACTCTGCCGACCTAGCCAGCTTGGCCGTCTTCTTGTCCGCCTTGATGGTCGCCTTGACCTCACGCTCGATCTCGCTGCGCTGCTTGCGCCCGGCCGCCTTGCGCACGCCGTAGCTGAAGGCGGCCACCTTGATCAGCGGCCCACCAAGCGTGGCACCGAACAGGCTGACCAGCGCGGCGACGTTGCTCGAGACCGTCGCCGCGTGGGTGGTGATGGTGTCGATGCGCTCGAGCTGGCCGTTGACCTGCACGACAGAGGTGGTCACCTCGCCGAGGAGCGGGACGGTGCGGTCGGTGACGCCGACGACGAGCGTCTCCGTGGACTTCAGCACCTGGCCGAGGCGGATCAGCACGTAGCCGAGGAAGAAGACGAAGAGCAGCCAGCCGACCGCGAGGGCCAGCAGGAGGAAGTCCTTGGCGCTGAGCAATTCAGTGCTCCTGCCGTGAGATGTCGGAAGCTGGCCCGCGGCGCCCGGCCCGGAGCGCGTGGCGCAGCTCGGTGACCCGCACCTGCGCCTCCCGCTCCGCTCCGTGCTCCGACGGCTGGTAGTAGTCCTTCCCGTCCACGGCGTCAGGTGCGTACTGCTGTGCGACCAGCGCTTGGGGGTAGTCGTGAGGATATCGGTAGCCCTTGCCGTGGTCGATCTTGGCAGCACCCTGGTAGTGGCTGTCGCGCAGGTGGGCGGGCACCCCGCCGGCCAGGCCTCGTCGTACGTCGTCCGCCGCCGCGCCCAGGGCGGTGATGACCGCGTTGGACTTCGGTGCCAGAGCCAGGTGAATCGCGGCCTGGGCCAGATTGAGCTGCGCCTCGGGCAGCCCGATCATCTCCAGCGCCTGGGCCGCCGCCACTGCGGTGAGCAGCGAGCTCGGGTCGGCCAGGCCGATGTCCTCACTCGCCAGGATCACCATCCGCCGGGCGATGAACCTCGGGTCTTCCCCCGCCTCGATCATCCGGGCGAGGTAGTGCAGGGTCGCGTCGACGTCGCCGCCGCGCATGCTCTTGATGAAGGCGCTGACCACGTCGTAGTGCTGGTCGCCGTCGCGGTCGTAGCGCACAGCTGCCCGGTCGATGCTCGACTCGAGGATGGCCAGCGTGATCTCGTCGCTGCCCAGTCCCCTCGCGGCGCCGGCAGCCGCTTCCAGCGCCGTGAGGGCGCGTCGCGCATCACCGCCGGCTACGCGCAGCAGGTGCTCCACCGCGTCGTCGGCCAAGGCGACCTCACCGGAGAGGCCGCGCTTTTCGACGAGCGCTCGGCGTACGACGGCCGACACGTCGTCGTCGCTCAGCGGCTCCAGCCGCAGCAGCAGTGACCGCGACAGCAGCGGGGAGATCACCGAGAAGAACGGGTTCTCCGTCGTCGCCGCGACGAGGGTGACCCAGCGGTTCTCGACCGCCGGCAGCAGGGCGTCCTGCTGGGTCTTGGAGAAGCGGTGCACCTCGTCGATGAAGAGGACGGTCTGCGCGCCGTACATCGCCAGCGACTCCCGCGCGCCCTCGATCACCGCGCGCACGTCCTTGACCCCCGCGGTGACGGCGGAGAGCTCGACATAGCGGCGCTGGGTGGCGGCGGAGACGACGTGCGCCAGGGTCGTCTTCCCGGAGCCCGGCGGCCCCCACAGGATCAGCGAGAGCGGGGCATCACCCTCGACCAGGCGTCGCAGCGGCGTGCCGGGGCCGAGCAGGTGGCGCTGGCCGACGACCTCGTCGAGGGTGCGTGGGCGCATCCGCACCGCGAGCGGCGCGACGGCTGCCTCCGCCGTCGTACGCACGTCGTCGAAGAGGGAGTCCGCCACATCGGCGACCCTACCGGCGTCCGCATGGTCGAAGATCCTCGGTGTGAGCGCTTCCCTGTCCACCAGCCAGTTCGCGACGCTGTCCGGGGCGGCGCTTGCCGAGCGCGCCGCGCGAGACCCGCTGGCCACTCAGAACGCGTCGCTGCAGGTGCCGGCAACGCCGGCGTACGTCCTCGGCGATGCCCTTGCCGTTCACCAGCAGATCGGCACCATCGACGACTGGTGCATCACCGGCTCCCCCGCGGACGCGGAGAGGCTCTTCCGGGCGCTGGTCGCGGGCGCCGGCATCGACAGCGCGTCGCTGCCGTGGGCCGCGGTGGAGTCCCTCTGCGAGCAGATGACCTTCACCGAGGTCGAGACCTGGGACTTCCGCTGGACCGACCAGGCGCCGCGAGTGCGCGACGGCGGACCTGAGGTGTCCTGGCTGGTCCCGGATGACGACGCAGAGGTCCAGGCCCTGCTGGACGAGGCGTTTCCGACGGCGGTGCTGCAGATCGGGCATCCCGTCGTACGTCGGTGGGCCGGCATCCGCGACCCCAACGGCGCGCTGGTCGCGTGCGCGGCAGATGCCACGACCGCCGCGGGCCTGGGCTTCCTCTCCTCGATCACGGCCGCACCGGCAGTGCGTGGCACGGGTGTCGGTGCCGCCGTCACCGCTTGGGCCACCGCCGCCCTCGTGGCCGAGCACGGCCGCGCCGGCCTCTGGGTCAACCACCCCAACCTGGCCGCCCGGCGGGTCTACGACCTCCTCGGCTTCCACGATGACCACCAGATGGCCTGGGTCGACCTCGGACCGGCGGCACGAGACGGTCCCCATCACCCCTCTTGACCGGCCAATTGGACCCGGTCAGACCGTCCAGGGGGTCCACTTGGCCGGTTAACCGGGCAATTGGCCGGTTAACCGGGCAACTGTTAGGCAGGGGGTGGGGCGTCGATGCCGGCTTCCTTGCGCTGGACGCCGGTGATCGGGGTCGGGGCGCCGGTGAGGGGATCGCCGCCGGAGGAGGTCTTCGGGAAGGCCATCACCTCGCGGATGGAGTCATGGCCGGCCAGCATCGCGGCCAGGCGGTCCATCCCGATCGCGATGCCGCCATGCGGCGGGGGGCCGTACTCGAACGCCTCGAGCAGGAAGCCGAACTTGTCCTTCGCCTCGCCCTCGGTCAGCCCGATCGTGTCGAAGACCCGCTTCTGCATCTCGCTGCGGTGGATGCGGATCGAGCCGCCGCCGAGCTCGACGCCGTTGAGGACGACGTCGTACGCCCGGGCGAGCGCTGCCTCGGGGTCGTCGGTGAAGGTGTCCTCCCACTCGACCGCGGGCGCCGTGAAGGGGTGGTGTACGGCGGTCCAGCCGGTCGTGCCGTCGGGGCCCGCGTCAGTGGGCTCGAACATCGGCGCGTCGGTGATCCAGAGGAACGACCACTCCCCGGGCGTGCGCAGGCCGAGCCGGTTGCCGATCTCGACGCGTACGGCGCCGAGCAGGTCCAGCGAGCCCCGCCGCTCACCCGCCCCGAAGAAGATCGCGTCGCCGGCGGTGGCGCCACAAGCCGAGACGAGGCCGTCCAGCTCGGTCTCGGAGAGGTTCTTCACGACCGGCCCGGTCAGCGTGCCGTCGGGCTGGGCGAGCACGTAGGCCAACCCCTTGGCACCGCGGCCGCGGGCCCACTCCTGCCACCCGTCGAGCTCCTTGCGGGTCAGTGACGCACCGCCCGGATAGACAACCGCGCCGACGTACGGGGCCTGGAAGACCCGGAAGTCCGTGGCCGCGAAGCGCGATGTCAGATCGACCAGCTCGAGGCCGAAGCGCAGGTCCGGCTTGTCCGAGCCGTAGCGGGTCATCGCCTCGGCGAACGGCATCCGCGGGAACGGCGTCGGGATCTCGATGTCAAGGACCTCAGCCCACACCCGCGACAGCAGCGTCTCCGCGAGGGAGTAGATGTCCTCCTCGTCGAGGCAGGACATCTCGACGTCGAGCTGGGTGAACTCCGGCTGGCGGTCGGCGCGCAGGTCCTCGTCGCGGTAGCACCGGGCGATCTGGTAGTAGCGCTCGAAGCCGGCCACCATCAGCAGCTGCTTGAACAGCTGCGGCGACTGCGGCAGCGCGTAAAAGGTGCCGGGCTGCAGCCGGCAGGGCACGAGGAAGTCGCGCGCGCCTTCCGGCGTCGAGCGGGTCAGGGTCGGCGTCTCGATGTCGAGGAAGTCGTGCGCGTCCATCACCTCGCGGATCACCCGGGTCGCCTTCGCCCGGGTGCGCATCGCCGCGGCCGCTTCGGCGCGGCGCATGTCGAGATACCGGTAGCGCAGCCGGACGTGCTCATCTACCTCGCCCTGCTGTCCCTCGACCTGGAACGGCAGCGGCGCAGCAACAGAGAGCACCTCGACACCGCTCGCTGTCACCTCGACATCGCCGGTGGGCAGGTCCGGGTTGGCGTTGCCCTCGGGGCGCAGGCCGACGGTGCCGCGCACCAGGACGCAGTACTCACCCCGCAGGTCGTGCGCCTGCTCCGCCGGCTCGCCCTCCCGGAAGACGACCTGCACGACGCCGCTGGCGTCGCGCACGTCGAGGAAGATGACGCCGCCGTGGTCACGCCGCCGGGCCACCCAGCCCGCGAGCGCGACGGTCTCGCCGACGTGCTCGCGGCGCAGCACGCCGGCCTGGTGGGTGCGGATCACGGTGCGATCTCCTTCAGAGCGAATTCGGGTACGGCGCGAATGGTCGGGCGCAGGTCGGCGGCGGGCGGTGACCACGACGACGGGTCGGCCTGCACCTGCTCGCCCGAGCGGATGTCCTTCACCTCGTGCGAGGTGCTCTCTGATGCGGGGAACCACACGAAGGGGATGCCGCGGCGGTCGGCGTAGCGGATCTGCTTGCCGTACTTCGCCGCCTCGGGTGAGACCTCCGTCGCGATCCGCCGCGATCGCAGGGCCGCGGCGATCCGGTCCGCGGCGGGCCGGGCGGCCTCGTCGGCGAGCGCAACCAGCACGCAGGTGGGCACGGAGCGGCTCGCGGACACGAGGCCACGGCCGAGCAGCCGGCTCAGCAGCCGCGTCACGCCGACAGAGATCCCGACTCCCGGGTACATCGTGGTGCCGTCGGTGGCCAATGCGTCGTAGCGGCCGCCTGAGCAGATCGAGCCGAGGTCCTCGTGGCCGAGCAGCTGCGTCTCGTAGACCGTGCCGGTGTAGTAGTCGAGCCCGCGGGCGATCTTCAGGTCAGCCACCAGCAGCCCCGGCGCGTGCTCAGCCGCAGCGTCGATCACTCGGGCCAGCTCGTCGAGGCCCTGGTCGAGCAGGTCGTGCTGCACGCCGAGGCGGCGTACGTCGGCGACGAAGGAGCTGTCGGCGGCGCTGATGCTGGCGAGCTCGAGACAGGAGGCGGCCTGGGCGTCGGTGAGCCCATCCCGGACGAGCAGGTCGTGCACGGCCTTGTCGCCGACCTTGTCGAGCTTGTCCACCGTGCGCATGACGGCCGGCACCGACTCCGCGGCGACACCGAGGCCGAGGGAGAATCCTTCGATGACCCGGCGGTTGTTGACCGAGATCCGCCAAGGGGGCAGCGGTAGCCGGCGGAAGGCGTCGGCGACGACCAGCGGCAGCTCCACCTCGTGGTGGAAGGCGAGGCTGTCGCGGCCGATGATGTCGATGTCCGCCTGGGTGAACTCGCGGAAGCGCCCGTCCTGCGGTCGCTCGCCGCGCCAGGCCTTCTGGATCTGGTAGCGCCGGAACGGGAAGCTCAGCTTGCCAGCGTGCTCGACGACGTAGCGCGCCAGCGGCACGGTGAGGTCGAAGTGGAGCCCCAGCCCGGAGTCGTCCCCCGCGGACTCAGCGTGCAGTCGGCGTAGGACGTAGATCTCCTTGCTCGTCTCCCCCGAGTGCACCAGCGCGTCGAGCGGCTCGGTAGCGCGGGTCTCGACCGAGGAGAAGCCGTAGAGCTCGAAGACCGAGCGCAGCGTGTCGAGCACCTCGAGCTCGACCAGCCGCTGCTCCGGCAGCCACTCCGGGAACCCGCTCAGCGCGACGGTCTTGGCCACGGGGTCAGAGCCCGGGTGAGCGGGCCGGCGCTGACGCCCCTCGTGCTGTGCCGGCGGCCCGAGCCTTCGCCTCTGCCAGGTAGGGGTTGGTGGCGCGCTCCTGGCCGATGGTGGTGGCCCCGCCATGGCCGGACAGAACGGCCAGCTCGTCGGGCAGCGGCAGGACGACGCGGGCCAGCGTGTCGAGCATCTCGTCGTAGTCGCCGCCCGGCAGGTCGGTCCGTCCGATCGAGCCGGCGAAGAGCACGTCGCCGGAGAAGTAGACCTCGTCGCCGAGACGGAAGGTCACCGAGCCCTTGGTGTGACCCGGCGCGTAGTCGACCGTGAGGTCCAGGCCGGCGATCGTCAGCACGTCGTGCCCGGTCAGCTCGATGACCTCGTCCGGCTCAGTGAAGCTCAACCCCATCACCGACTGGCCGGGCGGCAGGCCCAACCCGCTGCCGGGGTCGGCCAGCTGGTGCCGGTCCGCTGGGTGGATGTACGCCGGCACGTCGTAGCGGCCGCACACCGGCACCACGGAGAAGGTGTGGTCGATATGGCCGTGCGTCAGCAGCACAGCGACGGGTTGGAGCCCATGCTCGCGCACCAGGTCGGCCACGCCGCCCGCTGCCTCGTGGCCTGGGTCGATGACGATGCACTGCTCGCCCGGGCCGGGCGCGACGAGATAGCAGTTGGTGCCCCATGAGCCCGCGGGGAACCCGGCGACCAGCACGCGGCGTTGCTCCTCTCACGAGAGATTGGGCGAACGGCGAGCCTATCGGCGCGGCCCACGAGGCGGCGAACGCATTGATCAGCACCTAGACTCGCCCGCGCTACGTCGTACATGTCGCACCGCACCTGGGGAGACCAGTGACCAGCAATAAGCGCCAGCGTGAGCTCGCCCGCCTCCGCGCCGAGCGGCAGGCTGCCCGGCGCCGGCAGCGCGCCGCCGCTCGCCGCAAGCGGATGCTCGCCATCGGCGGCGTCTTCTCCCTCGTGCTCCTCGTCCTCCTCGGGGTGCTGCTCGTCCCCAAGCTGGTGGGGGATGACGACCCCAACTCCGTTGACCCCCTGGCGGGCGCGTCGGCGGACCCGTCGGGCTCCGCTGACCCCTCCGCCAGCGCTGCGCCGGCCAAGCCGGGCGAATGCGCGTACACGAAGAGCGGCGACGCGGGCGCCAAGTCCCCTGGGCTGCCGCCGGCCAAGCCCTCCGTCGCGGGTGCCGAGAAGGCCACCATCACGTTGAACTCCGGCGCGGTGCAGGTCGACCTGCTGCCCGCCAAGGCGCCGTGCACGGTGGGCTCCTTCGCGTTCCTGGCGGGGAAGAAGTTCTTCGACGGCACGCCGTGTCACCGGGTCACCACCGGGGCAGGGCTCACCGTCGTGCAGTGCGGCGACCCGACTGGCACCGGCTCCGGCGGGCCCGGCTACTCGTTCCCCGACGAGAACCTCGAGGGCGCGACGTACAAGCGGGGCACTGTCGCCATGGCCAACTCCGGGCCGGACACCAACGGCAGCCAGTTCTTCCTCGTCGTGAAGGACAGCCAGCTGCCGCCGTCGTACATCCCGTTCGGCACCATCACCGGCGGTCTCGAGGTGCTCGACGCGATCATCGCCGCCGGCGTCGAGGGCGGCGGGACTGACGGCAAGCCCGCCAAGCCGGTGACCATTCAGAGCTTCACGGTCTCGAAGTGAGGCGTGGCGCTGGTGCGCTGAGCTTGGCTGTCGTCGCGCTCGTCGCCGGCTGCGGTGACGGTGGCGACGGAGCTGCGTCGTCAGCGAAGGGAGACGTGGCGTGTGATGCCAGCGCGCCGGCCGCGGCGAAGGAGCAGCAGTACGACGCCGCTCCCCCGGCGGCGCAGAAGCGCGCGTACACCGCCGTGCTCACCACCTCGTGCGGAGTGATCACGCTCACCCTGGCCGGTGACAAGGCACCTAAGACGGTCGGCTCGTTCGTCTTCCTCGGCGGCAAGGGCTACTTCGACGGGACGTTCTGCCACCGGATGACGAAGACCGACGGCCTCACGGTGCTGCAGTGCGGCGACCCCACCGGCAGCGGCGGCGGCGGGCCGGGCTATCGGTTCGACGACGAGAACCTCGACGGGGCGGCGTACCCGCGCGGCACCGTCGCGATGGCCAACGCGGGGCCGGGCACCAACGGCAGTCAGTTCTTCCTGGTGATCAAGGACAGCCAGCTGCCGCCGTCGTACACGCCCTTCGGCACGATCGACGAGGCCGGCCTGAAGGTGCTGGACACGATCCTCGACGGTGGCATCGCCGACGGGGCCTCCGACGGCGCCCCGACCAAGAAGGTCTACCTGGAGAAGGTCACCGTCTCCTGAGCCGGGCGGTTAGGACTTGCCGCTGACGACGCGGTATGCGTCGTAAACGCCCTCGACGTTACGGACCGCCTTCAGCAGGTGTCCCAGGTGCGCCGGGTCGGCCATCTCGAAGGTGAAGCGCGAGACGGCGACCCGGTCGCGGGTCGTGGTCACCGAGGCGGACAGGATGTTCACGTGCTGGTCGGACAGCGCGCGGGTGACGTCGGAGAGCAGCCGGGTGCGGTCCAGAGCCTCAACCTGGATGTTGACGAGGAAGATTGAGCCCGCGGTGGGCGCCCACTCGACGTCAACAAAACGGGGTCCCTGGCCCTGGAGAGCCTTGGTGTTGACGCAGTCGCCCCGGTGCACGCTGACGCCGTTGCCCCGCGTGACGAAGCCGACGATCGGGTCGCCGGGCACTGGGGTGCAGCACTTCGACAGCTTGACCCAGACGTCGCTGGCACCTTTGACGACGACGCCGGGGTCACCGACCGGCCGCGCCTTGGGTCGCGAGGTCAGCGGCCGGGTCACCTCGGCGAGGTCCTCTACGGCACCGTCCGCGCCGCCGAGGGCTTGCACCAGGCGTTGTACGACGTGCTGCGCGGAGACCTGACCCTCGCCCACGGCGGCGTACAGCGTGGTGACATCGGGATGACGCAAATCCTTGGCGAGGGTGACGAGCGCATCGCCGGACATCAGCCGCTGCAGCGGCAGCCCCTGCTTGCGCATCGCCCGGGCGATCGCGTCCTTGCCCTCTTCGATCGCGTCGTCCCGGCGCTCCTTGGCGAACCACTGCCGGATCTTGTTGCGGGCGCGAGGGGTCTTGACGAAGGCCAGCCAGTCCTGGCTCGGCGCGGCGCTGCTCGCCTTGGAGGTGAAGACCTCGACGACGTCACCGTTGTCCAGCGGGCTCTCGAGCGGCACCAGCCGGTTGTTGACCCGCGCGCCGATGCACCGGTGGCCGACCTCGGTGTGCACGGCGTAGGCGAAGTCGACGGCGGTGGCGCCGGTCGGCAGCGAGATGACGTCGCCCTTCGGGGTGAAGACGAAGACCTCACCGGCAAACAGGTCGAAGCGCAGCGAGT
>DATLOQ010000118.1:0-3287 GCA_035536235.1 Mycobacteriales bacterium
CCCGTCATCGGCGCGGCCCTCGTGCTGCTCGTGCTCGCGCTGATCGGAGCGGGGTTCTACACCGACCTGCTCTGGTTCCGTGAGGTCGGCTTCACCGAGGTGTTCACGACCGTCCTGCGCACGAGGGCGATGCTCTTCGCGCTGTTCGGCACCTTGATGGCGCTGATCGTCGGGTTCAACGTCGCCGTCGCGCACCGGCTGCGTCCGCCGTTCAACCCGCCATCCCTCGAGCAGCGCAGCCTCGAGCGCTACCGCGTCCTCGTCGAGCCGTATCGCCGGCGCGCCGCCATCGCCGTCTGCGCGGCCATCGGCGTGATCTCCGGGCTCGGCGCGTCGAGTGCGTGGCGGGTCTGGCTGCAGTGGCGCAACGCGACGAGCTTCGGCATCGAGGACCCCCAGTTCGACAAGGACGTCGCGTTCTACTCGTTCACCTATCCCTTCGTGCGGTTCCTCATCGGCTTCGGCTTCGCCGCGCTGATCCTCAGCCTCGTCGCGTCCGCCGCGACTCACTACCTCTACGGCGGCATCCGGCTGCAGACGCAGGGCGAGAAGGTCGTCGCGACCGCCAAGGCGCACCTGTCGGTGCTGCTGGGCCTCGTCGTCCTGCTCAAGGCGGTCGCCTACTACGTGGACCAGTACGGCCTGATGTTCTCGCTGCGCGGCGTGGTCCAGGGCGCGTCGTACACCGACGTCAGCGCCAAGCTGCCGGCGCTGCGGATCCTCGTCGTGATCGCGCTGATCTGTGCCGGTCTGTTCATCGCGAACAGCCGGTCGCGCCGCTGGGCGCTGCCGTCGATCGGATTCGCGCTGATGCTGCTGTCGGCGGTCGTGATCGGCGGCGTCTACCCGGCCGCGATCCAGCAGCTGCGGGTAAAGCCGGACGAGCTCGCCCGCGAGACGAGGTACATCGAGCGCAACCGCGAGGCGACGCTGCAGGCCTACGGCCTGGACAAGGTGGAGTACACGCCCTATGACGGGACCGCGACCCTAACTCCCGCGCAGTTGCGGGCCGACAAGGGCACGCTGCCGAACGTGCGGCTGCTCGACCCGAACAAGCTGCAGCCGGTCTTCGAGCAGCGGCAGCAGCGGCGCGCCTACTACGGCTTCTCCAAGAGCCTCGACGTCGACCGCTACGACGTGAACGGCGAGACCGACACGTTCATCCTCGCCGCGCGCGAACTCGACGTCGAGGGGATCCCCGGCGGTCAGAGCTGGGTGAACAGTCGGCTCATCTACACGCACGGCTTCGGCCTGGTGGCCGCGCCCGCGAACACCGTGAGCGACACCGGTGAGCCGACGTTCTCTTCGTCGTTCGAGGAGAGCGGGAGCATTGCGGTGGATCAGCCGCGGATCTACTACGGCGAGCTGTCGCCGTCGTACTCCGTGGTGAAGACCAAGCAGGCCGAGATCGACCGGCCGAGCGACGAGGCCGAGGCGACGCAGTTCCAGTACGACGGCAAGGGCGGCGTCGGCATCGGCGGCATCGGCCGGCGCCTCGCCTATGCGCTGCGGTTCCGCGAGCGGAACCTGCTGCTGTCCGGTGCGCTGACGTCGGAGTCGCGCATCCTTTACGTCCGCAACCCGCGCGAGCGGGTCGCGAAGGTCGCGCCGTACCTCGAGCTCGACAGCGATCCCTACCCGGTCGCCGTCGGCGGTCGTGTGCTGTGGGTCGTTGACGGCTACACGACGACCGCGGGGTTCCCGTATGCCCAGCGGGTCGGCTTCGGCGACGTCACGACCGACTCGCGCGGCGTCCGGCAGTCGCAGGCGCAGATCAACTACATCCGCAACTCGGTCAAGGCCACCGTCGACGCGTACGACGGGACCGTCACCCTGTACGCGTGGGACGAGCAGGACCCGGTGCTCCGCACCTGGCGCAAGGTCTTCCCGGACTCGCTGCGGCCGCGGTCGGAGATGTCCGCCGAGCTGCTGGCGCACGTCCGCTACCCCGAGGACCTGTTCAAGGTGCAGCGCGGTCTGCTGTCGGGGTACCACGTCGACACGGCCAGCCAGCTCTTCAGCGGCAACGACAACTGGAGCGTCCCGGGCGACCCGACCATCGACAAGCCCGCGGCCGCGCCGGCGGACTGGGAGCCCCCCTCGCAGCCGCCGTACTACCAGTACTTGCAGATGCCGGGGGACACCGCGCCGCAGTTCCAGCTGACGTCGCCGTTGGCCGCGGCAGCACGGCCCAACCTCGCCGCTTTCTTCACCGCGTCGAGCGACCCCGACACCTATGGCCGGCTCCGAGTGCTCGAGCTGCCGCCGAGCACCAATGTCCCCGGACCGGAGCAGCGCGCCGGTACTTTCGAGAGCTTCCCGGCCGCGGCGACCGAGCTCAGCCTGCTCAGCCAGCGTGGGTCGGAGGCGGTGTTCGGCAACCTGCTGACGCTGCCGGTCGGCGGCAGCCTGGTCTACGTGCAGCCGGTCTACGTGCAGGCCGAGGGCACCTCGAAGATCCCTGCGCTGCAGCGGGTCTTCGTCGGCTTCGGCGGACGGATCGGCTACGGGCCGACGCTGGCCGCCGCGCTCGACCAGGTCTTCGGCGCCGGCGCCGGCGCCGGCGTGAGTCCCGGTGCGACTCCGGAGCCGGCTGCCGGCGGACCTGATGACACCGCGCTGCGGCGGGCGATCGCCGACGCGGCGAAGGCGATCGCCGACGCCGAGGCGGCGCTCAAGGCGGGCGACTTCACGGCGTACGGCGAGGCGCAGAAGCGGCTCAAGGACGCGGTCGAGCGGGCCCGTCGGGAGAGCGAGCGGTCTGCCTCGCCATCGGGGTCACCCTCGCCGGCGGCACGCCCGTCGCCGAGCGCGTCGTAGCCGCCGTTTGCCGCTGGGGTGGGCGCCACGTAGAGTGGACTCACCGACGCGGGGTGGAGCAGCTCGGTAGCTCGCTGGGCTCATAACCCAGAGGTCGCAGGTTCAAATCCTGCCCCCGCTACAAAGGAACGTGCAGGTCAGGGCCTGGATCCTCGGATCGAGGCCCTGACTGTTTTTTCAAGAGCATTCCAGCATTGGCCGCTACTACGGCTTCAGGAGGCGACGCTGGACTCGAGGGCGGTCAGTGATTCGTGCATCTCCTTCCGCAGCCCAGTCCGCCGGATCTTGATGAGCAGATTCTTACGCCAGAACGTCAGCGGGGTGACATCGACCGTGACAGTCACCCGCGAGCCGGCGTCCTCCGACTCGATGTGCCACACCCAGTCGGCGAACGACGGGTTGCCGTCGTCGGACTGCGACCGGTAGGCAAACCGACCCGACTCCGGGTCCAGTTCGGTGAGGGTCGA
>DATLOQ010000119.1:0-79709 GCA_035536235.1 Mycobacteriales bacterium
TCGCTCGTCGGCGGGCAGGAGGTACCAGTCGAGCGAGCGCACGAACGGGTAGACACACACGTAGCGCTTGGGATCCTCCCGCCTCACGAACGCCGGGACGTGGCTCTTGTTGAACTCCGCCGGGCGGTGCAGGCCGACCACCGACCACACCGGCTCCATCGATCGACCCAGCCGGGTCTGCCTGAAGCGGGTGTCCGCCGACTGCAGCGCGTCGGGGTCCGGACAGGTCCACCACACGAGCAGGTCGGCGTCCGCGCGGTAGCCGGCGACCGAGTAGGTGCCGCGGGTGTAGACGTCCTTGCGGCTCAGCTCGTCGAAGAGGGCGCTGGCCTCTGCGGCGGCGCTCTCCCGACCGCCGTCGGCCAGCCGAGCGGCATCCGTGCGCGCCCGGAAGACGCAGTAGCTGGTGTAGAGCAGCTCGTCGTTGAGCTCGCGGGCGGTCTTCTCGGTCGGAGTTCTCGCAGCCTCGGTCATCGGCCCATTGTCCCGCAGGTCGCGCGTCGGCGTACTGCCGCTGCGGTCGCCGGGAGCTCTTGACCGGGCAGATGTACCCGATCGTGACCCCCAGGGGGTCCACTTGGCCTGTTAACCGGGCAAATGTCGAGGGCGGCGCGGGGGCAAGGCAGGGGCGGGCCTAGCGGACGATCACAGCGTCGGGGAGCGGGTCGGCGTACAGGCGGACACCGTCGTGCACCGGGATGGTGAACTCCGTGCCGCCCTCTCCGGTGAAGATGTCGATGATCGCCCCGGCCGCGAAGGTCGGCACCTTGTCCGGGTGGGTCGACTGGATCCGCAGCTCGAGGGTGTGACCCTTGGCCAGCACGTGCGCGACAGCCTGCGAGACCAGCGGGATCGTCATCTTCTGACCCGGTACGACGGGGCTCGGCTTGTCGTTGCCGTTGCGCAGCTCCGGCTGGATGGCCCAGCCGGACATCGAGATCCGGTCGCGCTCGCCGTCGGGCGCCACGTCGTACAGCGTGGCGTTGATGTGGATCCGCTCGCCGAAGACAGCCGTGACGAGCTTCATCGTGGGGATGCCGGCGATCAGCATCTGCTTCGGCAGCGCCTTCGTCGTGAAGACCGCTGAGTCAGGGGAGAACTCACCACCGGCAGGGTTGGCCCGGAATCGCACGCTGCCGGACTCGTCCGCCAGCTCGCCGAGCGTGCCGGAGTTGGCGTGCAGGGTCAGCGCTCGCGAGGGGGTAGCCGGCCACGAGGTGGGCGTGAAGACCCGCCCGTCGTTGAGGAAGACCTCGACGGGCGGACCGGTGTCGACCTTGCGCTGCAGCAGCTGCTTGTCGAACCACGCGTGCAGGGCGAAGGTCCAATGGTGCTCGCGGGTGGTGGGGCAGCAGCCGCTGCCGTGGTCCCACTGGCCGATCCACGCCTTGTCACCCGCGCGGCCGCCCCGAGCGTGGAACCAGTCGAGGGCGGCTATCCGGGCGGCGTTGTCGTTGACGCCATGCACGGCGAACATCGGGATCTTCGACGCAGCCGCACCCTTTCGGAAGTCGCGCTCCTTGTGCCAAGCAACCTCGGCGCCGCTGAAGTACGCCTCACCGGTGACGGCGGCCGACTGCGTCATCCCACAGCCGAAGTACTGCATGTCGCGGCCGAAGTTGTCCCCGCCGGGCAGGTGCCGGTCGATCGCGATCTGCTCGTACGCGACCAACGGGCCGGCCCACTGCAGGCTGTACGGCACGCCGTTCTGGAACTCGTGGTGGTACATCGCGCCCAACCCGGCGCTGGGGACGATGGTGACCAGGCCCTTGGGGTTCTGCGCGGCGGCCATCTGCGGCGTCGAGCCGACGTAGGAGTGTCCGGTCATGCCGACCCGGCCGTTGGACCACGGCTGCTTGGCGGCCCACTCGACGATCGCCTTGGCGTCACGCTGGTCCTTCGGGCCCATGTGATCCAGACAGCCCTGGGACTTGCCGGTGCCGCGCAGGTCGACCATCACGACGGCATATCCGCGCGGGGCGAAGTAGCCGGTCAAGCCGATCTTGTTCTCGTCGGCATCCACCGGCTCGGGCAGGATCCGGGTGCCCTCGCGGCTGCCCGCTCCGCCGTGGTACGGCGAGAGCTCGAGGATCACGCCGAACCGACCCGCGGCCTTGGGCCGGGTCACCTCGACGTAGAGGCTCGGCCCGTCCGGCATCTTCACCATCATCGACTCCTTGACCGTCGCGAAGCGCGCAGTCGAGAGGCCGCTGATCTTGGGGTAGTCGCGGGGCGGCCCCGTCGTGACAGTGGGCCGGCCGGTGGCGCCGGACCTCGACGGCGCGGCGTCGGACGCAGCGAGGCTGCCGGCGAAGACGAGCAGGGCGCAGGCGCCGGACAGGACGAGACGGAATCGGTTCATGAGCGGTGTTTTCGGTGTACGTCGGCCCATTCCTGCCGCGGTTACGCTGGCGAGCATGACCGAGATGGTGGTGGCCGCGGAGGACACCGGACTGCTCCGCCGATGGCGGGAGGTGCTGCGGACCACCAACCCGCCGGCGCTCGGCCCGGACCAGCAGATCGACGTCGTGTCGAAGTGGCTGGTGCTGACCCGCGCAGCGGTGCTGCCGATGACGCTGACCGCGGGACTGGTGGCCGGCCTTCTCGCCGTACGCCAGGAGGGATTCCACTCCGGCTACTTCGCGCTGGCGCTGCTGGGCATCACCTTGGCGCACGTGTCGAACAACTTGATGAACGACCTCTTCGACAGCGAGGTAGGCCTCGACACGAACAGCTATCCCCGGGCCCTCTACGCCCCGCACCCCATCCTGTCCGGGATGATCTCCCGGCGTGGGTTGGCCCTCGCGGCACTTGCGGTCAACGTCGCCGACCTGGCGATCGGGCTTGTGCTCTTCAGCGCCCGCGGCTGGCCGGTGCTCGCCTTCGCCGTCTCCGGCTTCCTGCTGAGCGCCGCTTACACGGCACCGCCGCTGCGGCTGAAGAAGCGGGGCCTCGGCGAGCCTGACGTGTTTCTCGTGTGGGGGCCGTTGATGGTCGGCGGGACCTACTACTCAGCGGTCGGCTCCGTGCCGGAGGCGATCCTCGCCGCGTCCATTCCCTACGGCCTGCTCTGCACGGCCGTGCTGATGGGAAAGCACATCGACAAGATCCCGTGGGACTCCCCCGCCGGGGTCCGGACCCTACCCGTGATCCTCGGTGAGGACCGCGCGCGAGTGCTCACTCGGGCGCTGATGATCGGCTTCTACGTCGCCGTCGTCGGCTGCGTGATCGGCGGTGCGCTGCCGTGGCCGGCCCTCGCAGTGATCGGCGCACTACCGGTGCTGGTCAAGACCCTGCAACCGCTGCGCGAGCCGCGACCCGACGCGCCACCGGCCGGCTTCCCGGTGTGGCCGCTGTGGTTCGCCGCCATCGCCTTCGTGCACACCCGCCGAGCCGGCGCGCTGCTCGTCCTCGGCCTCGCGGGCGCCGCGATCGCCGACATCCCCGCCCCGGCGCTCTGATGGCCCTGCGCTCTTCCGTGTCATAGAAGACACGGAAGAGCGCAGGGTCACCCGGGTCGCGCCCGAAGGTGGGCGAGGACGGTGGCCGCGGCCTTCTCCCCGGATCGGATGCAGGCGGGCACCCCCACGCCGTCGTACGCCGAGCCGGCCAGGGCCAGTCCGGGCAAAGCGGCGAGCGCGGCGTCGACCCGGGCGATTCGCTCCCGGTGCCCGACGGCGTACTGCGGCAGCGCGTCGGCCCAGCGCGAGACGCGGACCTCGAGCGGGCGCGCGGTGAGCCCGACCGCGAGCGCCAGCTCGGTGAGCAGTCGCGCCACGATCTCGTCGTCGTCGTCGGGGGCCGGCTCGCCTGCTCGCCCGACGGAGCACCGCACGATTGTCACGTCGCCCCGGTCGAGGTGCGCCCACTTCGCCGACGAGAAGGTGCACGCCTTCATCAGGCGACCTTCGGTCGCCGGCACCAGGAAGCCGCTGCCTCCCGGCGCTCCCGCCAGCGCCCCACGAGGCAGCGCCATGGTCACGACCACGACCGACGCAGTCCTGACGCCGGCGAGCTCGGTCGACACCTCGGGGGCAGCGAATCGCAGCAGGCTGCTCGCGACAGGAGCCGGCGTCGCCGCGACCACGGCATCCACCACGAGAGCGCGACCCCCGACCAGGGTGATCCGCCACGCGTTGCCGACCCGCTCGACCAGGGCCGCCCGGGACGACAAGCGCACGGCGTCGCCGAGGGAGCGCGCGATGGCCTGGGGCAGCTGCCCGAGGCCGCCGTCGAGAGACGAGAAGACCGGCGACGTGTCGACGGGTGCGGCCGCGGTGCGGCTGCGCACCACGCGCATCACGGAACGCTGGCCGTGCGCTGCCGCAGCCAGCTGCGGCACTGTCGACTCGAGGCTTAGCTCGTCCGCCCGACCGGCGTAGACCCCGCCGAGCAAGGGGTCAACGAGGCGGTCGACGACCTGCCGACCGAGGCGGCGCCGGACGAGCTCCCCGACACTGATGTCGCCGACGGGTGCCGACGCGGGCAGCACCAGGTCGGCCGCCGCGCGGAGCAGTCCGGCCGGCGAGAGCACCCTGCTGGATGCCAGAGATCGCCATGACCCGGGCACGCCGAGGAGAGTGCCCTCAGGAATGGGGCGTAGCCGGTCCCCGATCCACACGTAGGCCTGCCCGGTGCTTGGCGAGACCAGCAGCTCGCCGAGCCCGACCTCACGGGCCAGCCGCTCCCCCTCGGGCACCCGGGCCAGGAAGGCGTCCGCTCCCGCGTCGACCTGGAGCCCACCGATCGACGACGTGTGCAGGATGCCGCCGACCCGCGCCGACCCCTCTAGCACGATCACCTCGATGGCGGGATCAGCGGTGCGATGGAGCGCATGAGCGCAGGCCAGTCCGGAGATTCCGCCGCCGATGACGGCGACCACCCTGCGCCCCATGTCCTGGCTCAGCGCGGGGGGACCGGTACGGCGTCGGTCGTCGCAGCTCTCGCTGACTCGGGGACCAGCGGCCGCGGCCGCAGGCGCCCTTCAGCGAGGGCCACCGCCACGATGACGACCGCCCCGCCGACGAAGAGGTTCCAGCCGAGCGGCTCGTCGAGGACGGCCACCCCTAGCGCCACCGCGACGAGCGGGATCAAGAAAGTGACCATCGACGCGCTGGTCGCCCCGATGTCACGGATCAGCCCGTGGTAGAGCACGAAGGCGATGCCCGTGCCGAGCGCCCCGAGCGCGAGCATCGAGAGCACGACTCTCGGAGTGAGCGTCATCGGCTCCCGGGAAGCCAGCGGGGTGATGACCCCGAGGATGACGGCCGACGCCGTGAGCTGGCAGGCGGCCAGGACCACCGGCGAGATGCCCGTGCCGGACAGCTTCTTGCGGGTGAGGTTGAAGCCGACGCCGTACGACACCGCTGCACCGAGTGCGGCCAGCTGACCGGTGATCAAGTTCGCTTGGTCCGATCCGCGCCACGGCCCCAGCACGACCACCACCCCGAGGAAGCCGAGCAGCAGCCCGTAGACCCGCTCCCGGCTGGGCCGCTCCTCAGGGAGGAAGAGGATGGCGATCACCAGGGTCATCAGCGGGGTGGTCGCGTTGTAGACCCCGGACACTCCGCTGGAGATGCGCTCGCCGGCCCACCCGAACGCGTAGAACGGGATGACGTTCGCCACCAGCGAGAGCACTGCCACCCGCCCCCAGAGGCTGCGGTCGCGCGGCACCGGCAGTCGCCGTACGGCGACGATCAGCCAGACCACTACCGCGCCGGCCAGGGTGCGGCCCAGAGCTACCTGCAGGGGCGACAGCCCCTCGAGGGCCACCTTGATGAAGAGGAAGCTGGTGCCCCAGACCGCACCGAGGAAGCCGAGTCGGAGCAGCGCAGACCGGCTCATTCGCGCAGAGGTCATGGCGGAGTTCGCGGGAGCAGACACCGACCGAGCCTACGCGGCGCCGCTGCGCTCGTCGGCCGCTTGCCGGACCAGCTGCGCCAGTGCCGCCATCACCTCGGGATCGGCGTTGATCGACCGCGTGCGCGCGAAGGGCAGGCCCAGCTGACGGGCCAGCCCGGCTGCCTCGATGTCGAGGTCGTAGGCCACCTCCAGGTGATCTGCCGTGAAGCCGCAGGCGCAGATCACCACTCCCGGCGACTGTGCCCCGGCGCGGTCGGTGAGGATCTGCAGCACATCCGGGCCCAGCCACGGTTCGGCGGTGCGCCCGGCGCTCTGCCAGCCGACCGACCACGTGGGCAGGGCGAGCCTCTCGGCGACTTCCTGGGCTGTCTCGGCCAGCTGCATCGGGTACGGGTCGCCCATCGTCACGACGCGCTCCGGCACCGAGTGGGCAGTGAAGACGACCTCACCGCCGGGCACTAATGCCAGCGCGTCGGTGACGGCTCGGGCGAGGAAGTCGACGTACGCCGGCAGCAGGTGCCACGACGGGACGGTCTCGACCGCGACGCCATGGGTCTCGCCCGCCGCAGCCGCCTTCGCGGCGTACTGGCCCACCGACACCGTCGACCAGTGCGGTGCCAGGACGAGCCCGACGGCTCGGTCGAGCCCGTCAGCAGCCAGCGCGGCCACCCCCTCCTCGATCGAGGGCGCGGAGTGCTTGGTGCCCAGCACAACCGTGAAGCGATCGGGCTCGGCAGCGTCGAGGGCACTCTGGATCCCGTCGAGCTGCGACTCGGTGATCGCGCGCAGCGGGAACGTGCCGCCGAGCGCGTCGTAGCGCGCAGTGAGGTCCGCCAGCTGCTGAGGCTCCGGAGGACGGCCGCGTCGGATGTCGGTGTAGTACACCTCGATGTCGTCGCGGTCCCGGGGCGTGCCGTACGCCATCACCAGCACTCCGACCCGTTCGGTCACCGCTCAGCCCTGGTGACAGGCACAGCAAGATCACCACGGAGGGGGCGAGCCCTGGGGCCAGGCACAGCAAGATCACCACCTAACGGGTGATCTTGCTGTGTGTGTCCACAAGCGGTCATGGGTCAGTGGGTCGTGGTCTCGTGGACGAGCTCGACGACGCGGCGCAGCACATCGGGGTCGGTCTCGGGGAGCACCCCGTGGCCGAGGTTGAAGACGTGCCCCTCCAACCCGCGAGCTCGGTGGAGCACCTCCCGGGTGCGCTCCTCGACGACGTCCCACGGGGCCAGCACCACCGCCGGGTCGAGGTTGCCCTGCACCGCCTTGCCCGGACCGATGCGGCGGGCTCCTTCGTCGATCGGCAGGTGGAAGTCGACGCCGACGACGTCGGCGCCCGCCGCCGCCATCAGGCCCAGGATCTCGCCGGTGCCCACGCCGAAGTGGATGCGCGGCACCCCGAGGTCCGCCAGACCCGCGAAGATTTTCTGCGACGCAGGCAGCACGTGGCGCTCGTAGTCGGCAGCCGAGAGGGCACCGGCCCACGAGTCGAAGAGCTGTACGGCGCTGACGCCCGCGGCCACCTGCGCTCGCAGGAACGTCAGGGTGAGATCGGCCAGCGCGTCGAGCAGCTGGGCCCACCCCGCCGGGTCGGCGTACATGAAGGCCTTCGTGCGGCTGTGGGTCTTCGACGGCCCGCCCTCGACGAGGTAGCTGGCCAGGGTGAACGGCGCCCCGGCGAAGCCGATGAGCGGCACCTCGAGCTCCTTGACTAGGAGTCGGACAGCCTCGCCGATGTAGGGCATGTCGCTGTCGGGGTCGAGCGGTCGCAGCCGGTCCAGGTCAGCCGGTCCGCGGAAGGGCTCGTCGACTACCGGCCCCACCCCGGGTTTGATGTCCAGCCCGACGCCGATCGCCTTGAGCGGCAGCACGATGTCGCTGAAGAGGATGGCGGCGTCGACGCCGTGGCGCCGCACCGGCTGTAGCGTGATCTCGGTGACCAGCTCCGGTCGCGTGCAGCTCTCGAGCATCGTCGTGCCGACGCGCAGCGCGCGATACTCGGGCAGCGACCGGCCGGCCTGGCGCATGAACCAGACCGGGGTGTGCGGCACCGGCTCGCGGCGACACGCGCGCAGGAAGGGCGAGTTCGCCAGCAGGGAGGTCACGGCAAGGATCGTCCCATGCCTGTCCGGCACCAGCAGAGCGGGCAGCTGGCCGAAGGGGGCTGCTCAGCCGATCCGCAGCGCGAAGGACACCAGGCGTTCGGCCGCACCGGCGCCGGTGCTGACGAATACCGCCTCGTAGCTCGCCGCAGGGGTCTGGCCGGGATAGAAGTACAGGGCCTGGATCGAGGCGAGCCGGCCAGGGGCACCCGCGACCACCACCCCCGTGCCTCCGGACACTCCGCCGGTGGCGCACTGGGAGCCTGGGCGAGCCAAGCAGACGTCGTCCGCCGACACCACTCCCGCGGAGTAGGACTGCGCCGACGCGAGCACGACCATCGACCCGAGCGTGACCGTCATCGGAATGCGGCTCACCGCTGTCGGGACTCCCATCGGCAGGGTCTGCCGCACCAGCTCACCGCGGACGTCGGCTCGACCTCGGGGCAGGAGCGTGACCGACCGCCCGAGACCTTTCGCGGGCACCCGCACCTCGCTGGGCCCGTTGGCCAGCAACGTGACGCGGTAGCGGCCCGCTGGAAGCCGGACGGCGTCGAACCCGCCGCCGAAGACCATCGGGACCTGATCGCTGTCAACGGAGAAACCAGCCGCGACCACACCCCCGACAGCGACACTGCCGTCAGCGCGGTGCACGACGAATCCGGCGAAGGTGCCGCCCATGCGTGCGCTCATCGCCCGGGCCGGCCCGAGCCCGCCGACCTCGAACGTCGTGGGCCGCCGGAGCACCAGGTTCATGCTCCTGCTGGCCACTCCCCGCAGCACCAGCACCTCAGCGGGGCTGGCCCAGGCCGCCGGCAGTCCGGTCAGACCGAGAAGCACCAGCAGCACTGCCAGTCGGCGCATGCCACGGACTTCGACGCCGCTGCGTCGGGCACCTCTCGGGCTCACCCGGCGCCGCCGCTGCCGGCGATCAGGACCACGCCGGTGAGTGCGGCGACCACCCCCGCGACCTGTGACCGCCGCATCCGCTCGGCGAGCAGCCGACGCGCCAGCAACGCCGTGACGACGGGGTAGAGCGAGGCCAGCACCGCGACCACAGCCAGGTCGGCAGCCCCGCTGGCAGCCACGGCGTAAAGGCCGACCGCCCCGAGGTCGCACCCGCCGGCCAGTACGAGCGTCGGCACATCGGCGCGGCGGACGGTGAGGGGAGTACGACGCAGCGCGACCGTCGCAATGGTGAGGACCGCCCCGGTGGCCCGCATGACGGCGAGGACCGCCAGCGTGCTGCTGCCCTCGCCCGAAGTGGCCCGGTCGACGAGCACCAGCACGGAGCCGAAGCCCAGCGCGGCCAGGAACGCCAACCCGAACGCCGCACGGCTAGCGCCGCCATGGCGCAGGTCGAGACCGGAGGCCAGAACCACACCGGAAGCAGCGAGCAGGATCCCACCCGTGGCGAGCGCGCCCGGCCGGTCGCCCTGCGCCCAGGACACCACCACAGGCACGGCGACGCCGGTGGCGGCGATGGGCGCGACCACCCCCATCGTGCCCACCGCCAGCGCCTGGTAGAAGGCGCTGAGCGCGACGGCAATGGCTGCCCCCGCGCCGGCCGCGAGCAGCAGGTAGGGGCCGAACGGGGCGTCCCGGCGGAGCAGCAGCAGGCTGCCCGCCAGCACCAGTCCGACCACCTGGACCACCGCCACGACGAGCAGCGCGGGGCAGCGGCGGCTGAGCACACCGCCGATGTAGTCGGCGGTCCCCCACAGCAGGCTGGAGACGAGGGCGAGGAGAGCCACGACGATGACCCTACGGGCGACACGCCCGGCGCCAACGGGACGGCCCGGGGTTACCAGTCGCTGCGGCGGGTCCCACCTAGTGTGACGGCCATGACGGTGGAGCCGGACGAGGCACCCGAGGCGTTCCGGTCGGCGGTGGCCGACCTGCGCGCGACGGAGGTCGACGTGGCCGTCACCATTCGGGAGATCCCTGCGCCGGGCCGCCTGGCGCCGTACTCCTTCGCCCTCGCCGCCGAGGTGCTGCACGGAGACGACGAGCTGGCCGGCGGGCGCTTCGTCCTGTTGCACGACCCAGCCGGCCAGGACGCCTGGGAGGGCACCTCGCGCATCGTCGCCTTCCTGTCCGCTGAGGTCGAGGAGGACATCGGCAACGACCCGCTGCTCCCCGAGGTCGGCTGGGCCTGGCTGCTCGACGCGCTGGCCGGGCACGACGCAGGCCACGTCGCCGCGGGCGGCACCGTCACGCGGACCTCGTCGTCGCGGTTCGGCATGATGGCCGGCGAGGACGACGGCTGCGACGTCGAGCTGCGCTGCTCGTGGACGCCGACCGGACCCTCGCTGGGGGCTCACCTGGCGGCCTTCTGCGACGTGCTCTGCTCCATGGCTGGGCTGCCGCCGGCTTCGGCCGGCGTGGCGCGCCTGCCGCTGGGCCGCAGCAGGTCCTAGCGCCGGTCAGCCACCGGTGAGGGCCTCTTCCGCACGGGCCTCCTTGGTGACAGCGTCAGTGCCGGAGCTCGGTACGCCGACCGCGGGTCGGCCGCCCGTGGGGACGTGCGGGAGCCTCAGCTGGAGAACCGTGCCGGCGGCCGGCATCGAGGACACCTCCAGCGTGCCGCCAGCCAGGCGAGCCCGCTCCCGAAGCAGCCCCAGCCCGACATGGCGACCCTTCTGCGGTCGCACCAGCGCCAGGTCGAAGCCGGGACCGGCATCGAGGACGGTCGCCACGATGCCGGTCTCGTCGACGACGAGCTGGGCCTCCGCCCACTCCACGTCGGCATGCTTGACGACGTTGAGCAGCGCCTCCTGGAAGAACCGGTAGATCGTCACCGCGGTCGCCAGCGGGAGCGGGTGGGCGACGTCCGGCCACGCCAGATCGACGCTGAGCCCGTAGCGCTGCTGCAGCTCGTCACGGAGGTCGGCGACCGCGCCGGCCAGGTCACCTTCGCGCAGGGCCGGGGGTCGCGTGCGCGCCATGACCGCACGCACCTGCTCCTCCGCGTCGTCGGCGTAGTCCGCTGCGCGCCGCACGCTCTCCGGATCCCCGTCGGAGAGGGAGGAGCGCGTGAGGGCCAGCGACTGCGCGACGGTGTCGTGCAGCTCGGCGGCCAGCTGACCGCGGGCGCCCTCCTCGGCCGCCACCAGCCCGGAGAGCAGCTCGAACATCCCGGCCGACGCCGTTTCCGCCGTACGTCGGTGCCGTTCGCCCACCTCGTCCGCCACCCGCGCCCGCAGCGCCAGCGCCTCGAAGGTGCGGGCGAGGTCGTCGATCTCGGCACAGAACATCGAGCCGGTCGAGCGCACCCCGCTGTCGGGTTCGGCGCTGCGTTGGACAGCGATCGACCTCAGCGAGCGCAGGCGGGAGACCAGGCGCCTGGCCAGCACGGCGGCCAGGGCAGCGGCGATGACGGACACCGCGGCCCCTGCCATGAGTCCCCGCGCCAGCGAGCTCCACGGGGCCACTCCGGAGATGACGAAGGTCAGCGCCGTCGCGGTGCCGACCGCGAGGCTGCACAGGAGCACCACCGATGCCGCGAGCACACCCAGTGGCAGCCTTGGGCCACGGCTCATGCCTGGTCCGCAAGGACACCGGTGGTCGTCCACTCCGTCGCGGCGCGGCCATGAGTCGGAGCGGTCGTGGGCTCCTTGGCTGCGGTCTCGGTCGCCACGGCTGCGCCGAGGCCGGGCTCAGCGGCGAGCACGATCGCCCCGAGCAGCGACGCCACGGCACGCTCCACGGCGTGCAGCTCGTCGACGATGTTGGTGACGTCGTGCGGACCGGTGGGAGAGGTGGCCAGCCGCGCCAGCCGGCCCGCCGACTCACGGAGGACGGTGAGGCTCGGCACGGTATGCGCACCGAGGTCCCCGAGGGCGCGCGCGGCCTCGTCGGCCGCGTCGGCGCGATCCAGGGCTGCGTCGCGAGAAGCGGTGAGGTCCGCGACGGACAGCCACGCCTCGGCCTGGCCGACGAGCACGTGCGCCAACGTGACCTCACGCCGGCCGAACCCGGCGGCGCCCCTCGGGCGCTGCGCATGCAGAACAGCCAGCGGGCTGTTGCTGTCGCCGAGCACGGCGGAGCAGTACGGCCGGCCCTCGCTCATGCCGGTCGACACGCCGCGGTGCTCGACCGCGCGCACGGCCCACGGCTCGTTCAGCGCCGAAGAAGGGACGCGGGCCCGCGACTTCACGCCGTACTCGTCTCCGGCGTAGCGCACCGGGCCGTCCGCGCCCATGAGGAGCAGCTCGACGTCCGCGCCGCCGAAGAGACGCGCCGCTGCCGTCAGCACCACCCGAGCAGAGGTGTCGACGCTCTGCCCGGTCGCCCGCTCCTGGCCTCTCGCCAGCTCGGTGAAGAGCCGGACCTCCGCGGCCCGCTGCGTCTGCTGGTCGTAGGAGAACCACAGCAGGAACATCGGGGCCAGCAAGCCGGACAGCCCGAGCGGAGCGTGGAGGACGAGCCAGCCGCCGAGGATGCCGACCGACGTGTTGCCCGCAGTGTGCAGCGCCGACATCGGCGCGGAGTCCCAGAGCAGCTCCGCCACACGACGGTGCGAGCTCGCTGCTATCGCGGCCGCGACAAGGAGGTGGTTCAGCAGCCAGAAGACGCCCATGCCGGCCGCGGCACCGATGATCCCCTCGCCGTTCCACACTGCCATCGCCACCGCCGCACCGGTGGCGCAGGCGAACTGGGCGAGGTTGAAGGCGACTTTCAGCCGGGGCTGCCGGCGGGTCACCTGCGCCACGAGCACCCCGAGGAGGACCGCCAGGACGATCCAGGAGCCTGGAGCGAAGACCAAGGACGCGCCGATCGCCCCATCTGTGCACGAGAAGGAGTAACGCTGGCGACCGAAGGTCAGGTGGACGACGGCTAGCTCACTGCCAGCGATCACCAGGCCCAGAACCGGAACTGCCCACCAGGCTGGCCGACCCCAATCGGTGACGGCCACGGTTAGCGCTGCCCCCACGAAGGCGAGCCAGCCGAGTGCGGTCACGCCCTGGGGCGGCGACATCCGGGCGATCATCCGACGTCACCGTCGCTGCTCGGCAACACGCTCCACGACCCCGCGCTCCAGGAGCCGGCCCTGATCGCGGCGGCGTAGTCGGAGGGGCGGCCGTAGTGGTGGGTGTTCACGGGCGACCCTTTCGGCGACATCGATGGCGGCACTGCTACTCATCGGCACGCGGTCAAGCCGACTTTCGTGTCTGGCGGAACGACGTTGGGACGAATGTCTGCTGCCCGTTGCGCCGAATGGGTGAGAAGCAATCGCTACAGGCGGCCCGGTGTTCCGCCGAAGCCATTTGCACACGCGAGGTTGGCATTGGGTCCGGCGCATTCGTCGTCTCCCCACGCCGAGGAGGAGGCATACGTGACGACCGCGACTGAGGCGCTCGGCAAGGTCGTGCAGACCGGCTTCACCGCAATGGTGGTCGACGATCATCCGCTCGTTCGCGAATCCATGGTGACCCGACTGCGGGCCATGGGCGCCGTCGACGTCGTGGAGGCCGCCAGCATCGCCGAAGCTCGTGCGCGGGCCGGCACTGGTGTCCGTGATGTCTGCGTACTCGACCTCGGTCTCCCTGACGGCTCGGGCCTCGAGCTGCTCGCCGACCTGCGGTTGGCCGGCTGGACTCGGCTCATCGTGCTGTCCGCGGCCGACGACCCGTACTCGGTTCGATCAGCGTTCGTCGCAGGTGCGCAGGGCTACCTGCTCAAGTCTGCGTCGCCGCACGTCGTTGCCGACGGCGTACGCCGAGTGCTGGACGGCGGGGTCTACGCCGACCCCTCGGTTGCCTCTCTGCTCGCCCAGGGTCTCCGCTCCGGCACCTCCAGTGATGGCGTCGGGGAGCTCTCCGGACGCGAGATCGAAGTTCTGCAGCTCGTGGCAGACGGCCGGTCCAACAAGCAGGTCGGCGAGCTGCTCGGCCTCTCCGCACTGACGGTGAAGAGCCACTTGGCCCGCATCGCGCGCAAGCTCGGCACCGGCGACCGTGCCGAGATGGTCGCACTTGCCATGCGAGCAGGCGTCATCCGCTAGGGCAACAATCCGCCCGGAGACGCCTCCGCCGTACTACGGTCAGCAGAAATGACCGCTATCGAGGGCCGGACGCAACCGGTCGACGAAGCTCCGGAGCAGTCGCCTGACCCGCCGCCGCAGGTGTACCCGCTGCTCGAGCTCGCCGACGGGATCCCACCCGTCGTCTCCTCGGAACGCGGCCTGAAGCAGGCGGTCGCCATCCTCGCCGCTGGCACCGGGCCGGTGGCGATCGACGCCGAGCGGGCGTCGGGCTACCGCTACGGACAGCGCTGCTATCTCGTCCAGCTGCGCCGGTACGGCTCCGGGTCAGTGCTCATCGACCCGATCGGCTGTCCGGACCTGTCCTCCCTCGATGCCGTCCTGGCTGACGTCGAGTGGGTGCTGCACGCGGCCAGTCAGGACCTGCCCTGCCTGGCCGAGATCGGGCTGCGCCCGCAGCTGCTCTTCGACACCGAGCTGGCCGCTCGGCTAGCGGGCCATGAGCGGGTGGGCCTCGCCACGATGGTCGAGAAGGTGCTCGGCAGGCGTCTCGACAAGGGCAGCTCATCTGCGGACTGGTCGCAGCGCCCGCTCACCCCGGCCATGCTGCGCTACGCGGCACTCGATGTAGAGCCACTGGTGGAGCTTCGCGACCACCTTGAGGAGGAGCTCGAGCAGCAGGGCAAGCTGTCGTGGGCGCTGGAGGAGTTCGCTGCGGTGGCCGCAGCACCGACAGCCCCCCCTCGGGTCGAGCCGTGGCGGCGTACGTCGGGGCTGCACCGGATCCGACAGGCCCGCCAGCTCGCCGGCGTGCGCGCGATGTGGGAGCTGCGCGACGACATCGCCCGGCGACGCGACATCGCGCCGGGCCGCATCCTCTCCGACGCGGCCATCGTCGACGCGGTCCTCAAAGCTCCCGCTTCGCCCGAAGAGCTGGCCACCGTTCCGCCGTTCAACGGCAAGTCTCTCCGCCGGCAGGTGGGCATGTGGCACCGGGCGCTTGCTGAAGCAGCGGCACTGCCCGTCGATGCGCTTCCGCAAGCCCACGGCACGTCCGACGGTGGCCCACCCCCCGCACATCGCTGGCTGGAACGCGACCCCGTGGCTGCCGCCCGGTTGGCGCGGGTGCGGGGAGCCGTGGCCGCCATCGCGGCGCAGCACACCCTCCCGGTCGAGAACCTCGTCGAGCCGGCCGTCATCCGCCGGGTCGCCTGGAGTCCACCCGCGCCGCTCACGGTCGACGTCGTAGCGGCCACCATGCACGAGCTCGGGGCGCGGACCTGGCAGATCGCCTTGACGGCCAAGGTCGTCGTCGAGGCACTTGCGGAGCCGTGACATCCGGCGGCCCCACTGCGAGCCCGGCCGACGACGTCATCATCGAGACCGCCCGGCTGCGCCTCGTCCCGATCGACTACGCGTTGGCCGCCCGAATTCTGGTCGGGGATCTCAGTGGCCTGGTCTGTGCCCCAGGGTGGCCGACGCCGGACACGCCTGACGCGCTCGGGGCATTCGTCGAGCACGGCGACTCCGCCGCCTTTGGCGGGTGGCTGATCTGCCGAGGCGACGACCAGACGATCATCGGTGACTGCGGTTGGCGCGGCGGTCCGGACCGTTCCGGCGACGTGGAGATCGGCTACGGCTTGGCCGCCTCCGCTCGCGGGCTGGGTCTCGGGACCGAGGCGATCGGCGGACTCGTGTCGTGGATCCGCACACAGCCCGGGGTACGCCGAGTTATCGCCGAGACGCTGGCGGACAACGTGGCCTCGCGACGCCTCCTCGAGCGCCTCGGCTTCTCGTGGACATCCGACGTCCTCCCGCACGTCTGGTATGCCCTCCCCGTCACGGCTTTGGAAGTTACCCGTCAGTAGGTAGGCTGCAGCCCCTTCAGCCCGACTGCAGCAAGGAGCTTCCGTGGGTGGCGGCAGCAGCGCCCGGCAAGTGCGGAACGTCGTCTTCGTCGACGGGCTGCGCACGCCGTTCGGCATCGGCAAGGCGACGGGGATGTACGCCGGCACACGAGCCGACGACCTAGTGGTGCGGGTCATCCGGGAGCTGCTGCGCCGCAACCCGAACCTGCCACCCGAACGGGTGGATGACGTGGCGATCGCGGCGACCACCCAGATCGGCGACCAGGGCCTGACGATCGGCCGGATGGCCGCTCTGCTCGCCGGGCTCCCCCAGTCCGTCCCTGGCTACGCCATCGACCGGATGTGCGCCGGCGCCATGACGGCGGTGACGACCTCGGCCAGCGGGATCGGCATCGGCATGCAGGACGTCGTCATCGCTGGCGGAGTCGAGCACATGGGCCGCCATCCCATGGGCGAGGGCGTCGACCCCAACCCGCGCATCGTGAGCGAGCGCCTCGTCGACACCTCCGCCCTGGTCATGGGGGCGACCGCTGAGAACCTGCACGACCGGCTGCCCGACGTGACGCGTGAGCGGTGTGACGCGTTCGCCCTCGCGTCTCAGCACAAGGCCGCCGCCGCCATCGAAGCCGGCGTGATCGCTGAAGACCTGGCGCCGATGGCCACGTGGAGCGCGGCCGGCTGGGGTCTTGCGACAGCCGACGAGCCGCCACGCCCGGATACGACGCTGGCGGGACTCGCTGCCCTGCGCACGCCGTTCCGCGCCCATGGCCGGGTGACGGCGGGCAACGCCGCCGGGATCAACGACGGTGCCACCGGCTGCATCCTCGCGGCCGAGGAGGTGGCCGCGGAGCTGGGCCTCACGGCGAAGATGCGGCTGGTCGGCTTCGGCTTCGCCGGGGTGGAGCCGGAGGTCATGGGAGTCGGGCCGATCCCCTCGACGGAGAAGGCCCTGGCCCGCTGCGGCCTGCAGATCTCCGACATCGGCGCGTTCGAGCTCAACGAGGCGTTCGCCGTGCAGGTGCTGGCCTTCTTCGACCACTTCGGGATTCCGGACGACGACAGGCGGGTCAACCCCTACGGCGGTGCCATCGCCTTCGGCCACCCGCTCGCGTCCTCCGGCGTGCGGCTCATGACACAGCTCGCTCGCACCTTCGCTGCAGACCCGACCGTGCGCTACGGCATCACCGCGATGTGCGTCGGCATCGGCATGGGCGGCACGGTCATCTGGGAGAACACCCTGTGGAACGGGTCTGAGGGAGAGGCGACGTCGTGACCGCGGAGACCACAGGAGTGCAGGAGAGCGAGGTCGTCACGTCCGCCTTCGTCCGGTACGTCGACCTGCCCCGGCGCGCCGGGCGTGCTGCGCTGGTCACGCTGGACAACGGCTTCGATCACACCAAGCCCACCACGTTCGGGCCGGGTGGACTCCGCTCGATCGACGTCGCACTCGACGAGGTGCTGGGCCGCGAAGACCTCGTCGCCATCGCCGTGACCGGCAAGAAGTTCATCTTCGCGGTCGGCGCGGACCTCTCGGGAGTGCCCCAGATCACCTCGCGCGATCAGGCACGGGAGGTCGGCCGGCTGGGCCATCGGGTGTTCGCGCGACTGGCCGACTCCGCGGTGCCGACGTTTGCCCTGATCAACGGCGCGGCGATAGGCGGCGGCCTCGAGATCGCTCTCGCCTGTCACTACCGCACCGTTTCGAGTGGCGCAGCGCCGATCGCGCTGCCGGAGTGCTTCCTCGGTCTGGTCCCCGGCTGGGGTGGTACGCAGCTCCTGCCGAACCTCATCGGCCCGGACAGCGCACTGCGGGTGATCGTGGACAACGCACTGAACTCGAACAAGACGCTGCGCGCCCCGCAAGCCCTCGATCTCGGCATCGCCGACGTGATGTTCTCCCCCGCCGACTTCCTCGAGCGATCGCTCGAGTGGGTGGCCGACGTCGTGCACGGCGACGTCACCGTGAGCCGGCCGGCGATCGATCGGGGACCCGGGTGGGAGGAAGCCGTGGCCCGCGCCCGGGCCAGCGTCGACGCCCGCCTGCACGGTTCGGCACCCGCGCCACTGCGCGCGCTGGATCTCGTCGCACTGGCCCGGACGGCGAGCCGCGAGGAAGGCTTCGCCGCCGAGGACGAGGCGCTGGCCGACCTGGTCATGGGCGACGAGCTCCGGGCCGGCCTCTACTCCTTCGACCTGACCCAGAAGCGGGCGCGACGTCCTGTCGGCGCCCCCCGCGAGGGCGCCCGGGCGATCACCAAGGTAGGCGTGGTCGGCGCCGGTCTGATGGCCGGCCAGCTGGCCCTGCTCTTCGCGCAGCGCCTCGAAGTGCCGGTGGTCCTCACGGACATCGACCAAGAGCGCCTCGACCGCGGCGTCGGCCACGTCCGTGACGAGATCGCCACGCTGCACACGAAAGGCCGCATCTCTGCCGACCGAGCGCGCCGGCTCCACGGCCTGGTAACGGGCTCACTGAGCTTCGACGCCTTCGCCGATGCGGACTTCGTGATCGAGGCGGTCTTCGAGGAGATGAAGGTGAAGCAGCAGGTCTTCGCCCAGGTCGAAGCAGCTGTCTCCGACTCCTGCATCCTGGCCACCAACACCTCCTCTCTGTCGATCACCGAGATGGCCTCACAGCTCTCGCACCCCGAGCGCGTTGTCGGCTTCCACTTCTTCAACCCGGTGGCCGTGCTCCCCCTGCTCGAGGTCGTCCGCGCCGAGAGAACGGACGACGCGACGCTGGCGACGGCGTTCGCCGTCGCGAAGTCACTGAAGAAGTCCGCCGTGCTGGTCAAGGACGCGCCCGCCTTCGTGGTCAACCGCCTGCTCACCCGCTTTCTGGGAGAGGTCACCCGAGCCGTCGACGAGGGCGCCCCCTTCGACGTCGCCGACCATGCGCTCGACCCGCTCGGCCTGCCCATGTCGCCGTTCCTGCTGCTGGCCCTCGTCGGTCCAGCAGTGGGACTGCACGTCGCGAAGACCCTGCACGAGGCCTACCCCGACCGCTATTACGTCAGCGCCAACCTGGAGCGGCTCGTCGCCGCCGGCAAGCCGGGCATCTACACCTGGGGCGCCGACGGGCAGCAGGTCGACCCGGACGTGGCGGCGATGTTCGCGCCGCGGCCCGGGGCCCAGCCGCCGACGGGGGCCGAGGTACGTGACCGAGCTCTGGCGGCGCTGGCGCAGGAGATCCGGCTCATGCTGGACGAGGGCGTCGTCGCCGAGGCACAGGACATCGACCTCTGCCTGCTGCTGGGTGCCGGCTGGCCTTTCCACAATGGCGGCATCACCCCGTACCTCGATCGGACCGGGGTGTCCGAGAGGGTCAACGGCAGCCGATTCCTCCCGAGAGGCGTGGCCTCGCTCCCCGCCTGATCCGCCCGCCGGCGGGGAAGCCAGCTCAGCCGACCTGCCAGCTCGCCGTCTCGACGAGCAGCTCCGCGCGGGGATGGGTCGGCAGGACCCACGGCGTCGTGTCGGCGACCTGCACCTCGACGGTGAACGCGCCCCGTGGTCCCGCCTCCGTGCGGAGATCGAGCTCGGTCACGTCCCGGGCGACAACGCGACCGTCGATCGACCACGTGATGCGCAGCGTGCCGACTCGTGGCGTGGTGATACGCAAGGTCGCGCCGCGCCGCGCGGCGGCAGCCGGGGAAGCAGTCAGCAAGGGTCGGGCGAGCTCGTAGAAGCCGAGGACCATCTCCTCCCGACCGACGACGTTGAACTCGCGGCCGAGCGACCGCATGATCGAATTGGCACTGGGCCGGTAGTAGACAACCGGGTTGTAGCGGCCGCCGAGGTGGCTGCCGATCGTCCCTCCGTCCGGCGTGGACTGGCCGAACCAGCGCCACCACTTCAGCTGCTGCGGCACCATGACCTGCTCCGGGTAGACCGTGGCGTTGGCCTCCGGTGCATCGCCGACGTGTGGAATGAGGTAAGGGCTGTCGTACTCGTCGGCGAGCTTGCCGATGGAATGTCCTAGCTCGTGGATGGCGACCTGCCCGGCCTTGGCGTGGCCGCCGGATGCGGTAGCGACCTTGCCGCCGGCCCCGCCGTACTTGGCGCTGTTGCCGAGGGCCAGGACGTGGTCGACGTCAGGCACGAGCTCTTCCGCGGCGGCCAGTGCCTTGCTCTGGTTGACACAGAGCAGACGCTCAGTGCCATTGCACCAGAACTGCATGTCCAGCACGGTGTCGCGCGAGGTGCCGGGCAACGGGTCGTTGTCGACCCCGGACTCGGCCGAGACCACCTCGACCAGCCAGACGTTGAACACACCGCGGTAGCTGCGGAACGGCTCGATCGAGAACAGCTCGTCCACTTTCGACGATGCATGCCTGTGGAACACGGGCTGCTCCGCCGCGGTGTAGCCGTCACCGACGACCACCAGGTCGAACGTCGTCTCGGCCGGCCCGGAGACCTGCAGCGGGACGACGCCGGTCGCCGCGGCCGCGGCCCGGCTTCGCTCTGCGGCGGACGTCTCGAGAGCCACCGGCACCCGCACACGCTCGATGCGGCCATCGGGACTGAAGACCTCGCGGACCTCATACGCCGGGGCCGCTGGCGGCTGCTCGGCGGCCGCCAGAGAGGACACGGCGATGAGCGGCAGCGCGAAGACAGCGGCCAGCCTCATCCAGGCGGCTTCGGCACGCGCCCGGCGATTCCTTGTCGGGTCTGCTGTCGGGTTGCCGACAGCAGGCTCAGGCGCCTGGGCGCAGGAGCGGCAGGGCCTCCTGATGGGTGACCCGCAGGACCGACTCGGCGACGTGCAGGAACGTCTCGGCGTCGCGCAGCAGGTCGTCGGCCTCTCGAGCGCTCACCTGCCCGACCAGCCCGGCCTCCGCGGCGGCTCTCTTGCGGGCTCCGGCCGCGAAGAAGCTGGCCCATTCGGCCAGCTCAGGAGCCACCCGGCTGAGCAGCACCCACACGCTGATGGGGCGACGTCGGGAGCCCGCGCGCTGGTCAGGCTGCGCCTTGGCCGCCACCACCGCAGCCGCCGCGCGCAGCGCGGCGAGGTGGGCGGCGGCGTAGCGCTGCGCGGCGTTGGGTGCCATCGCAGCCTCGGCGACCCCGCGCCGGGACAGCCCGAGCAGGCCGGCACTGTCTGGGCCGGTCCCGGCGCGAGCAGTGATCGACGCGACGGTCACGAAGCACCTCCAGGAACGCACCAGCGGAGCAGCGGGCTCGAGCGGCCGCCGGCCCGGGTGACGCGCTTCCCCACGCGCCCCCGAGCCGGCAGGTCCCGGCCGGCGGCCGCCCAGGGTCGAGACTGGGCAGCCGACCGGCCAAGAAACCTCCGCTCACCGGCGGACGCGCCCCGCGAGAGCCCGCCGTCGGTTGATCGAACAGACGTTCGACCATGCTGGAGAGTAAAGCCTGGGTGGGACAAACCGTCAACCCCGCTCCCCTACGCTGGGTCGATGCCAGATTTCGCCGGGCAGCCGGCTGTCGAGAGCGCCCCGCTGGTGGTGCTCCAGGTCTGGACCGTGGCACTGTCCTCGGTGCCCCATGCCATCGCGCGGATGGCCCTGGACCGCCGACCCTTGCGTAGGACTCCCGGGCTGAGCTTCAGCAAGCTGCTGGGCACCGGCGACGGGCAGAGCTTCACCGTGCGCGACGCCGACGTCCGCCGGTGGGGGCTGCTGTCTGTCTGGGCCTCCGACGCGGCGTACGACGACTTCCGCAGGTTCTCGGCCGTCCCCCGACGATGGACGCGGATCGCCGTCGAGGAGTGGGCGGTGAGCCTGCGGCCCCTGTCCAGTCGCGGCGAGTGGTCCGGCCGGGCACCGTTCGGCGAGCCGATCCCACGGCGCTACGACGGTCCGGTCGCCGCGATCACCCGCGCCCGGATCCGACCCACGAAGGCAATGACCTTCTGGAAGTCTGTGCCGGCGGTATCCGCCGACCTGCGCACAGGCGCGGGACTGCGCTGGGCCCTCGGCATCGGCGAGGCCCCCATCGGTCTGCAGGGCACGTTCTCCCTCTGGGACGACGCCGCGGCGCTGCGGGACTTCGCCTACGGGCGCGCTGCGCACACCACAGCGATCACCCGCACGGCGGAAGTCGGCTGGTACGCAGAGGAGCTCTTCGCCCGGTTCGCTGTCGAGGCGAGCTGCGGCACGGTGGACGGGCGAGATCCGGCGCGCGTCTGAGGGAATCGCTCGGTCTCGACAGGAGCGACTACGGGCCCGGGCAGCGCAGCGCCGCTGCCACCGCCGCCTGGCCGAGGCTGATCCCTCCGTCGTTGGGTGGGTGGATGCCCCTGCCGTCTCAGAAGCGGAGAGTAACGAACCCTGACGGAGTCCATAGACTCGTCCGACATGCGCGACGTCGTGGTGGTCGGAGCGGGGCACAACGCCCTGGTGGCGGCGTGCTACCTCGCGCGTGAGGGGCTCGACGTCGAGGTAGTCGAGCGCAGCGATGTCGTCGGCGGGGCGGTCTCCACCGTCGAGCGCTTCCCGGGTTACCTGATGGATCGCGGCTCGAGCGCGCACATCATGATCCGGCACACCGGCATTCTCGAAGAGCTGCGACTCGCCGAGGCGGGGTTGACGTACCAGGACCTCGACCCGTGGGGCTTCGCGCCGTACGGCGAGGAGAGCATCTACTTCTCCGTCGACCTCGACCGCACGTGCGCGTCCATCGAGAAGGTGTGCGGGAGTCAGGACGCCGACGCCTACCGCGCCTTCGTCGACGACTGGGCCGACCGCAACGAGCGAGTGTTCAGCGCCTTCCAGGCACCGCCGACAGGCGCCAACCTCGGCCGGCACCTGTGGGGCATCGGCAAGAGCACCGGGCTCTCCGGCATGGAGCTGTCCCGGCAGTTCCTGACCACCGCGGACCAGCTGCTCGACACCCACTTCGACGACGAGCGCCTCAAGACCGCCCTCGCCTGGATGGGCGCGCAGTCCGGCCCGCCGACCCATGAAGTGGCGACCGCTGACCTCGTCGGCTGGAACACCCTCATGCATCGTCGCCCCCCGGGGCATCCGGTCGGCGGCAGCGGCCAGCTCTCCGTCGCCCTGGCCCGCCGCCTGGCGACGTACGGCGGGGTGCTGCGACTGGGCGACGGCGCGGCGCAGATCCGCACGCAGGACGGGCGGGCGACCGGCGTACGCACCATGAGCGGAGACACGATCGAGGCCGGCATCGTGGTAGCCGGATGCCACGTGCTGACCACCGTTGGCCTGGTGGGAGACGACGCCTCGGCCGGTCCGCGATGGCAGGAGCTGGCGCAGCGCGCGCGCCGTACGGTGCGCACCGGCAACGGCATCGGCATGGTCGTGCGGCTCGGGACAACCGACCTGCCCCGATACACCGCGGCGGATCCGGCACAGGACGGCGCGGAGCACCGGGCCATGCAGCTCATCGCACCGGACCGGGTGGCGTTGCGACGAGCCCACGGCGAGTTCAGTGCGGGCCTCCCGCCGACCCGCCCGGCGGCGTTGGCGATGACCTTCTCCGCATTCGACGACACCATCGCGCCGCCCGGAAAACATAACGTGACCGTCTGGGGGCAGTGGCATCCCTACGAGCTCTCCAACGGTGAGAGCTGGGACGGCATCCGCGAGCGGGAGGGGCAGAAGCTCGTCGACGCCGTCGACGCCGTCGCGCCTGGCTTCGCCAGCTCGGTGGAGCACATGCACGTCCAGACCCCGCTCGACCTGGAGCGCGAGCTCGGGCTGGTGCGTGGGCAGGTGATGCACGTCGAGATGGCGCTGGACCAGATGTTCGGGTGGCGCCCGCTCCCGGAGCTCGCCGGCTACCGCACCCCGCTCGGCGGGCTCTACCTCACCGGTGCGTCCACTCACCCCGGCGGCGGGGTCTTCGGCGCCAGCGGTCGCTCCGCGGCCCGCATCGTCCTCGCCGACCGCTCCCCCAGCCTCCTCACCCGCTTGCGCCCCCGCCGCTGATCGAGCCGCAGCAGCGACCAGCCAGACACGCAACCGGCGGCTCGGAGTCCTGCGTGGTGCTGAGGTGGCGGGTCGGTGGCGGGTGCCGGCTCCGGTTGTGTGGGGCTGTGGTCGCTCCCGTCTCGGGAGAGGCGCCTTGCGTATCGTGCCTGCCATGTCTCGAACGACCGGGTTGCGTGGTACCTGGCTGCTCGCCGGACTCACCGTGCTGGCTCAGATCGGCTATCCGCTGACCTCCGGTACGGCGCGCGACCGGCTCACCGTCGCGACGGTGGCCTTGTTCTTCGCCACCTCGGTGACCCACGCGCTGATCACTCGGGGGGCCCGCTTCACGGCGGCCCTCGTCGGGGTGACGACGGGCGGCGGCCTGCTCGTCGAGGCGATCGGAGTGCGCACGGGCATCCCGTTCGGCGACTACGCCTACGCCGACTCCCTCGGCGCGAAGGTCCTCGGCGTGCCGGTCGTCATCCCGCTGGCGTGGACGATGATGGCCTACCCGGCGCTGCTGGTGGCTCATCGCGTGACGACCCGGCCGCTGCTCGAGGCCGTGCTTGCCGGGGCCGCCCTGGCCAGCTGGGATCTCTTCCTCGACCCGCAGATGGTTGCCGCCGGGCACTGGATCTGGTCCGCGAGCGGCCCGTCGATCACCGGGATCCCCGTCAGCAACTACCTCGGCTGGCTGGTGGTCGCCACCGTCATGATGGGCTTGCTCCAGCAGCTCGTCAGGGACCGTGACGGCGGCGACGTCGCAGTCCCTTATGCGCTGTACCTCTGGACGTACGCCTCGAGCGTGCTGGCCAACCTGGCCTTCTTCGGCCGGCCGCTGGTCGCCCTCGTCGGCGGGTTGGGCATGGGAGCTGTAGTGGCAATCTTCCTGCGGTCGACGCTGCACGCACCAGCTCGAGCTCGACTCGCCACTCCATGAGTCTTGCCGTGCGCGCCGCCTCCATTGGCGCCGCCGCCTTCGCCGTGCACGCCGCGGTCAACAGCCGCGCACTTCGCCGGCCACCGACGCCTTCCGACTCGGTAGGAGAGCGAGTCAGCGTGCTGCTGCCGGCGCGTGACGAGGCGACCCGCATCGGTCCGACGCTGCGGGCGCTGCTCGCCCAGACCGGTGTCCCTCGGCTGGAGATCCTCGTGCTCGACGACGGCTCCACCGACGCGACCGCGGACGTGGTGCGCGCCACGGCCGGCGACGACCCCCGGGTGCGCCTCATCGAAGGCGGCACCGAAGTCCCGGCCGGCTGGCTGGGCAAGCCGTGGGCTTGCGCGCGGCTGGCTGACGCGGCAGGTCCTGCCGCGACGGTGCTGGTGTTCCTCGACGCCGACGTCACCGTCGCGCCCGACGGACTGGCCCGCACCGTGGCCCTGCTCCGTGACGCGCGGCTGCAGCTCGTCTCGCCCTATCCGCGCCAGCTCGCCGACGGGATCGGCCCGCGGCTGGTGCAGCCCCTGCTGCAGTGGTCCTGGCTGAGCTTCCTCCCGCTGCGCGCGGCCGAGCACTCGGCACGCGAGTCGCTCGCCGTAGCCAACGGACAGCTGCTCGCGGTCGACGCCGACGCGTACCGCACCTGGGGCGGGCACGCCGCCGTACGGTCCGACGTCATCGAAGACGTCGCGCTCGCCCGGGCGGCGAAGCGTCACGGCTACCGCGCCACCGTTGCTGACGGCACCGACATCGCCACCTGTCGGATGTACGACGACTGGCCCGCTTTGTGCGAGGGCTACACGAAGAGCCTGTGGGCTGCCTTCGGCTCCCCCGCCGGCGCGACCGCGGTGATGTCGTCCCTCCTGGCCCTCTACGTGCTTCCCCCCGCCGCAGCAGTCAGCTCGCTGCTGCGCGGTCGGCCGCGCGCCGCCGTCGTACCGCTGCTCGGCTACGCCGCCGGCGTGGCCGGGCGGCTGGTCAGCGCCCGCCGTACCGGGGGGCGTTCGCGCGATGCTCTCGCTCATCCGGCCTCGATCGCCGTGCTCGCCGGGCTGACCGCGCGGAGCTGGCACGCGCGACGCACCGGCACCTTGACCTGGCGCGGCCGATCCCTCGACGCCGCCAGCACTGCTCGCTGATGGCGCGCATCGTCGTGATCGGTGCCGGTGTCGGCGGGCTCTCCGCCGCCGCCCGCCTCGCGGCGCTCGGACACCAGGTCACCGTGTGCGAGCAGGCCCCCGAGGTCGGCGGCAAGCTCGGTCTGCATGAGCGCGACGGATTCCGCTTCGACACCGGACCGTCGCTGCTGACGATGCCGCACCTGCTGCGCGAGCTCTTCGACGACACCGGGAGCACCCTCGACGAGGCCGTCACGCTGCGTCCGGTGGTGCCCATCGCGCACTACCGCTTCGCCGACGGCGCCGAGCTCGACTCAACCGGCGACCTCGACGCGTTCGCGGCCACCCTCGACGACGTGCTGGCTCCCGGCAGCGGCGCGGACTGGCGCCGGATTATGGCCCGCGCCGAGCAGATCTGGGCGGCCACCCACGAGGACTTCCTCGAGAGCGCGCTGGAGGGTTCACGCACTCTGCTGCGCCAAGCGACGCGAGTAGGGGACCTGCGGACGGTCGCGCCGTGGACCACGCTGCGCGGGCTCGGTCGCCGCTACCTGCGTGACCCCCGGCTGCGGATGCTCCTCGACCGCTACGCGACCTACACCGGCTCGGACCCGCGCCGCGCGCCGGCCGCGCTGGCCGTCGTGCCGTGGGTCGAGCAGACCTTCGGCGGGTGGTACGTCGAAGGCGGGCTCTCCCGCATCGGCGAGGCGATCCGCGACCGGGTGCTCGAGCGCGGCGCCGTCGTCCGGACCGGCGCAGACGTCGTCGAGGTGCGCATCGAGGGCGGCCGGGTGCGTGGGGTGCGCCTCGCCGACGGAGAGCTGCTGCCGGCCGACCTGGTGGTCGCCAACGCCGACGCGACGCACCTCTATCGCGACCTCGTCTCCGACCCGCGCACGGCCGCCGTACGGCGACGCCTCGCCCGGGCCACGCCGAGCCTGTCCGGGTTCGTGCTGCTGCTCGGCCTGCGTGGGCGCACCCCCGACCTCGCCCACCACACCGTGCTGTTCCCGCGGAACTACGACGCGGAGTTCGACTCGCTCTTCGGCGCGACGCCGCGGCCGGTGCTGGACCCGACGATCTACCTGTCCGTGCCGACTGACGCGGCCATCGCGCCGCCTGGACACGAGGCGTGGTTCGTCCTGGTCAACGCGCCTCGACAAGGCCAGGCCGGTCGCGACGGGCCAGTCGTCGACTGGGGCGCTCCCGGCGTCGCCGACGCGTATGCCGAGCACCTGCTCGACCTGCTGCGCGACCGCGGCCACGACGTGCGCGAGCGGATCGTGAGCCGCACCCTCATCAGCCCGGTCGACCTCGAGCGCCGTACCCGAGCGGTCGGCGGTGCCATCTACGGCACCAGCTCGAACGGCGTGCGCGCTGCCTTCCTGCGCCCGGCCAACCGCTCACCGGTGCCCGGGATGTACCTCGTCGGCGGCTCGGCTCACCCCGGCGGCGGGCTCCCGTTGGTGCTGCTCTCCGCCCGCATCGTGGCCGGACTCGTCGGCCCGGCCGGCTGACCGAGCAGGGCCCGGCGAACGGCGATCGCCAGCTGGACGACCGAGAACGCGCACAGCCCCCCGACTGCGGCCAGCCCGAGGGTCGGGAGCACCGGTGCCGCGGCGGGAAAGATGCCGGTGAAGTGGATGGTCGGGGAGCACAGCGCCACCCGGGTCGGCCGCTCCCCCGGCGTCACGACGCCGATGTCGCCCGCTCCAGCGTTGCCGGCGCGTGCCCGTAGGTACTCCAGCAGGAACAACGCCAGCCCGGTCAGGACGGCCAGCTCCAGCGGCCCGCCGAGCGCGACGATCGCGGCCAGGTAGAGAACGTCGCAGATCCGGTCGGTGAGGCTGTCGAGGACGTAACCCCACTGCGATGTGCGCCGGGTGAGCACCGCGACGCAGCCATCCAGCGCGTCAAGCAGGCCACTGCCCACCACCAGCCAACCGGCCAGGATCGGCCACCGACCGCCGGCCTCCGCGCCGACGTAGACGGCGAAGGCCAGCCACACCCCCCAGATGGTGAGCAGGTCAGGAAGCACGCCGCGACGAGCCAGCGGGCGGGCGATCGTGTAGGCGATTGTCAGCCAGCCGTGGGTGAAGGCATTGCCACGCGGGTCGTAGCCCTCGTGCAGCGTGCTCCACCGGGTGAAGTAGCCGTCCAGGTCCGGCACCGCCTCGTCCGGCGGGCGCGCGGTGGCCAGGCTCAGCACGACCAGCAGGGCGGCGAGGCCGAGCAGCACTAGGGGCTGGGTCACCAGCGCACCCTACGGTCATCACCAGCAGCGGCGTACGGCGCGGCGGCGCCCTGCGAGAACGGTCTTGCCGCACGGCCGTTCGACGTAGGACGGTGCCCTCATGAGATCACGCGTGCATCACGTCCCCGCCGGCTTTGCGGGCCCCGATGCCCTCGGCACCTGGTGGGCGCACCGCCGGCAAGGCTGCCGGCCATGAACCGGCCGATGCCTCCGGTGTGCACGGCCGGCGAGCGACCGATGCTCGAGGCGATGCTCGACTGGTACCGCGCGGGGGTGCTGAGCAAGGTCGCCGGGATGAGCCAGGCCGACGCGACCTCGACGCCGCTGCCGTCGCCGACCACCGCGGCGGGGCTCGTGAAGCACCTGGCGCTGGTGGAGGACTTCTGGTTCACGGTCGGCATCGGCAAGGCGGCCATCCCCGAGCCCTGGGCCGGCGTGGACTTCACGGTCGACCCGGACTGGGAGTTCCGCACGGCCACCGAGGCACCGCTCGCGGAGTCCGTGGCGCTCTACGTGCAGGCGTGCGAGCGGTCGCGGGCCGTCAACGCCAATCACTCGCTCGACGACATCGGCACCGACCGCCGTGGCGATTTCACGCTGCGCTGGGTGCTGGTGCACATGCTCGAGGAGACGGCCCGACATCTCGGCCACCTCGACATCCTCCGCGAGCTCGCCGACGGCACTACCGGCGAATAGCGCTAGAGGATCGCTAGGCGGCCGAGCGGGCCAGCCGACGGCGGACTAGCAAGGCGGCCGGAAGCAGCATCGCGGCCAGGCCGAGCAGCGCGAAGTCGGCACCCGTTGCCGGCAGCGGCGCGGGGCGCGGAGCCGGACGGGGGGCCGGCCGCGGTGCCGGGCGTGGCGCAGGAGCCGAGCCGGGCGCACCGGCCGCCTCGATCTTGTTGGTGGGACCGGTCCACGTGAAGACGTCCATCCCACGGGCTACGTCGTTGGACACGAAGGAGTAGGTCCGGGTCCCGTCGGCGTTGTCGACGATCTTGAAGGGCTCGCCCGTCCAGATGTCGTTGGGCAGCAGGGTGTAGCTGGCTGTCTCGGTGAAGGAGAAGCGACCCTCTGCGTCGATCTCGTAGTCGATGACCTTGATCCCCTGGCTGTACCACGCGGCGAAGATCCGCTGCTCGTCCGGGACGTGCTCGATGACGTGGATTGTGCAGAACGTGGGGCTGACGAGCGTGCTGGGCGAGATGTACACCGCCTTCTCGCCGTCGGTGTTCAGCGCGTAGGTGAATCGGCCCTTCGCGTCCCGCTTCTTCGTGTCGAACACGTGCATGCCGCCGTTGCCGTACGGGTTGTCGAGCGACGGTGCGCAGGTCGCGCCGGGCGGGATGATGCCGCCGCCGCGCTCGTCGGTGACGAAGAGGTAGCGCCCGTCGGGCGATGGGTCCGACTCGTGGCCGATCGCCACGCCCTCAGAGGACCGCGTGGTCAGGTTGGTGTTGCAGTTGTAGGTGCCGTCGCGGCGGCAGTCACGGCCGACGTTGTTGAAGTGTCCGGCGTACTTCCAGCCGGTCGCTGCGGGCCGCTTGAGGTCGTTGTAAGCGTTGACCGCTCGCACTGCCCTCGACGTCTGGTCCGCCGGGTTGGCGAGTGGGGTCTCGAAGACGCAGTCGGTGACCTTCGCGCCGCTCACGGCACCGACCGCGGGCGCTGCGTCGCCGAGCTTGCAGGGCAGGGGCGTGCCCTTGATGTCCCCGCGCGGGTCGTTCGGTGCAGGGATCGCTGGACCCTGCGCGGAAGTCAGGCCGGACACGTCGAGGACAATGGTCGCGGTCGGTGCAGCGCAGTAGATCTTGCCGGGCCGGGCCGTGATGTCGTGACAGCCGGACGGCTGCTTCCTCGAGCCGTCGGCGCCCTCCTGCACTGCCCACTCGTACTCGAAGGGGATGCGGAAGACCTTCGGTGCACACTGCGCGCGCTGGGTCTCCAAAGCCTTGCCGGCGTTGTTCAGGCAGGTGCGGATGTCCAGCACGTCGATCCACGCCATGCCGACACCGAGCGGGTTCACATCGTCGCCCGCAGCGGGGTCGACGCCGAACTCGGAGTTGCTGTTGTAGATGATCCAGGGTCGGGTGGCGTCGGCCGTCACCGTGTGCGAGGTGCCGTTGTGCCGCGTCAGGTGCACCTCACGGGGCTCGAAGCCCTCCGTGCCGAGCCCACTGATGTCCACCAGCTCCAAGCCGCCATTGGTCTTGTCGTGGCAGCGGCCGACGGCGTCGACGGCGTCGAGGAGCAGCGTGCCCTGCGGCTTCTTACCAGGCTTGAAGAACTCGCCGTGCGGCGCCTTCGGCACGATCACCTGGTCGTGCTGGATGCCTGTGGTGGCGCTGACGTTGGTGATGTCACCGCAGTACGACGAGCCGTGGTCTGCCACGAACTCCGGGTTGACCGTGCCGTCCGGGTCAGTGAGCTTGATGAGGCGCTGGCCCACGATCGATGGCTCGGCCTGGCCGAGCTGGCCGCCGGCAGCGTAGATCTGGCCGTTGCGGTGGAAGAACTTCACGTCCGTGCCGGTAGTGCCGCCGAAATTCTTGATGTGCTCCCACGTGCCTTCGCCGGCGCTGCGTGACTCCGCCCCTCCGAGGTCCACAATCGGCGCCAGCGGGCGGTTGGGGTCAGTGTGGTCCGCTGCTGCCGGTGAGGCGGCCAAGGCCGCGAGCACGGCGATGGCTGCGGCGGCATGGGTACGGCGGAGGGCGAAGCGCATCGTGGTGCCTCCAGGCGGGGTCATCACAGCATTGGGGTACGACCTGGCGATTTCGCCACGTCTCGGGACATTCCTGCTCAGCCAGCCGTCACGGATGGGCAACGACCCCCAGCGCGGCGTAGATCTCCCTCGTGGCCGTCGACCGGTTGAGCGTGTAGAAGTGCAGCCCGGGCGCCCCCCCGTCGAGCAGGTCGCGGCACATCCGGGTGGCCACCTCGACGCCGACCCGCCGTACCGCGATCGGGTCGTCGGCCACCCCTCGCAGCCGCTCCGCCAGCTCCGGCGGGAACGCCGCCCCCGACATCAGGGCCATCCGCTCGATCTGGGCGACGTTGGTGACCGGCATGATCCCCGGGATGATCGGCACATCGCAGCCGCGGGCGCGGACCCGGTCGACGAGGGCGAAGTAGTCCGCCGGGTCGAAGAAGAACTGGGTGATGGCGAAGTCGGCGCCCGCCGCGCACTTCTGGGCCAGATACTTCGCGTCGGTGTCGCGGTCGGCCGACTCACGGTGCGCCTCGGGGAACGCCGCGACCCCGACGCAGAAGTCACCGAGCTCACGCAGCAGCCGGACCAGGTCCTCGGCGTATGTCAGCCCCTCAGGATGCGGCTCCCACTCCTGGTCCACTCCCCCGGGCGGGTCGCCCCGGAGAGCCAGCACATTGCGGATGCCGGCGTCGGCGATCGCCCCGATCACGTTGCGCAGCTCGTAGCGTGAGGCGCCGACACAGGTCAGGTGCGCCACCGCGGTCAGCGTCGTTTCGGTGGCGATGCGCTCGACGATGCGCAGGGTCCGATCGCGGGTCGAGCCGCCCGCGCCGTAGGTCACCGACACGAAGGTGGGGGCCAGCGGCTCGAGCTGGCGGATCGCCTGCCAGAGCTCCACCTCGCCAGCGTCGGTCTTGGGCGGGAAGAACTCGAACGAGAAGGACCGCCCCCCGGCGGCGAGCAGGTCCCGCACTGTGATGCTCACTCCGCAGAGGTTAGAGGACGGGAGACCTCTCGACCGGGCCGACACGGGCGCGCGGCGCCGTCGGCGGCACTGCTGGCAGAATCGCGACGTGGCCGCCAGCCGGAGATCCGTGCCCAGCCCGCTCGACGTCGCCGACCTCCGCGAGCGCGTGCACAAGGCGCTGAGTGCCTTCCTCGCTGAGCAGGTCGGCGTGCTCGACCGGATCGCGGAGGAGCTCGGCCCCATCGGCACGGCGGTGTCGGACTTCCTGCTCGACGGGGGCAAGCGGCTGAGACCGGCGTTCTGCTACTGGGGTTGGCGCGGAGCCGGCGGGCCGGACAGCGACGAGATCGTGGCAGCGGCGGCGTCCCTGGAGCTGCTGCAGGCCTGTGCGCTGATACACGACGACGTGATGGACGGCTCCGACACCCGGCGCGGGCGGCCTGCGGTGCACCGGGGGTTCGCCGCACTTCACCGCGGCGAGGGGTGGCTGGGCGACCCGGAGACCTTCGGCACGTCCGCGGCCATCCTGCTCGGCGACCTGTGCCTGATCTGGGCCGACCAGCTGCTGAACACCTGCGGGCTGCCCGACGTGATGCTGCGCCGTGGCGCGCCGACGTACGACGAGATGCGGGTCGAGCTGATGGCCGGGCAGTACCTCGACCTGCTCGAGCAGGCACTCGGCGGCCGGGACATCGATCGGGCGCTGCGGGTGGCGCGCTACAAGAGCGCCAAGTACACGATCGAGCGCCCGCTGCACCTGGGCGGCGTGCTGGCGGGAGCGCCGACCGAGCTGCTGGCGACCTACACCGGCTACGGGCTGCCGCTGGGCGAGGCGTTCCAGCTCCGCGACGACGTGCTGGGCGTCTTCGGCGACCCGTCGGAGACCGGCAAGCCGGCGGGCGACGACCTGCGCGAGGGCAAGCGCACCGCGCTGGTCGCAATCGCGCTGGACCGCGCCACTCCTGACCAGGCTGCCGTCGTGCGCCGGCACCTCGGCGACCCCCACCTCGACGAGAGGGGGGTGGCCCTGCTGCGCGACGTGATCGACGGCACGGGCGCGCTGGCGGAGGTGGAGGCGCTGATCGCCCGCCGCACGGACGAGGCGCACAGTGCCCTGGGCGCTGGGGTGCTGGAGCCGGCGGCGCGAGAGGTGCTCGGCAACCTCGTCAGCGCAGCGACGTCCCGCCGCGTCTAGACGTGCCGGGCTCGGCGGCGGAGCGCCGCCCCGGCCAGGACGACGAGGAGCCCGAGGTGCGGCGCGACCGCGCCAGTCGCCGGCATTGGCCGCGGCGTGCGCACCGGGGGCACGGGAGCCGCGCGGACCGGCGCGGCGAGCGCTATCACGTGCACCCAACCGCCTCGGTCCTCGTACGGCATCGTCAAGCACGGCCCGATGACGCCGTCGGTGAGCGAGCAGACCTCGGACCGGGGGTGAGGGCGCCGAGCGTCGGTGAGATCGGGCCCAGAAATCTCCCGCACTGATGCGATCGCCGAGCGCAGCGCCGCCGCCACCACGGCCTGCGGAGCCCGGCCGCCGGTGTAGTCCCGCGAGGGGACCAGGCCGGAGAAGCCCGGCCGGAGGATTCGCGTCGCGAGGTTGTCCAGCGGTGGCGCGTCATAGACGTGGCTGCCCACGCCGGTCTGCCGATCGAGGATGGCATCGGATCCGTCATCCGGCAGCAGACCGGCGAAGAGCTCCCGGCGTACCGCGAGGACGAAGGCGTCGTAGAGCGTTGGCGCCGGGCCGTCGGTGGCCGGCTCACCCATCGTGTCAGCACCGGGTCCGTAGTGGCTGCCGTCCCAGGCCAGGAGCAGGTCGATCGCGGTGCGCTCGTCGGACGTCAGGTCGTCGCGACGGGCGAGCTCGGCCAGCAGGGGTCGATAGAGCGTCAGCCTGACGTCACGGCTGCCCGCCAGTCGGTCCACGGCCATCAACGCCTTGAGGTCCAAGTCCTTGCGGCCGCGCAGCAGGTCGTGCAGGAGCGTCACTCTCTGGACGGGGCCGGCAGGGCGAGAGAACGGTGCTCGCCCTTCGCCGTCCAACCAGCCGCGCGCGGGCTTGTTGTTCCAGTTGACGAGATAGCCCTCGGGCGGGTCGACGGAGTGCGGCATCTCCTCGAAGGTCAGCAGCCCGTCCGGATCGTGCTCGCCAGTGCCAGGAGCGGGCAGCCGCATATCCACCGAGCGCTTGCGGCGCAGCTCCAGCCCCGGGTGCCAGTAGGCGATGCGCCCGTCTGCATCGGCATAGAGCACGTTCTCGTTCCAGGTGACCGCGCGGACACCGGCCTCGAACTCGGCGAAGGTGTCGGCGCTGTTCCACGCCAACGTGCCCTTGATGGTCTCGAGCTCTCGTCCCCACATGGCGTACTGCACGGACCGGGACTTAGTGCCGTCCGCGGTTGTCGCGACGATCGGCCCATGGACGGTACGGCAGGCGCGGACGTCCTGGCTGAGCAGGGCAGGGCCGACCGGCACGCCCTCGGGCGCGGCGCGGTAGCGCACTGTCTCGGTCCGGCAGTCCGCGTCCTTCCACTTGCCGTCGTGCAGGTACTGCGGTGGATCGCCGGCGCTGGCACCCGGTCTGGTCGTCTCGATGTAGGAGTCGATGGACTTGCTATAGCCCGACGTCAGCGCCCACGCGACCCGCTTGCCGTACCCGATGCCGATCGTCGGCAGCCCTGGCACGGCCGCGCCGCGAGCGTCGTACCCGCCGCCGTGCACCTCGAGCTCCCAGAGCATGCTCGGGTAGCTGTAGCCGAGCTGCGGACCGCTGAGCAGCAGAGCCTTGCCGTCCCTAGTGTTCTTCGGCGCGACCGCTGCTGCGATGGACCCGCCGCGCAGGTTCGTCAGGTACTCGTGTACGGCGGTGACAGCGCGCGCCACGGCCGCCTGCGGGACGCCGAGCGGGTTGGCGGCCGGCGCGGCCACGGGGGCCCGTGGTGGCAGCGTCGGCTCCGGGCTGCCGCCAGTGCCGGGACCCGTGGCGAGCTCCAGCGGGATGGTTGCGGCGAAGTCCGCCATGGACGTGAAGGTGCGAGCGCGATCAGCTGCGCTGCCCGGGATGTTGCTGAAGGAGCGACCCTGCACGGTGGTCACCGCCTTGGGGTCCTCTTGCCAGACCAGGTCCTCGAAGACTCCGCGGCCGGCGGTCTTGCCGAGCTTCGACTCCAGGGTCCGCAGCGCCGCGACGTTCTCCATCTCGTTGCCGCCCTCGGCGGCGACGAAGCGGGTGATCAGCACGCCTGCGGCGAGGACATCCCGTCGCTCCCACCGCCTCGGCGTAGTCGTCAGAAGGACGTACTCCGCCGGCAGCAGTCGGGGATTCGCAGCCACCTCGTCGAGACGCGCGTTGACCCCGTCGACGTACCCGTCGACGGCGTCCTTGCCGGCCTGCGGCAGCGCGACGAAGAACTGCTCGTACTCCTCCGCGGAGTAGGTCAGGACGCGGGTCTTGATGTCGGCCGGGACGGACCCGCTGCCGGCCAGCTCGGCCAGCGTGCCGAGCCCCGTGCGCCGCAGGCCGTCCATGAAGAACAGCCGGTCCACCGCGGCAGAGTAGCCCGCCCCGAACCACACGTCTCGCCCGGTGTCGGCGTACACCGCAGGCACGCCGAAGCCATCACGGTAGATGCGCACTCCCGGCTTGGGCTCCACCGGTTCGCCTTGAGCGTGGAATTTGCCGGGCTTGTATCCGAAGCCCCAGTAGAGCTCGCGTTGGTCGTCGATGTGCTCGCCGAACTCCGACGGCTTCCCTGATGCTTCTCCACGCAGCTGGCCCTCGACGGAGAAGAAGCCGCTGTTGCCGGGCGGCAGCACTGTGAACGCGGTGAGCTCCTGCCTGGGTGGGCTCTCCTGCGCCAGGGCCGGCGCGACCGGGAGGAAGCCAAGCAGGGCAACGAGGAGCGCTGCGGGGGCGATGCGCATCCTCCGGTTATACCGTCCTGGACATGCGCACCGTCAGTGGTCCCAGCGATCGGGTCGTCATCGTCGGCGCCGGGCTGGCCGGGCTGTCCGCGGCGCTGCGCCTCGCCGGAGCTGGTCGCGAGGTCACTGTGCTGGAGCGCGAGTCCGTCCCCGGCGGTCGAGCAGGGCGACTCTCCGACAGCGGCTTCGAGTTCGACACCGGACCGACCGTGCTGACTATGCCGGACCTGATCCGCGACGCATTCGCGTGCGTCGGGGAGGAGATGGACGACTGGCTGACCCTGCGGCCGCTGTCCCCGCTCTACCGCGCCTACTACCCGGACGGCTCCACCCTGGACGTGCACAGCGACACCGACGCGATGGCCGAGGAGGTCGCGCGCGTCTGTGGTCCCGCCGAGGCGGCGGGCTACCGGCGCTACGTCGACTTCGTGTCGGAGCTCTACCGGCTGGAGATGGCCGACTTCATCGACCGCAACATCGACTCGCCCTTCTCGCTGCTGCGGCCGTCGCTGGCCCGGCTGGCGGCGATCGGCGGCTTCCGGCGGCTGGCACCCAAGGTGGGTGAGTACCTCAAGGACCCGCGGACGCAGCGGGTGCTCTCCTTCCAGTCGATGTACGCCGGGCTGTCGCCGTACGACGCGCTCGCGATCTACGCGGTCATCGCCTACATGGACTCCGTCGCCGGCGTCTACTTCCCCGAGGGCGGCATGCACGCGGTGCCGGTCGCGCTCGCCGGCGCGGCGGTCAAGCACGGCGTCGACATCCGCTACTCCACGACGGTGACGCAGGTCGAGGTCGTCAACGGTCGGGCCGTCGGCGTGCTCACGGCTGCCGGCGAGCGAATCCCGGCCGATGTGGTGGTGCTCAACCCGGACCTCCCGGTGGCCTATCGCGAGCTGCTGCCGCCGACCGCGGTGCCGGCGCGGGTGAAGTCGCTCACCTACTCGCCGTCGTGCTTCCTGCTGCTGGCCGGGTCGACGGCGTCGTACTCCCAGATCGCGCACCACAACATCCACTTCGGCAAGTCGTGGCGCGGCGTCTTCGACGAGCTCATCGACCAGCAGTCGCTGATGAGCGACCCCTCGGTGCTGGTGACCGCGCCCACGCACACCGACCCGTCGCTGGCACCGGAGGGCCGTCACATCTACTACGTGCTCTTTCCGACGCCCAACCTCGACGCTGCTCTCGACTGGTCGGTCATCGGCCCGCGCTACCGCAATGAAGTCATCGGGCACCTGGAGCGCCTCGGCTACGTCGGATTCGGCGACGCGATCGAGGTCGAGCACGTGACGACGCCGGCCGACTGGAGGGCCCGCGGGATGGAGCGAGGCGCGCCGTTCGCGGCGGCGCACACCTTCTTCCAGACGGGTCCGTTTCGGCCCGCCAACCTCGCGCCCAAGGTGGACGGCGTGGTCTTCTGCGGCTCGGGCACCCAGCCGGGCGTCGGCGTACCGATGGTGCTCATCAGCGGCCGCCTCGCCGCTGAGCGCATCCTCGGCCCCAGCACGTCCTAAACCCTCCTCGCCTCCCGGTCCAGGCGCCGTGGCCCGCGACCGAATTCCCCATCTCCGCACACAAAGTGATCGCCATGCCGCCGGACTGAGCACGAGTCTGCAGCGAGCCGTGTGGATAGAGGACCACTTTGTGTGCGGTCAGTCAGGGCCGGAGCATCTCCGCCAGGGTCGCAAGCACGTAGTCGGGCTCGTGGACGACGTGCTGCCAGCAGAAGCGGAGCAGCTGCAGCCCGAGGATCTCGAGCTCGTTGGCGCGCCACTCGTCAACTGCAAGCCGCTCCAGGCCGTGGAACAGGTCACCCTCGGTCTCCACAACGAGCCGGGGTGGGTACCAGAAGTCGACCCGACCGAGGCGGCGTCCGTTGGCGCGCCGAAGGAGTCGCTGAGTCTGGCCCGGCGGCATACCGGCCAAGACGACCAGGACGCGGAAGAGCGACTCCAACACCGATCCAGCCCGGGGGTTGACGAGTCCCAGCACGGTCGATACCCGCGACGCATCTCGTCCCCACAGCGCACGGCGCTCACCGATGACCGCCAGCATCCGCAACAGCCCCAATCGCATGAGCGAGTCGATGGCCGCGACCGCGGTGCTCTGCGGCTCGGCACGAGCGAGGTCGACAGCCAGCCGGGCAGGTGCGGTCACTTTGAGCACGATCACGTCGTCGCCAACCCGCAGGCGCAGCGGTCCGACGTCCGCCGGGCCGAGATCGGATCGATGCACCTCGTACGGCGAGCTCACTCGCGACCGGTTGCGCTCTACAGTGAGGTGAGTAGCGCCGTCCCAGCCGAGTATTGGCACGCCTTGCAGCACGGCCGCGGCGGCATGGCTGACCGCAGCGCGCCGCCCAGCCGCCTCCTCGGCCACCTCGTGCACCCAGTCCGGGGAGGAGGGGATGAGCCAGGTCTTCGCGCGTACTAGCAGTACGTCGCCCCTACGCCGACGCTGGGCCAATTCGGCCGCCTCGACCCCGTGCCCGCGGGCGAACGGCGTGGAGACCAGCCGACCCGTCGCACCAGCGGCTGCCGCCAGGCTCTCGAATGACATCCACCCAGCGTGCGCACTCGCACCGTCGTACCGGGGTCGTGACGTGAATCTGTGAATAAGCCGGATCGGCGGCCGCACCCGATCCCGCACACAAAGGGGGCCGTCGTCCACAGGCCGAGCGGCGTCGCGTGCTCGCGGCGACGAGGGCGCGATCGCTTTGTGTGCGAGCAGCTCTGATCTGGGGCCTCGCGAACCAACAGTGGGAGACTCAGGCGCATGGGGTTGGTGCAGGAAGCGCTGTCACGGGGTGAGCTGCGCCGGGTCGCCGACCCGACCCTGCGGGCGTCGTACCTCGCCTGCAAGGACCTCAACGCTCGCCATGGCCGCACCTACTTCCTCGCGACGCTGCTGCTGCCGGCGTGGAAGCGCCCGTACGTGCACGCCCTCTACGGCTTTGCGCGGTACGCCGACGAGATCGTCGACGACCTCGGCTCGACCGCCAGCGACGCCGAGAAGGCGGCCCACCTCACCACCTGGGGCGAGCAGTTCCTCGCCGACGTACGCCGGGGCGAGAGCACGGACCCGGTCTGCCGCGCGGTCGTCGACACCGTGCGCCGGTGGGACATCCCCATCGCGCACTTCGAGGCGTTCCTGCAGTCGATGCAGATGGACCTGACCGTCACCGACTACAAGACCTACGAAGACCTGATGGTCTACGTCTACGGGTCCGCCGCAGTGATCGGGCTGCAGATGGTGCCGATCCTCGAGCCGCTGGACGACTCGGCGTCTGCCTACGCGGCGGACCTCGGCATCGCCTTCCAGCTGGCCAACTTCATCCGCGACGTCGGCGAGGACCTGCAGCGCGGCCGCATCTACCTCCCGTTGGAGGACCTGCAAGCGTTCGGCGTCGACCGCGAGCACCTCGCGCGCGGTGTCGTAGACGGCCCGATACGACGGCTGCTGGCCTTCGAGATATCCCGCACCCGCGAGATCTTCCGGGCCGCCCGCCCCGGCGTCCGCCTGCTGCACTCGACCAGCCGCGACTGCATCGAGACGGCGCTCACCCTCTACGGCGGCATCCTGGACGAGGTGGAGGCCGCCGACTACCAGGTGCTCGACCGGCGGGTCTCCGTCGGCCTGCCCCGGCGGGCGGCCGTCGCCGGCCGGGGAATCGTCCGGGCCCGGCGGGCGCGCCGCCGTGGCCCCTGGGCGTAGCCTCTCAGGAGGCAGGCCTCGGCCGCCGTACGGCGAAGTTCAGCGAAGCTGCACTACTTCCGGCCCTCAGGAGCTCCCATGCGCACGCGCCCCAGTCGGCTCTCTCGGACCCTGGCGCTCGGCGGCCTTGCGGCGGTCGCGATCGGCGGGGCGACCCTGTCCTCGCCCGCCACGGCCGCCACCCCCTGCACGCCTCCGCCGCGAGCGATGACCTTCGACGAGCCGGGCTATGTCGACACGACTCGAGCCGGCGGTGAGCCCATCATCTTCACCCACCCCGACGGCACGCTGCTCTACGGCTCGCACGCCGGCACGACGCACTTCTTCGCCCCCGAATCCGCGGACGAGCAGATCGCCGCTTTCGCCGGCAACTACCGCGGCCAGACCTACTACTACCACTCCAAGGACAACGGGAAGAGCTGGACCTACGTCGACCGCACCTTCCCACCCGACTCGACGCTGGCCTCCGGCTTCTCCGACCCGGAGTTCGCCTACGACAAGGCGGGCAACGTCTACGTCTCGGAGATCAACCTGGCCAACATCTCGATGTCGAAGTCGACCGACTCGGGCCAGTCCTACAAGGAGCAGAACTTCTTCGCCCAGACGGTCACCGACCGGCAGTGGACCGAGGGGGACGAAGAGGACGTCGTCTACATCATCGCCAACTCCTTCGGCGGCGGTACCTTCCCCAGCCGACCCGTCGGCAACAGCGGGCACTACCTCTACAAGAGCGTCGACGGCGGCAAGACCTTCACGCCAGGCATCCCCGACGATGCCGGCCTCGGCGACATCCGGGTGGACAAGAGTGACGGCACGCTCTACGAGGCGCAGTACGCCGGCGCTGGTGGCGATCTGATCATGCGAGCCTTCCGCGGTGCGCGCGCGGACGACATGACCCCCGAGGACAACGTCGTCGCCGAGGGTGTCAGCATGCTGGCGCACTGGCCGACCTTCGACCTCGACCCCGCTGGCAACCTCTACATCACCTGGGACGAGTCTGGCCAGGGCGATCGCCCGGCCGGCATCTACTACGCCTACTCCACCGACCGCGGCAAGAAGTGGTCCGCGCCGGTCCGCCTCGACAAGGACGAGAAGACTGACATCTGGCCCTGGCTCGCCGTCGGTGACGAGGGCCGGGTCGGAGTCGCCTGGTTCCAGGCCGACGTGCAGCTGCCGGAGGAGGACGCCCAGACTCCCGGTGACCATGGCTGGACGGTGCAGGCCGCGCAGAGCCTCAACGGGCTCGGCTGCCTCTCCTCCCCGGTCCCCGCCTTCCGCAACGCCACGGCCGTCGCCGACCCCGTCCACGCCGGGACGATCTGCCAGGGCGGCACCGTGTGCCAGGCGCAGGCCATCGACCGCCGTCTCGGCGACTACTTCAGCGTCGAGATCGCCGGGGACGGTAAGTTCGTGCTCGCGTACTCCGACACTCGGATGGGCGGCCCGGTGGCGCTGCCCGGCTTCACCCGGCAGACCGACGGGCCGTCGTTCTTCGGCAAGCCGGAGCCGCGGTTCGGCAGCAAGGGTGCGGTCCGGCCGGCACCCGCGCGACCGCAGCCACAGCCCCAGCCGGCGCCCCGACCCGCTCCCAAGCCGGCGCCGCTGCCGGCCACCGGTGGGTCGCTGGCCGGCATAGGTCTGGCGCTGCTCGCCGGCGCGGCCGGTGTCGCCGCCGTACGCCGGCACCGGCAGCGTGCTGTCACCGGGTGACCTCCAGCACCGGTGCCACGCAGCGCTAGCACCTGGGTCCGTCGTGCGCTCGGCGTCCTGGTCACGGTCTCCCTCGGCCTGGGCACGTTCGTCCTCTACGGCGCTCGAGTGGCCCACCCGGTCAGCGCCGCGGAGGCGCTCCGCGGCTTCACCGAGCGGCCGTCGTACGCCGGACGTCCCGGTCTCGACGCGGCCTTAGACGGAGTCCGACCGGCGGCCGGCGTCTACCGGTACGCGACCACCGGGTCGGCGCGGGTGGACCTGCTGGGCATCGAGCGGCACTACCCCTCGACAACGGCACGGGTGGTCCGGCTCGGTCCCGGCTGCCAGTGGGAGGAACAGGTGCCGCTCTTCGACGAGCATGTCGAGACCTACTCCGCCTGTGCGGCAGCTGGCGACCAGATCGAGACCGGCTACGCCACCCGGCTGACTTACTTCTTCGTGCCCGATATCAGTGACGCGGGATGCGCCCCGGGCGGGAGCCGGACAGGACACCGCCTGGCGCCAGGCAGCACGCAGAGGTTTCGCTGCCTCGACCGAGCCCGTCAGGTCCGCACGGACGGCAGCATCACGTTCCTTGGCGCGTCGACCGTCCACGTGGACGGGCGGGAGCAGCCATGTCGGCAGGTGCGGATGCTCACGGTGCTCCGTGGTCGCACCAGCGGCGCCGCGCTGCGCGAGCTGTGCACCGAGGCGAGCACGGGCCTGGTGCTGCGGGAGACCCGCACCGTCGGGCTCACCGTGGAGAGCGCGTTCGTCGGAGTCGTCCGCTACGTCGAGTCCGCCGAGTTCACGCTGAAGTCGATGACGCCACGGCGCTAGCCAACCGGCACCGGGCGCCCACGCCAGCCGACCGGCCGGCCGCGGTGACGCAGCCACCTGGCCTGCGCGTGGTGCACAGCCAGCAGCAGATCGGTGAGGGGGGAGAGTGCGGCTGGCCAGACCGGCTGCCGGGCGCGCGCTCGGGCCGCGCCGTCGGTCACCACCTGCGCCGCGACCGCGACAGCGGCGAGCCGGCGGGTCGACGTCGAGCGGGACTGCAGGAGCGCGACCGGCGCGAACCCCAGGGCTGCCGCGGCCGCGCCCGCTGGCCACGGGCCGGACCGGACCGCGGAAGTGTTCTTCAGCAGCCCCACCCAGCAAGCGCGGGCGTCGTCATACATCTGCGCGGAGTAGCCGTCGAGAGTTGTCGCGAGCACCACCTGCCCACCGTGTGCTTTCACCAGCCGGGCGAGCGCGACGTCCTCGACGACCTGGTCAGCGACGGCGAGGTGCCCGCCGACGGCGTTGTAGACGCTACGGCGGATCAGCAGGCAGGGGCCCGCGGCGAAAGCTGCCGACGACGTCGGGTCGGCGATGAGATCCGGGTCGTGCCGCCGCGCGACGGCCAGGCCGACGGCCGGCAGCAGCCACCCGCTGAGGGGGTCCACGGTGACCAGCCGACCGACGGCGCTGACCAGGTCGGCGTCGCGCTCGTCGGCGGCGCGCAGCAGTCGGTTCAGCAGGTCCGGCGCCACCCGTACATCAGCATCGACGAACCACAGCCACTCCCCCCGCGCCGTCGCAGCACCCGCCGCGCAGGCCACCGGCTTGCCGAGCTGTCCCACCTGCGGGCCGGGGGAAGGCAGGACCCGGACTGAGGGGCCGGCTCGGCTCGCCGCCAGCGCGGTGCCGTCGCGCGAGGCGTCGTCCACCACCACGACCTCGGTGAGGTCGGGTCCGGAGAGGCACAGAGCCTCCAGGCACTCGGCGATGTGGCGAGCCTCGTCTCGGGCCGGCACGACGGCGCTCACCGTGGTGATCCGGGGGCGGTCGGGGGGCGCCACCAGTCGATGCCGGGCTGCGCCGAACCGAGCCAGCCGACGAACGCGGTACGCCGTGAACCCGATCGAGGCGGCGGTCACCACGGCTCGCGGGTCGGCGAGCATCACCCCCGCGGGCGTCCGGCACGTGCCGCTTCGCGGCGGCCCAGCCACACCCACCACAGCAGCGTCTGCACGACCAGCGCGAAGCCGAAGAGCAGGTCCTCGACGGGTGCGTAGACGATGCGCACTCCGAGGATGGCGTCATCGTCGTAGGTCACGATGTCGCGGCCGGTGAGGACTCCGTTGGTGATCAGCTGGAAGAAGATGACGATGGCGTAGGACACCCAGAAGATGCGCCGGCGGAGCAGACCGGTGCGCAGCACCAAGACCTCGAGCAGCAGCGTCAGGACGACGCCGAGCGAAGCGGCGGCGGTGTAGGTCACCCGCTCGCCCCTTCGTCGCCGCCGCGCCAACCGGTGGCCGCGCGCACCGCTTCGAAGGTGAGGATGGCGCAGGTAGGGATCACCAGGAAGAAGAGCAGCTCCTCGAGCGGCAGGTTGCCGGGCAGGGTGATCCCGCTGGTCTGCTCCGGGTCATAGCTCCAGTGGCCGCGGGCAATCGCCCAGACGTCCCAGAGGACGAAGACGGTGACGACGGGGAGGAGGGCGAGCAGCCAACGCCGAGGTCGGCGGTAGACCCGCGTGTGGTAGTAGAACTCCAGCGGCAACGTGCCCAAGGCGCACGCCGCGAGCACCAGGAGGTAGGCCGCCTTCACGGCCAACATCCTCGCCTACGACGGCGCTCCCTGCGGAACCGACGTACCGGTGCGCCTCGTTAGACTGAAGACCTACTGCTTCAGACCTCAGGAGATCCGTGGACCGTCGGCAGTTCCTCCTGCTCAGCGCCATCGGGGCTGGCGCCCCCATCCTGGCGGGCTGCTCGAGCGACGACGATCCCGCTGAGCCCGCGAAGGAGAGCAAAGGGGGCGCCAGCCTCCAGGACATCGCCCCCGACGCGGCCAAGGGTCTCCAGCTGCTCGACGCACAGCCCGAGCTGGTCGTCGGCACATCCCGCTACTCGTTCGGCCTGCTGGACCCCGACGGCAAGCCGCTGACCGACGCTGACGTCACCCTCTACGCGGGCCCGGACCCGGCTGGGCGGGCGCAGGCGACGGTGCCGGCCACCTGGCTGCAGGGCGGCGTCGCGGACAAGGCCATCTACGTCGCGCAAGTGCCCTTCACCAAGGCGGGCCCGTACTTCCTCGCGGCCGTCGCGAAGACCAAGGAAGGCGCGCGCATCAAGGGCGGTGTGCAGGTGCAAGTCGCCGCGACGTCGGCGTCACCGCTGCCCGGGCAGCCCGCCATCTCGGTGCCGACGCCGGTCGCCAGCCGCCTCGACGGCGCCGACCCGCTGTGCAGCCGTAAGCCGGTGTGCACGATGCACGAGGTTTCCCTCGATGCCGCCCTGGCCGGGGGGAAGCCGGTGGTCGTCACGTTCTCCGCGCCGGCCTTCTGCGCCACCGAGACCTGCGGTCCCGTGGTCGACATCGTCGAGGCGCAGAAGCAGCGCGGCGACACGTCGGTGACCTACGTGCATGTGGAGGCCTACCGCAAGAAGGGCGCGGAGCTCGCACCGGCGCTGAAGGCCTGGAAGTTCGCCACCGAGCCGTGGACCTACATCGTCGACGCCAAGGGCGTGGTGGTCGATCGGCTGGCCGGCGCCATTGGCGCCGAGGAGCTCACCGCAGCCGTCGCCAAGCTCTGACGTCAGGGTCGGTCGCGAAGCCGGGCGGCTAGGTCCCGGGTGGCTGCCGCAGGGTCAGCCGCTTCGGTGATCGCGCGTACGACGACGACCCGTCGTGCGCCGTGCGCCAGCACTTCATCGATCGTGGTGAGGTCGATGCCGCCGATGGCGAACCACGGCCGGGTCGCCGGATCGTCCGGCGGCCAGCGTCGTACCGCATGGTCGAGCAGCGCGAGCCCAGCCGCAGGTCGGCCCGGCTTGGTCGGGGTCGCCCACGTGGGCCCCACGCAGAAGTAGTCGACACCCGACGCGACGGCAGCCGCATCGACCTCTGCCGGCGAGTGGCTGGACAAGCCGAGGAGCACGTCCGCACCAAGCACGTCCCGGGCGAGCGACACCGGCAGGTCGCCCTGTCCCAGGTGCAGGATGTCGGGCCGCGCGCCGAGCGCCACGTCAGCTCGGTCGTTGACGCTCCACAGCCGCCCGTGCCGCTCAGCGGCTGCCGCGACGACCCGACACAGCTCGAGCTCCTGCCCCGCCTCCATCCCCTTCTCCCGCAGCTGTACGACGTCGACACCGGCCGCGAGCACGCTGTCGAGGAACGCGGCCAGGTCCCCCTGCTCCCGGCGGGCTCCGGTGCACAGGTAGAGCCGGGCGTCAGCCAGCAGGGCGAGCCGCTCCGACCTCGAGTGCGACGGCAGCTCAGCCACCGGCAACCGCTCGGATGACCTCGATCACGTCGCCGTCCGCGAGACGCACCGTGTCGATCTCACTGCGCAGGAGCGCCTCGCCGTTGCGCTCGACGACGACCCAGCCGGCGCCCAGGCCCATGGCCCGGACCAGATCTCCGGCCGACGACCCAGGAGCGAGCTCTCTCGGCTCGCCATTGACCACGGCAGTCATCACGAGAGTCAGAACCCGAGAGCCTGAGCGCGGCGCTTGACCTCGGTGCCGCGGTTCTCGACCAGCGCCTGCACCGGGGAGCCGGGCAGCGAGTCATCTTCCGTGTAGAGCCACCGCAGCATCTCCAGCTCGGTGTAGCGCGCGTCGCGCAGCAGGTTGAGGACGCTGGGCAGGCTCTTGAGCACCTGCCCGCCGCCGACGAAGTCGGCAGGGATCGACAGCGGCTCGCCCTCGCCACGACGTATCGCGATCAGCGATCCGTCGCGCACGAGCTGACGTACCCGGGTGACCTCGAGGTTCATGGCTTCGGCGACGTCCGGCAGGGTCACCCAGCTGCCGACCAGCTCCCACAGCTCATCGACTGTCGGCTCGCCTGTCACGTCGGTCCTCCTCGTTGCTGCTCAGCTGTCAGGGAAGCGCGGGCTCGGCGCGCAGCGGGAACGCGTCCTTCCACACCGGCTCGTAGCCCGCGGCGACGAGCATCGCAGCGACCTGCGCGGGGGTGCGGTCGTCGGCGATGCTGAACTGCTCCTGGCTCTCTCCCGGGTGCGCGTAGCCGCCCGGCTCGGTGGAGCTGCCGGCGCTCATCGAGGTGACTGCGATGCGCACCAGGCCATCCCTCAGCGCCGCCGGCTCACGGGTGGAGAGCACGATGCCCGCGTCCGGCGCGGCGAGGCGAAGTGCGGCCATCGCCTGCACGTATTCGGCGTCGGAGACGGCCACTACCGGCTGGAACCCGGAGGCGCTCGGCTTGATCCGGGGCAGCGCCACCGTCACCTCGGTCCGCCAGTAGCGCTGAGACAGCCAGGCGGCGTGGCTCGCGACAGAGATGACGTCGGCGCGCCAGTCCGGCGCGAGCCCGAGGAGCGCACCCACCCCCAGACGGCGTACGCCGGACGCGGCCGCCCGCTCCACCGCGACGAGCCGGCGGTAGAAGTCGCGCTTCCACCCGGCGAGGTGCACCTCGGCGTAGCGACTCCGGTCGTAGGTCTCCTGGTAGTGCACCACGCCTTCTACGCCGGCATCGACGAGTCTCGCGTAGGTGTCGTCGCTCCACGTCTGGGTCTCGATCGACACCGACGCGACCCCCGAGTCGAGCGCCCGGACAACCTCAACCAGGTAGTCGGCGCTGACCTCGACCCGGTGCTCGCCGCTGACCAGCAGCAGGTGCCGGAAACCGCGCCCCACCAGCAGAGTGGACTCGGCTGCGACCTCGGCCGGGGTGAGTGTCCGGCGTAGGACGTCGAGGTCCTTGGCGAAGCCGCAGTAGGTGCAGGTCGACAGGCAGGCGTTGGAGACGTACAGCGGCGCGAAGAGGCGCACCGCCCGACCGAAGCGCTGCAACGTCAGCGCGCCAGCGGCCTGCGCCAGCTCCTCCAGACGCAGGCCGGCGGCCGGTGAGAGGAGCACTGCCAGCTCAGCTGGTCCGCGCTGCTCCACCGCGAGAGCCCTGTCCACGTCAGCATCGGTGGCGCTGCGGGAGCTGGCCGCGAGCCCAGTGGCGTCGAGCGTGGCGAGCTCCCGCGCAAAACCCCCGGCGGTCTCGCTCACTGGAGGAAGCCGGTCAGCGGCGACGAGGCCTCGGCGTCACGACGCGGCGCTGCCCGCCCGGCGAGATAGCCGAGGCGTCCCGCCCGTGTGGCCAGGGCGAAGCCGCGCGCCATGGCGATCGGATCACGGGCGACAGCGATCGCGGTGTTGACGAGTACGGCGGCGGCGCCGATCTCCATCGCCTCGGCCGCGTCGCTCGGCACGCCGAGGCCGGCGTCGACAATCACCGGCACCCCCGCCTGCTCGACGATGATCTCGACGGCGTCGCGGGTGCGCAGCCCCCGGTTGGAGCCGATCCACGAGCCGAGCGGCATGACCGTCGCGCAGCCCGCCTCCTCCAGCCGCCGGCACAGGATCGGGTCGGCGCTGCAGTAGGGCAGCACGGTGAAGCCGTCGGCGACGAGGATCTCGGCGGCCCGGAGCGTCTCGATCGGATCGGGCGTGAGCCACCGCGGGTCCGGGGTGACCTCGAGCTTGACCAGCTCACCCAAGTTACCGGCGCGGGCCAGCCGGGCGAGGCGCACCGCCTCCTCCGCGGTCACCGCCCCGGACGTGTTGGGCAGCAGGGTGCAGCGGGTGAGATCGAGGAAGTCGAGGATGTCGCCCTCGCCGCTGCGGGAGGGGTCCACCCGGCGTAGCGCGACGGTGACGAGCTCCGAGCCGGACGCGTCGAGCGCATCGCGCATGACGGCGTGGGAGGCGAACTTGCCGGTGCCGGTGAGCAGCCGGGAGGTGAAGCGGTGCCCACCGATCACCAGCGGGTCAACGTCGTCAAGCACCGGGTCGTCGTCCATGCGGTCAGCGCTCCCCACGCGGGCATTACCCCGATCGGGTGGCGGGTCGCCGGCGGGTCCAGCCGGCCTCTCAGCCCGATTCCTCGAGCTCCCCGGTGTACGCCGACAAGTCTAACCGGAAGATATTGACGCGGCCTGGGCGGAGGACTAGAACGCGGTCGATGCGGCAGGGCCGCTGCCGCCTGCCCCTGAGGAGGGTCCCATGGCCGACAGCCCCGACGTGACCTTGATCCGAAAGGTTTTCCAGGCGGCCGCGGCTGGCGATGTGCGAGTGCTGCGGGAGGTGATCGCCCCCGACTGCGCCCAGCACATCCCGGGCAACTCGCCGATCGGCGGGGAGACCAAGGGCCGCGACGCAGTCCTGGAGACCCTCAACCGGCGGGCCGAGCTGACCGACGGGACGTTCCAGGCGGCGCCCGAGCTGATCCTCGAGAACGGCCGCGGACTGGTCACGGCAGTGTCACGCATCACCGCGAAGCGGGATCGCAAAAAGCTCGATGCCCGCAGCGCCCAGGTGTTCCAGATCGTCGACGGGAAGATCGAGGACATCCGTCTCCTCAGCAACGACCTGGACACCGTGAACGCCTTCTTCGGCGGCACGAAGGTCGCAGCCAGCAAGGACGTCGCAACCGTCCGCAAGGGCTACGCCGCATTCGGCAAGGGCGACCTGGGCACGCTCCGCAAGCTGTTCGCTCCCGATGTCGTCCACCGGGTTGGCGGCAACTCGACGCTCACCGGTGACTACGAGGGGCCGGACGCCGTCCTCGAGCTGTACGGCCGGATCGCGGAGGAGTCCCACAGCACGTTCACCGCTGACCTCGAGGAGGTCTTCGAGGACCGCAACGGTCACGTGCTCAGCCTGCACCGGGAGCGCGCGGAACGAAACGGTCGGCAGCACGACCAGCGGCACATCCTGCTCTTCACTTTCCTCGGCGGGCTGATTCTCTCGCTGGAGGAGTGCGCTGAGGACCTGAAGGCCGAGGACGCGTTCTGGGCGTAGCCGACCTGCTGACCCGGCCGCGGCCCGCGCCCGTGGGCTACGGGACCCGCCGCGGCCGGGCCACCAGCGCCGGTCCGCCGCGCTGGACGGAGACGAAGGTGCCCGGCTCGGCGCGGTCACCCGGGTTCGCCTCGGCGGACCAGACGACCAGCAGCCGGCCGGAGCGGTCCAGCGCCACCCCGTAGTTGTCCACCGCCCGGCCGCAGGTCAGCCCCCCTTGCAGCCCCGAGGTCGGGCCACTGCCGCACTGGCCCATCAGGGACTGCGCGGTGCCGCCGTACGCCGGCGCCGCTCCGACGGCCCGCCGGGTGACGACCGGCTTCGCCGACAGGGCACTGGTGACGACAGCGGCATGGAGGCGCCACAGGGGCGCCGCACCCCGGGCCGCCGTGCCGTGCAGCCAGGCGAAGGCGAGCCGGCCGGGGTCGCCCGCGATGACGTGGGGAAGGATGTTGCCCGCGTCCGCGAGCGGGGCCACCGTGACGGGCGCCGACCACCGCGTGAGGTCAGCGGGGGCATGGACGTACTTCAGCGCAGCAGTGAAGTCCGACGCGCTGCGTGACTCCGGGAAGGCGACGTAGGCGTTGCCCGCCGAGTCCAGGGTCAGGGGCGCGAACTGCATGCCCACGATCTGGCCAGTGCTCACCCGGTCCACCGCGAGCGACTGCCGCCAGGAGCCCACCGCGTTCGTCGCGGCGGTCGCCACCCACACCCGCGTCGGAGTGATGATGTTGATCTGCAGAGGGCCTGGTGCGACGGACGCTCCGCAACCTCCGGTCGGCCCGACGGCTGCACCGCGAGTCACGAACGCGACGTAGAGCTGGCCCGTCCTCGGGTGAACGCTGAGGCTCGACGGGTAGCCGTCACCGCACTGCAGGTCGGCGAAAGCCTGCTCGCCGGGCACCGTCACCGGCACCGGCGGCCCGAAGCTCATCCCGCCGTCCGTCGAGGTCTGCACGAAGATCCCGTGGGCGCCGAGCCCGCTTAAGAGGTTGTGCCACACCAGGTGCACTGTGGGCTTCTTGGTCATCTTGTCGACCGGGCCGACCGCGATCCACTGGCGGTCGGTGTCAGCCAGCGTCGACAAGCCGGTCGACGGCGTCCAGCTCTCTCCGCCGTCATCGCTCCAGCTGGTGCGGAAGTTGATGCCCACCAGGTCGAGCTCGGTGGCCACCAGGCGGCCACCGGGCAGCGCCACGATGTCGACATCGATCGTCGCGGAGTCCTGGCCGGCAATCGGGCCCAGGTTGGCCCACCTGCGACCGCCGTCGCGCGAGCCGAAGACCGTGGCGTCGCCGCCGTCCGCGTTGGTGATGGCGTACGCCGTGCCGTCTGCCGCCACGGTGATGCGCGGCTCGGTGCCGCCGGCCGCGCCGTCGAGCCGAACTGTGGAGAAGCTCAGCGCGGCAGGCACACCCGGTGCGGCGAGGGTAGGCAGCACGGCTAAGGCAGCGACCACCGGGGCGAGCGAGGCAGCGAGCCGGGTACGCCGGGTCATGAGCGGGACTTCGACGCGGCCTCGGGGATTCCTGTGGCTCGGACCGGCTAGATGCCCGGGTCGGCCAGGCGCAGCGAGTTGAGGCGGGTCTCGACGGCGTCGATCTGAGCCACCACGCTCGCCACGGACGCGGGTACGTCGACGTCGACCGCGTCGTACAGGAAGAGGTTGAGCACCTCGTTGGAGCCCACCGCCATGCCCACCGAGAGGGCGTACTCCCCCAAGGCGAACTCCCAGGTGAAGATCCCACCGGTCTCGTCGTCGGCCACATGACAGTAGTAGGTCAGGAACCTGTTGCCCTGCAGCGAGTAGTGGCGGACGCCGCCGCGCCCCACCGACTGGAAGACGAAGCCGACCGACTCGAGGTCGTCGGTGAAGGACACGCCGGTGCTCCGTCCGTGGCTCTCGGGGTCAGGCCGGGCCCCGTCGTCGTACCAGGGGCTCGATGTCGTTTACCACATCCTGCACCGGCTCGCCGTGGACCGCGCGGCGGAGGTTGGCGGTGACCTGGCTCAGGATCCGAAGTCGGCTCTGCACGGTCCCCCCGGCGATGTGCGGCGAGAGGAAGACCTTCTCGTGCGAGCGGATCGGGTCGTCGACAGCAGGCGGCTCGACGTCGTACACGTCGAGAGCCGCGGCGGCGAGGTGCCCGTCGTCGAGCAGGCGGAGCAGCGCTGCCTCGTCCACGAGGCCACCCCGGGCCGCGTTGACCAGGACGGCTCCCCGAGGGAGCAGCGCGAGGCGCTCGGCGCCGAGGAGGCCGACCGTCTCCGGGGCACGGGCGACCACCACGACGAGGACGTCACTGGACCGCACCAGGTCGTCGAGGTCACGGTAGGTCGCTCCCGCCGTCTCGCCATCGGGGCGACGGCGCCGCGACCAGTAGCTCACCGGGCAGTCCATCGCCGCGAAGCGCTTCGCGCAGGCCAGCCCGATCGCCCCGAAGCCGATGATGCCGACCCGCTTGCCGGCCAGGTCGACACACCCGCGCTCGACCATCTCGAGCTGGGGCCAGCCGCCGGCGCGCACCTGCCCATCAGCCCAGACCGCGCTGCGCAGCGCACCGAGCGCGCCCAGCAGGCACCACTCCGCCACGGCGACGGCGTTGGCGCCGGCGACGTTCGCCACCGGGATGCCGGCGGCGGCGCACGCCTCCAGATCGATGTGCTCGACGCCGACCGAGCTCTGCTGGATGAAGGCGATCCGCTGACCAGCCGCTAGCACGGACGCGTCGATGCGCATCGTCCCGGTGAAGTCGCCGAGCACCAGGTCGGCATCAGCGACTGCGGCCCGTACGCCGTCGGGCGTCCGCGGCTCGGCCACGACGATCTCCACGGGCAGGTCGGGCACGAACCCGCGCACCGCCGCCTCGGGCAGCGGTGTCAGCGACGCCATCCGCCACGGTCGATCCCCCGGCCCGTACGTCGCCTCCGCCATCCCCTGATGCTCCCACCCCCGCGACAATTGCCCGGTTAACCGGCCGAGTGGACCCCCTGACAGCGCCGATCAGGTCCAATTGCCCGGTCAAGGTCGGCGCGGGGAAGCTGAGCAGCCGTCCACCCGGCGAGCGGAAGCGCACCGTGAACACAGTCTCAGGGTTCACTAGAGGCTGATCTTGTCACTCGAGCAACACCGTTCTACCGTGCCCGGACGCGGTTGGGGAAGGCCGCACGCCCTGCCCGCGCACGGCCCGCCGTACGGCGATCGTGCCCTGCATGTGAGGCCTTGATGACCCGCTTCGCCTTCCCCACCCAGCTGCCGCGCTCCCTCGCGTTGCTCTCGGCGACGGTCGCGCTCGGCGTCGTGGCCACTGCGGCGGCACCGGGCGTCATCCGCATCCAGCGGGGGGACACGCTCTCCGCGCTCGCCCGCAAGCACGGCACCTCGGTGGCGGCCCTGCGCGAGCTGAACAAGCTCGGCGGCAACAACCTCATCATCGCGGGACGGACCCTGCGCATCGCCAGGGTGCCTGTCGTCCGCGCGACGAAGCCAGCGGCGACCCGAGCGCGCTGGGTCGAGGTCGTCCACACCGTCGTCCGCGGTGACACGCTGAGCGGCGTCGCTCAGCGCTACGGCCAGACCCCGGCCGGGATCGCGCGGCGCAACAGCCTGCCGCGAAGCAAGGTCATCCGGCTCGGCCAGCGGCTCGTGGTCGGCTCCCGCCGCGTCGCGCCGCCCGCGAGGGCCATCAACGCTCGCAAAGCGTCCGCCGTACGGCGAGGGGTGCCGCCCGCGATCCCGAGGGATCGGGTCCGCTCCCTCGTCCTCGCACAGGCGCGCAAGCACAAGGTCGACCCCCACCTTGCCCTCGCGCTGGCCTGGCAGGAATCCGGGCTGCAGCAAGACGTCGTGTCCAGTGTCGGCGCGCTCGGGGTGATGCAGGTGATGCCGACGACCGGCGAGTGGGTGAGCCGCTATTTGGCGAAGCGCCCGCTGGACCTCTACGACGTCGAGGACAACGTCGAGGCGGGCGTCCGCTACCTCGCTCAGCTCCTGAAGGTCGCCAAGACGAAGGACCTGGCTCTCGCCGGCTACTACCAGGGGCTGCACTCGGTGGCCAAGCGCGGCATGTACGACGACACGAAGCGCTACGTCACGAACATCACCGCCATCCGGCGCCGCCTCGCCAAGAGGTAGCGGATCCAGACGTAGACTGGCCTCCGTGGATACGACGACTGCTGACCCGCTCGTAGGGCAGCTGATCGACGGCCGATACCGCGTCGACGCCCGGGTGGCTCGGGGCGGGATGGCCACGGTCTACCGGGCGTTCGACACCCGACTGGACCGCATCGTGGCCCTCAAGGTGATGCACGACTCGCTGGCGCAGGACGACGCCTTCGTCGAGCGGTTCAAGCGGGAAGCCAAGAGCGCCGCCCGACTCCAGCACCCCAATGTCGTCGCGATCTTCGACCAGGGCGAGGACGCCGGTCGGGTCTACCTCGTCATGGAGCTGGTGAGCGGCCGCACCCTGCGCTCGGTGCTGCGGGAGCAGGGGCGCCTCGACGTCGGCCAGGCGCTCGGCGTCGCGGAGGGCCTGCTCACTGCTTTGGCGGCCGCCCACGACGCCGGCATCGTCCATCGCGACGTCAAGCCCGAGAACGTCCTCGTCACCGAGTCCGGCCAGGTCAAGGTGGCCGACTTCGGGCTGGCCCGGGCCATCGAGTCCACCCACCACACCGTCGCGGACGGCACCCTCATCGGCACGGTGGCCTACCTCGCGCCGGAGCAGGTGCTCACCGGCGCTGCTGACGCGCGCACCGACATCTACTCGGCCGGGATCGTCCTCTACGAGATGCTGACCGGCGCTGTGCCCTTCACGGGCGACATCCCGATCAACGTCGCCTACCAGCACGTCAACGACGACGTGCCCCCGCCCTCGGCGACCGAGCGCACCCTGCCGGCAATGATCGACGCACTCGTCGTCGACGCGACCCGCCGACCCCCCGAGCAGCGCTACCCGGACGTGCAGACGATGCTGGCCGCCGTACGGCGGGCCAACGCGATGGCGGGCGCCGACACCAGCCACTACACGTCGGTGGTCTCGCTGGCCGACGCGCCGACGACGGTGCTGTCGCTGGGTCGCGCGCCCGCCGGGGCCCCGCCCCGCGACGCTGGCTCCCCGGCTCCGAAGGTGCGCCGGCGTCGACGTGCTCCCCTGGTGCTCGCGATCCTCGCCGGTCTCATCCTGGGCACCGCAGGCGCGGTGGGGTGGTGGTTCGGCTCCGGCCGCTACGAGGACGCGCCGACGTTCGAGCGGCTGACCCAGGAGGCCGCGCAGGCCCGGGCGGCCGAGCTCGACGTGGACATCGAGATCAAAGAGCCGTCGCCCTTCGACGAGGTGGTGCCCCGCGGCACGGTCATCGACCAGGACCCGGAGCCGGGTGCGCGCTTCCGGCGCGGCACTGCGATCACCCTGACGATCTCGCGCGGGCCCGACCGCGTCGCGATCCCTGACGTCCGGGGCAAGACCGAAGCGCAGGCGCGCGCCCTCCTCGTCGCGCAGCGCCTCGACGTCGTTCTCGCACCGCTGGAGTTCCACCGCGAGGTCCCGGCGGGCACCGTCATCGACCAGAACCCGGGTCCTAGGGCAATCAAGGACGTCAAGCCCAGCACTGCCGTCACCCTCATCGTGAGCAAGGGACCCGAGCCGGCCACCGTCCCGGCGGTGGAAGGCCGCACGCGCGCTGACGCGGAGAAGCTGCTGTCCGAGGCCGGTCTGGTGGCCAAGGTGGTCGAGACGTTCGACGACAAGGTCCCGGCCGGCATCGTGATCCGCCAGGACCGTGCAGGCGGCTCGACCGCCGCTCGGGGGGACACGGTGACCCTCACCGTGTCCAAGGGGCCCGAGCTGGTGACTGTGCCCGACGTCGAGGGCCGTCGGCGCGAGGAGGCGCAGACGCTGCTGCAGGCCGCGGGCTTCCGCGTGCGGTTCGTCGAGTTCCCCGGTCGGCGCGGCAAGACCGTGATCGATCAGAACCCCGCCGGTGGCGAGCGGCGCCGGCGCGGCACCGTCGTGACCTGCTTCCTGTTCTGACCAGTCGACGACTCTGCCACCCCGCCTGATGGCTCCTCGCAAGACCTCGCTGATCGGCGTGCACGTCCCGGTGGCCGGCGGCCTGGCCCGCAGCGGTCTGAGCTACGCCCGCGAGGTAGGCGCCGAAGCGGTGCAGGTCTTCGTCTCCAACCCCCGGGGGTGGGCGCAGTCCGGTGGTGACGCAGCTCAGGATGCAGCGTTCGTCGCCGGCTGTCGGTCCGCCGCACTGCCGGTCTTCGTCCACGCGCCGTACCTCGTCAACCTCGGCTCGCCGACGCCGGCCACGGTGGTGAAGTCGGTCGACGCGCTGCGGCATTCGGTCCGCCGTGGTCGCGTGCTGGGCGCCCGGGGGGTCGTGGTGCACGCCGGTTCCGAAGTTCTGGGCCACTCTTACGACGCGGCGATCCGGCAGGTCCGCGAGCACCTGCTCCCCCTGCTCGACGAGCTCGACGACGACGACCCCGATGTGCTGATCGAGATGACCGCCGGTGCCGCGGGTTCGCTCGCCGCAAGCCCGGAGCGCCTCGGCGCCTACCTCGACGCGCTGGACCGGCACCCTCGGGTCGGCGTCTGCGTCGACACCTGCCACGCCATGGCCGCGGGCCACGACCTCGCTGCGCCTGGTGGCCTCCGGCGGTTCCTCGCCGCGATACACCGGATCGTCGGCCGCGGGCGGATCCGGCTGGTGCACGCCAACGACTCCAAGGACCCGGTCGGCTCCGCCCGCGACCGCCACGAGCGGATCGGGGCGGGCTCGATCGGCAGCGAGGCGTTCCGGGAGCTCTTCGTCCACCCGGCCACGCGTGGCGTGGCGCTGGTGATGGAGACCCCGGGCAGCGTCGACGAGCACCGCACCGACGTCGATTTGCTCAAGCGGTTTCGACACGAGGCGCTCGCCCGATGAGCAAGGTCCAACGACGCAGCCCGTCCACCGGCGCGGTGATTGCTGCCCTTGTCGCGGTCACCGCCATCTGGGGTTCGACGTTCGTAGTCGTGAAGGACGCGATCGGGCGCATGCCGGTCATGGACTTCCTGGCCTGGCGATTCGCGCTGGCCACCCTGGCCATGCTCATCCTTCGCCCGCGCTCACTCTCGCGGCTGTCCCCCACCGGGCGTCGGCACGGAGTGCTGCTCGGCCTGGCACTGGGCACCGGCTACATCTTCCAGACCATCGGCCTGCGTACGGCGGACGCCGCGGTGTCCGGCTTCATCACCGGGATGTTCGTGGTCTTCACGCCACTCGTCGCTGCCGTGCTGCTACGCCGCTGGCCCAGCAGGGACGCCTGGGCCGCAGTGCTGTTGGCCACCGTCGGCCTGGCGCTGCTCTCGCTCCAGGGCTTCCACATCGGCACCGGTGAGGCGTTGACCTTGATCTGCGCCGTAGCCTTCGCGCTGCACATCGTCGGGCTCGGCGAGTGGTCGTCGTCGTACGACGCCTACGCCTTGGCGGTGGTGCAGCTCGGAGTCGTCGCCATCGGCTGCGCGATCGGTGCGCTGGCGGGTGGGCTGGTGGCGCCGCCCGATGCGGAGGTCTGGGGTGCGCTCGCTCTCACCGCACTGCTCGCCACCGCAGTGGCCTTCGTCGTGCAGACCTGGGCCCAAGCGCACCTCGCCCCCACCCGGGCCGCGGTCATCATGACGATGGAGCCGGTCTTCGCCGGGGTGTTTGCCGCCGCTGCCGGCGAAGCCTTCGGCGTGCGAAAGCTGGTCGGCTCCGCGCTCATCCTGCTCGCCATGCTCGCCGTCGAGCTGGGCCCGCGCCGCGGCGCCGAAGGCGATGTCGCCCGCCTCGAGACCTGAGCGCGCTGCTACTCCAGAGCTCTGCCTACTCAGGGCCTTCCCCGGGAAGCTCCTGATAGGAGTAACGGTGCTCCAGCCAGGGATCGGCGACGTTGTGGTAGCCGCGCTCCTCCCAGAAGCCGCGTCGGTCGCGGGTCAGGTACTCCACGCCGCGCACCCACTTGGGCCCCTTCCAGGCGTAGAGGTGCGGCACGATCAACCGGAGCGGGTAGCCGTGCTCCACGCTGAGCGGCTCGCCGTTGCGGTGCGTCGCGAAGAGCGCCTGGGCGTCGGCGAAGTCGGCGAGCCTCATGTTGGCGCCGTACCCGTACTCCGCCCACACCATGACGTGGGTCGCCCCCGGCGCCGGCGGCGCGAGGCGCAGCACTTCCGAGGTCGCGACCCCGGTCCAGTCGTTGTCGAGCACAGAGAACTTCGTCACGCAGTGGAAGTCGGCGTGCACATCAGTGCGGGGCAGTGCCCCGAAGTCTTCCCAGCCGAGCGACTTCTCCGCTGCCGTCGCGCCGAAGATCCTGAAGTCCCACTTCTCCGGGTCGAACTTCGGCACCGGCCCGTAGTGCAGCACCGGCCACCCGCGCGGGATGTACTGGCCCGGCGGCAACCGCGTGTCTGCCACTGATCCCCGTCGTTCCGGTGTCATCACTCGCGTCGCTCCGGTGTCATCAACCGCCTGCTCGAGTAGCCCTGCGCTCTGATCCTCGCACTAGTGGAGAATCGGCCCATGGTTGTCGTCATGAGCACCGATGCGTCGAGCGCTGACATCGACGCCGTCGTCGCGGTGGTTCAGGCCGCGGGCGGTGACGCCTTCGTATCCCGAGGGGTGTCCCGCACGATCGTCGGCCTCGTCGGCGACATCGAGCACTTCTCGAGCCTCAACCTCGCCGCTCTGCCCAACGTCGTCGACGTCCTGCGCATCTCCCGGCCCTACAAGCTCGTCTCGCGGGAGAGCCACGCCGAACCGTCCACGGTCGTCGTCGGAGGCGTGCCGATCGGTCCGCAGCACTTCACCCTGATCGCCGGTCCCTGCGCAGTGGAGACAGCTGAGCAGACACTCGAAGCAGCGCAGATGGCGAAGCGGGCGGGGGCGCAGCTGCTGCGCGGTGGGGCCTTCAAGCCGCGCACATCGCCGTACGCTTTCCAGGGCCTCGGGGAGGCCGGCCTGAAGATCCTCGCGGACGTGCGAGCCGAGACCGGGATGCCGGTGGTCACCGAGGTCGTCGACGCCGCCGACGTGCCGCTCGTCGCGTCCTACGCCGACATGCTCCAGGTCGGCACTCGCAACATGGCTAACTTCTCCCTCCTGCAAGCCGTCGGCGAGTGCGGCAAGCCAGTGCTGCTCAAACGCGGGCTCCAGGCGACACTGGAGGAGTGGTTGATGGCCGGCGAGTACATCGCCCAGCGCGGAAACCTCTCGATCGTCTTCTGTGAGCGCGGGATCCGGACGTTCGAGACCGCCACCCGCAATACCCTGGACATCTCGGCGGTGCCGATGCTGCACATGCTGAGCCACCTGCCGGTCATCGTCGACCCGTCTCACGCCGCTGGTCGGCGCGACCTGGTCGTGCCGCTCGCCCGGGCGGCCATGGCAGCCGGCGCGGACGGGGTGATCGTCGACTGCCACCCGCACCCCGAGGCGGCACTGTGCGACGGACCGCAGGCCCTGGTGGCCAGCGACCTCGCCGAGCTCGCCGAGGCAGCCCGCACCATTCCACCGCTCGTCGGTCGCACGTCAGCGAGCGGTGGGCGATTCGAGGGTGGCGACACCGAGCTCCGGTCGTAGGACGATGCGGCTGGACGCGTCAGGAGGACCACCCGTGCGCAGCTCTGGTCGGCCGCTCATCAGCGCCGAGTCGTTCGAGGCCGTGGTCAGCGGCTATGCCGACCGGGTGCACGACGACGTACGCCGACTCGGAGCAACGCAGGCCGAGGCCGCCCAGATCGTCGAGATGAGCGCCCTCGACGTCCTCGACTCCGTCCATCGTGGCGAGTGCGCGGAAGTGAGCGCTGTCGTCGGGCAGTGGTTCAACCAGGCTCGCACGCTCGCCTGCCGCCTCGTCGAGGCCGACGACCAGCAGCGGCCACCTGACCCGGATGCGTCCTCGGAGGCCCCGGAGGGCCTGATCCGCGACACCGATCTGGACCTGGCCCTGCGACGCGGGCTGGCCGCCATGTCGTCACGGGACCGGGCCGCACTGCTGCTGCGAGACGCCTACGAGCTGCCCGAAGCCGCCACCGCCACGGCACTCGAGCTCGACATCGCCGCCACCCGCGCCCTCGTCACCCAGGCGCGTCGACACTTCGCTGAGGTCGTCGAGATGCGTACGCCGGCGGAGGTGCCGCTGCACCTGCGTGGGCTCGCCATCCTCGCGCTCCCGGACGGCGAACGCGACCTCATCCTCGACCGGGTGGCGGCCGCCGCGCAGTCTCGGCTGCCCTCCGACGGCGACCTGGCCACCCTCGCAGAAGTCGAGGACGACCCGGTATACGGCCCGTCGTGGGTCCTGGTGACCGTGAGCATCATCTGCGCCCTGCTCTTCGGCGCCTTGACCGGCATCGTGACCGCACCTGCCGGCCCGGGCTCGTTGAGCTCCGGCGGCAGCTTGCCGGAGCCGGTGACCCGATTCGACGTACGCGCCATCGACCCGGCCTTCCAGACCCCGACCAGCACCCCGGCCGCCACGCCGTCGCCATCCCTTTCGCCGTCAGCGCGCCCGACCCCGAGCCCGACCCCGAGCCCGACCCCGTCAGTCGCGGAGCCCAGTGCGAGCGCTAGCACTCCGCCGGCGGGTGCGGCGACGATCGCGCTGAGCCCGCAGCGCGGGCCCGACTGCACCATCGTGCGGGTGGTCGGCCGCAACTTCCCGCCGGGAGCTGCGGCCACCGTGACCTACCTGGACCTCACCGGACGGCCGACGGCCTCTGGCGGAGAGGGCGCGGTCGGGCCTGATGGCCGCTTCGAGGTGGAGTTCGCCGCCTGCGACCCCAGCCGGCTGCCCGGACCTCACCAGGTCATCGGAGCTGCGGGTGACCGAGAGGATCGCGCCACCTTCACCGCGACGGCGTGACCGCCGCAATGCGTCACCGCGACGGCGTGACCGCCGCACTACGTCACTGCGACGGCGTGACCGCCGCACTACGTCACTGCGACGGCGTGACCGCCGCACGGCGCTGCTGCAGCATCTCGGCCACGAGGAACGCCAGCTCGAGGCTCTGGCTCGTGTTCAGCCGCGGGTCGCAGGCCGTCTCGTAGCGGCTGGCCAGCTGGTGCGGCGCCACTTCTTCTGCCCCGCCCAGGCACTCGGTGACGTCTTCTCCGGTGAGCTCGACATGGATGCCGCCAGGCCAGGTGCCCAGCGCTGCGTGCACCTCGAAGAACCCGCGGCACTCATCGAGGATCGCGTCGAAGTGCCGCGTCTTGAAGGTGCCGGAGGAATACGTGTTGCCGTGCATCGGGTCACAGGCCCACACCACCGGATGCCCGGCGTCGCGGACCGCAGTGACCAGCGGCGGCAGCAGATCCCGCACCCGCTCGGCGCCCATCCGGGAGATGAGCGTCAGCCGACCCGGGATGCGGCTCGGGTTCAGCGCGTCGGCCAGCGCGACAGCCTCCGCGCCGGTCGCCTCCGGACCGAGCTTGACCCCCAGCGGGTTGATGACGCCGCGCAGCAGGCCGACGTGGGCGCCGTCGATCCGCCGGGTCCGCTCCCCCAACCACAGCATGTGACCCGAGCAGTCCACCCAGTCGCCGCTGGCGTCCTCCCGCCGGACCAGCGGCGCTTCGTAGTCGAGCAGCAGCGCCTCGTGCGAGGCGTACAGCTCCACCTCGTGCGCCATCTCAAAACGATCGAGGTCGATGCCGCAGGCCCGCATGAAGTCGAGTGCCTGCTCGATCGACGATGCCAGTGCCTCATAGCGCTGGCCGGCCGGACTGCGGCGGACGAAGTCCTGGTTCCACTCGTGCACCTTGCGCAGGTCCGCGAAGCCGCCGGTGGCGAAAGCCCGGACCAGGTTGAGCGTCGCTGCTGACTGGTGGTAGCTCTGCAGCAGCCGTCTGGGATCAGGCCGGCGCGCGTCTGGAGTGGCGGCGATGTCGTTGACTGCGTCGCCGCGGTAGGAGGGCAGCGGGACGCCATCGACCGCCTCGACGTCGGAGCTGCGTGGCTTGGCGAACTGCCCAGCGATCCGCCCCACCTTCACGACCGGCACCGCGGCGCCGTACGTCAGCACGATGGCCATCTGCAGCAGCGTCTTGAGCTTGTCCCTGATGCCATCAGCGGACAGCGCAGCGAACGTCTCGGCGCAGTCGCCGCCCTGCAGCAGGAACGCCTCACCCCGGGCCACCGCCGCGAGCCGGCTCTGCAGGGTGCGGCACTCCCCGGCGAAGACGAGGGGCGGCATCCGGCGCAGCTCCGCTGTGGCGGTGCCGAGCGCGTCGGCGTCAGGCCACTGCGGCTGCTGCGCGGCGGGCAGCGCGCGCCAGGAGTCGTCGTACGTCGCAGTCACGACACTCAGCCTATGGCGGGCCGTCACCTGTCAGGTGGGGAGCGGCGTGCCCCAACGTGCCGAGCTCAGCCGAAGAAGACCTGCGCCTCGGCGTAGAGCTCCGGCGGCACGGTCTTGAGCGTGCCCACCGCGTCCGCCAGGGGGACCAGCTCGATGGCCGTGCCGCGCAGCGCGGTCATCGTTCCCCACGCCTGCTGCTGCACGGCGTCGATGGCACGCAGCCCGAACCTCGTGGCCAGCACCCGGTCGTACGCCGTCGGCGTACCGCCGCGCTGGATGTGCCCCAGCACCGTCGCGCGAGCGTCCTTGCCGGTGCGTCCGCGGATCTCCTCCTCCAGCCGCTGACCGATGCCGGCGAGGCGGACGTGACCGAAGGCGTCCGTCTCGCCCTCCTTCACCGCCATGGTGCCCTCCCGGGGCAGCGCCCCCTCTGCCACGACGACTATCGGGGCGTAGCGGGTCTGGAAGCGGTGCTCGATGTGCCGGCACACCTCCTCGATGTCGAAGGGCCGTTCTGGGATGAGGATCACGTTGGCCCCGCCGGCCAGCCCGCTGTGCAGCGCGATCCACCCCGCGTGGCGGCCCATGACCTCGACGATCAGCACCCGGTGGTGGCTCTCAGCGGTCGTGTGCAGCCGGTCGATCGCGTCGGTCGCGATCTGCACCGCGGTGTCGAAGCCGAAGGTGTAGTCCGTGGCGTTGAGGTCGTTGTCGATCGTCTTCGGCACGCCGACGACGTGCACCCCCTCAGCATGCAGCTTGTCGGCCACGCCGAGGGTGTCCTCACCGCCGATCGCGATGAGCGCGTCGATGCCAATCTCACTGAGCGTCGTCTTGATGCGCTCGACGCCGCCCTCGACCTTGAACGGGTTGGTTCGCGAGGAGCCGAGGATGGTCCCACCGCGCGGCAGGATGCCGCGTACGTCGGGCACGCTGAGCTCGGTGTAGTCAGACTCCAGCGGCCCGCGCCAGCCATCGCGAAAACCGATGAAGTCGTGACCGAAGTCCTGCACGCCCTTGCGCACGACGGCGCGGATCACCGCGTTGAGGCCAGGGCAATCACCCCCGCCGGTCAAGACACCGATGCGGCTCATGACACCTCTTCCTCCGACGGCTCCGTCGTCTAGACGACGGCACCGTACGTCAGGAGACGGTCAGCGTGCCCTTCATCGTCGACGGGTGGATGGTGCAGACGTAGGTGAAGTCGCCGGCCTTGTCCGGAGTGAACGAGAACGACTTCGATTCGCCGTCCTTGAGCACCATCGTGTCCTCCGGCTTCACGCCGAAGTCCTGAAACTCGATGTTGTGCGGCACCGATCCGACCTGGGTCAGCGTGCCCTCGACCTTCTCGCCGACCTTCGCGGACAGCGAGGCGGGCTCGAAGACGAGTGCCTCGGTGGCTTTGATCGCGAAGGTCGAACTCCCCGCCGGCGCGCCGGCGCCCATGTCGTCTGGCTGGCTCGCGGAGCCCGAGCCGGTGCCTTCGGACCCAGCGTCATCCGAGCTGCCGCCACAGGCGACAAGAGCAACGAGGGAAAGACTGACGGCGCCGAGGCGCACAAAGCGGGTCACGGGAGAGATCTCCTAAGAGGTGTGTTGTCCGGAGGCGCAAGATGCGTCCCTCAAGGTTCGATACTGCGCCTACTGCCGGATGTGCCCCGATCGGGCCCACTCAAGCCTGCACCCGAATCCGTCGACGGGACAAGGTGACGTCTGTTCGCCGCCCACTGTGCTCCCTCACGGCTGCCACGGCGGTCCTGGTGCTGACCGCTGGGCTGGCTCCATCGTCCGCTGCTACCGCGGGCCCCACCAACATGGGACGCCCGCACTCTCGGCGTACGGCGGCCGGGCTCTCGCGCGCGGCCCCCGGCGCTTCGGCCACCGCTGAGCTGACCCGGCTGCGAGCTGAGCTCGCCGCAGCAGCGGCCGAGGCCGAGCAGCTGGCAGAGGACGTCTTCGTCGCCGCTGCCCGCTCGGCGCACCTGCGCCGGGCGATGGATGACCTCGCTGAGTCTCAGGAGGCCGCGCGCGACCATCTCGACGACCGCATCCGGTCTCTCTACATGCGGGGGCGCGCGGACCCGATCGCTGCGTTCATCGGTCGCCTCAACAACCCGGACTCGAGCTACCTGGCGCGGCGCAGTGGGCTCTCCGCCCTGCGTACCGATGCTGAGCTCGTCGCCGGGGTGACGGCGGAGTCGGCAGCGGCCGCGCACCTGCGTCGGCAAGCGGAGACGGTGCGGCAGGATCTGCTGGCCCGCGCCCAACCGGTGCTCGCGGCCCAGGACAGAGCCCGGACCCTCCTCGCCGCTGCCGAGGCCGCTGCCGAGGCCGCTGCGGCTTCTGCTGCTGCCGCTGATGCAGCGGCCGCGGCGGCAGCGAAGGCAGAGCTCGCCGCTCAGCGGACCAGCTTGGACGCGGTGTCTCGCTCGCTCTCAATGGCAGTGGCGCCAGCGGTCACCGCCCGCGGCCGCCGAGCTGCGGCCGCTGAGCGCCCGGTGGTCGCGCTGATCGAGAAGCACTGCTGCGCCGCGCCACCGCCGGGCTTCCGCAGCACCGGCCGCACCATCACCGGCATCGCGTCGTGGTACGGACCGGGCTTCGTCGGCAACCCCACGGCCACCGGTGCGCCGTACGACCCAGAGCGGCTGACCGCCGCCATGCTCGCGGTGCCGTTAGGCACCGTCGTGCGGGTCACCACCGACGACGGCCTCGCGGTCGTCGTCCTGGTCAACGACAGAGGCCCGTACGTCGACGGCCGGGTCATAGATCTCTCCCGCGCGGGGTCGCGCCTGCTCGGCTTCACCGGCGTCAAGAAGGTGACCGTCGAGGTCCTCGAGCCGGTCTGACCTCGCCCAGCCCAGCCCACTAGGGTCGGCGCCATGACGTTCTCGATCGTGGGGCGGGACGACACCGGTACGACGTGGGGCATCGCCGTAGCGTCGAAGTTCCTGGCCGTCGGCTCCGCCGTACCCGCTGCCGAAGCCGGCACCGGCGCAGTCGCAACGCAGGCTATGGCCAACCTCCGCTACCGCCCTGACGGCCTGCAGCAGCTGCGCGAGGGCACGTCGGCCGCCGCCGTCGTCGCGGCGCTCACAGGTGCCGATGCCGACCGCGACCATCGCCAGGTCGGTGTGGTCGACCGCGAGGGCAGCAGCGCCTCCTTCACCGGCGACGCCTGCATCTCGTGGGCCGGACACCGCACCGGCCCCGGCTACGCCATCCAGGGCAACTGCCTGGTCGGCCCGGATGTCGTCGAGGCTGCCGAGCAGTCCTGGCAGGGCTCGGTCGAGCTCGCCTTCCCCCGGCGACTCCTCATGGCCCTCGCCGCGGGCGACGAGGCGGGCGGTGACAAGCGGGGCCGGCAGAGCGCTGCGCTGCTCGTCGTCACCGCAGGCGGCGGATACGGCGGCGGCAGCGACGTCGCTGTCGACCTGCGGGTCGACGACCACCCCGCGCCGGTCCCCGAGCTGGCCCGGCTGCTCACCCTGCACGGGCTCTACTTCGGCAAGCCGGACCCGGCCACGCTGCTGCCGCTCGTCGGCGCTCTCCGCGACGAGGTGGCCGGCCACCTGCGCCGGCTGGGACACGAGCCGAGCGACAACTTCGACGGGGCGTTCAAGACGTGGGTCGGCACCGAGAACTACGAGGAGCGGCACGTCCCCGGCTCCATCGATCCCGTGCTGCTGGACCGGCTGCGAGACCAGGCAAGCCCGTGACCCGCGAGCGGGCGAGCCGATGACATCAGTCCTGGCCGTCGACGCTGGCACGACGGGAGTGACGGCCCTCGTGGTGGACGACGCGGGGGCGGTGATCGCACGGGGCTACCGCGAGTTCGCCCAGCACTTCCCCGAGCCCGGCTGGGTCGAGCACGAGCCCGCCGACATCTGGGCCGCCGTGCTCGGAGCGACGGGCGACGCCCTCGCCACCAGCCCCACCGCGCCCGTCGCGCTCGGCCTCACCAACCAGCGCGAGACGGCGGTGCTGTGGGACCGGCAGACCCTGCGCGCCCCCCGCCGAGCCGTCGTCTGGCAGGACCGGCGTACGACGGCGATCTGCTCGCAGCTTCGCGACGAAGGTCACGAGCCGCGGGTCCGCGAGCTCACCGGGCTGCGGCTCGACCCGTACTTCACCGCCACCAAGCTCACCTGGCTGCGCCAGCACGAGCCAGCGACCTGGCAGGGGGTGGAAAGCGGAGCGCTGGCAATCGGCACCGTCGACTCCTACGTCCTGGCCCGGCTCTCCGGCGGCGCCACCCACGCCACCGACGCGTCCAACGCCTCGCGCACTCTGCTTTACGACCTGCGGGCCGCGGGGTGGAGCGAGGAGCTCTGCGACCTCTTCGGCGTACCGCTCGCCGCCCTGCCGCAGGTGCGAGCCTCCGCCGGCGACTTCGGGCGCACCGACCCGGGCTCCTTCCATGGCCTCGCCCTGCCGATCACCGGCATCGCGGGCGACCAGCAGGCGGCCCTGTTCGGTCAGGCCTGCTTCGCCACCGGCTCCAGCAAGTGCACCTACGGCACCGGGTCCTTCGTCCTCGTCAACACTGGCGACTGGCCGGTCGTCAGTGAGGCCGGCCTGCTCACCACCGTGGCCTGGGATCTCGGTGCCGGCACCGTCTACGCCCTGGAAGGTGCGATCTTCGTGACCGGTGCGGCCGTGCAGTGGCTGCGCGACGGGCTGGGCCTGATCGGCTCCGCGGCAGAGGTCGAGGCGCTGGCCGCGACGGTCGACGACAGCGGTGGTCTGGTGTTCGTCCCCGCGTTGACCGGTCTGGGCGCGCCGGACTGGGACCCGGACGCCCGAGGCGCGATCCAGGGCATCACCCGCGGTACGACGGCCGCGCACCTGGCCAGGGCCACGCTCGAGGCGATCGCCTTCGAGGTGCGCGACGTCGTCGACGTGATGTCCCGGGAGGCGGGCTTGGCACTGGCCGAGCTCACCGTCGACGGCGGGGCGAGCGCCAACAACCTGCTCTGCCAGCTGCAGGCGGACCAGCTCGGCGTGCCGGTACGCCGACCGCGGACGCTGGAGACCACGGGACTCGGCGCCGCGTTCCTGGCCGGGCTGGGCGCTCGCGTGTGGGGCTCCACCGACGAGCTGGCGGCGTCCTGGCAGCTGGACCGGCGCTTCGAGCCGCGCCCCGGCGTACGCCACGACGGCTCGCACGCGCTGTGGCGCCGGGCGGTGGACCGGACCCGCGGGTGGGCCGCCCAACAGGGCCAATATCCCCACGAGCCCCCTTTGGAGGGCTAGGCTTGGCTCGGCCGAATCCCCGGGGGGGAATTGTGAACAACCCAAACGCCGGCGCGCTGCTTCGCAGCACCGAGCTGTTCGCGAGCTTGGATGAGGACACGGCCGATCAGCTGGCCCAGCAGATGATCACCCGCAGCTACAGCAAGGGCCAGCAGCTCGTGCACCAGGGCGATGCCGGCGCCACCCTCTTCGTCATCGTGGACGGCTGCGTCTCAGTCTTCGTGACGTCGGAGAACGGCGACCGCATGACGCTGGCTACCCTCGGGCGGACCGACGTGTTCGGGGAGATCGCCTTGCTGGACGAGGGCCCCCGGTCGGCGTCGGCAGAGGCGGTGGAGCGCACCACCGTCCTGACCCTCTCGCGGTCCGCCTTCGTGGCGCTGTTGCGCGACCAGCCGGCGGTGCTCGACCAGCTGCTCCGCGTGATGGGAGCGCTGGCGCGCCGGCTGTCCGAGCAGACCGCCGACTTCGTCTTCCTCGACCTGCCCGGACGGGTCGCCAAGGTCGTGCTCCGGCTGGCGCAGGACTCCGGGCTGGCCGCCAATGGAAACCCGGTAGAGGTAGCAGTGACCCAGGCCCGGCTGGCCGAGATGGTCGGCGGCTCGCGGCAGAGCGTCAACCAGATCCTGCAGAACTTCCAGCAGCGCGGCATGCTCGAGGTGGCTGGACGGCGGCTGGTGGTGACCGACGCGGAGCTGCTCCGGCGCCGGGCCGGCATCGCCAGCTAGACAGACTGGAGGGCTTACCCCGCTCGGCGGGTCGGCGCGTCGCTGACCATGGCTTCGCGGGCCGCCGCCGACGCGTCGGCGATCTCCGACTTGGCCGACGTGGCGTACTTGTCGACGTACTCCTGACCGGAGAGCTGCATCAGCTCGTACATGATCTCGTCGGTCATTGATCGGAGCACGAACCGATCGTGTTCCATGCCCGCGTAGCGAGAGAAGTCGAGCGGCTTGCCCAGGCGCACGCCGACTTTCTGGATCTTCGGGATGACCTGCCCGGGCGGCTGGATCTCGAACGTGTTGATCATCGCCACCGGGATGACCGGCACGCCGGCCTCCAGCGCCATCCGGGCCACGCCGGTCTTGCCGCGGTAGAGCCGCCCGTCGGGCGACCGGGTGCCCTCGGGGTAGATGCCGAGCAGCTTGCCCTCGCGCAGCACGCGCTTGCCCGTCTCCAACGCCGCGTGCGATGCCCGGCCTCCAGTGCGGTCCACGGGCAGCTGTCCGGCGCCTTTGAAGAAGGCGGCCTTCAGCCGGCCTTTGAGGCCCCCGGAGGTGAAGTAGTCGCTCTTGGCCAGGAAGGTGATCTTCCGCGGCACGACGAGCGGCAGGAAGATCGAGTCGGAGAACGACAGGTGGTTGGAGGCGAGAATCACCCCGCCCTCGGCTGGCAGATGCTCGAGGCCTTCGACCTTGGGCCGGAAGAGAGTGCGCAGGATCGGTGTCAAGACCAGCTTGACCACCCAGTAGAACACCCAGCCACCTCTCGCCCGACCTCGTTCCCCCGCCGCGCCTGACCTTAGAGATCGCGCTGAGCAGAGTCCATACCGGCCCCGGCACGCCGTACGATGGCAGCGCCAGCCCGCAGCGCAGCACCCCGAGGAGCATGCCCGTGCCCGTCCGTCCTGGCGCTGAACCGTTCGCTTTCCCGGGAGGCCCAGTAGGGGCGCTGCTCGTGCACGGCTTCACCGGCTCACCCGCGAGCATGCGCCCGTGGGGCGAGCACCTGAGCGCGGCTGGGCTGACCGTGCTGGGACCCCGGCTGCCCGGTCACGGCACCCGGTGGCAGGACCTCAACCTGACCCGGTGGACCGACTGGTACGCCGAGGCGCAACGCGGCCTGCTCGATCTCGCCGGGCGTTGCGATCACGTCTTCGTTCTGGGTCTGTCGATGGGTGGCTGCCTGAGCCTTCGGCTGGCCGAGGAGCACCGCGAGATCGTCCGCGGACTCGTGCTGGTCAACCCGAGCCTGCTGACCCTGCGCAAGGACTTCAAGCTGCTGCCGCTGCTGTCCAAGGTCGTCCCCGGGATGCCCGGCATCATCAACGACATCAAGAAGCCCGGCATGGACGAGGTGGGCTATCCGAAGATCCCGCTGAAGGCGGCCGCGTCGCTGCCGGACATGTGGCGTACGACGTCTGCTGACCTCGGGCGGATCGAGTGTCCGACCCTGGTCTTCCGCAGCCGGACGGACCACGTGGTCGAGGCAGCGAGCACCTCGCTGCTGCTGGCCCAGATCGGCACCAGCGACGTCGAGGAGCGAGTGCTGGAGGAGAGCTACCACGTTGCGACGCTCGACAACGACGCTCCGGCCATCTTCGACGGCAGCCTCGACTTCGTCCGCAAGCACACCCCGAGCGGATGAGCTGGTGAGCGAGGGCCCGCTGGACGACGACGACGTACGCCGGATGCCCGCCGGCGTACGCGCCAACGCGCTGGCCGCGGACTACTTCACGCTGCTGCGTGAGGTCGATCACCGGGTCGCCGACGCGGTGCTCGACGCCTGGGAGGATGCGGGGGTAGCGGCCTACGTCGAGCCGGCGCCGCCGGCCGCGCTCGAGGGCTACGCCCGCCCGCGCTTCACAACGCCCCATGACCGGCTCTACGTCGACTGCGAGCGCCGCGATGCGGCCGACGACGTCGTCGCCCGCGAGCTGCCGGGGATGGTGGCCGAGCTGGAGCCCATCGACCACGACGCGGCCTTCGATGCCATCGTCGCCGACTGGGACGCCCCGGTCGACGAGCAAGTGGCGCGCTGGCCGGTGACCGAAGACCTCGACGTCACCCTCCGGGACACCTCCGGTGACGAGCCGCGGTCGATCAGCATCCCGTTGGACCTGCCACCCGAGCCGGTGGAGGTGGACGAGGGCCATTACGTCCCGCCACCGCCCCCGCCGCTGCCCAAGCCCGACTACAACACCAAGCTGGCAGCCGCCGCTATCGCCTTCGGCTTCATCGCGCTCTTCCTGCTGCCGGTCTTCAACGTCTACGTGGCTCAAGAGGTCCAGGTGTTCGGCGTGTTCGGCATCCTCGGTGGTATCGCCTTTCTGGTGTCCCGCCTGCGCGACGGCCCGTCGATCGACGACGGCCCCGACGACGGAGCGGTGGTCTAAGTGCCCGCGAGTGAGACAGTCGAGATCAGCGGTCACCTGATGGACTCAGGGATCCTGGCCAGGGTGCTCGACGACGTGCTCGAGTACGGCGGCGACTACGTCATCGAGCACTTCGACCTCGGCCGCAACCACGACGACCCGTCGAAGGCGACCATTCGGGTCGGCGCGGAGAACGAGGACCAGCTGCAGCGCGTGTTGATGCGGCTGCAGATCCACGGCGTCAACCAGGTCCATCCCGGTGAGGCGGTCCTGAAGCCGGCTGACCGAGCCGGTGTCTTCCCGGAGGACTTCTACTCGACGACCAACCTCGACACCCTCGTCCGGGTCGACGGGCACTGGATCCCCGTCGACCAGCCGGAGATGGACTGCGGGCTCGTCTACCGCGACGGCCGAGTGCGAACCGTGCCGGTGAGCGATGTCATCGCCGGTGAGCTCGTCGTCTGCGGTGCCAGCGGGGTGAAGGTCGTCCTGCCGGCGAAGGAGCACTCCTCCAATGCCGAGACGTTCGAGTTCATGTCCTCCTCCATCTCCAGTGAGAAGCCGCAGGCGCTGCTGGTCCGCCAGATCGCCGAGCAGATGCGCAATGTGCGCCAGGAAGGCAAGCGGATCCTCTGGGTCGCCGGCCCCGCCGTCGTGCACACCGGGGCGGCACCCGCGATGGTTGCGCTCGTGCGAGCCGGCTTCGTCGACGTCCTCTTCGCCGGCAACGCACTCGCCACCCACGACATCGAGTCGGCTCTCTACGGCACCTCGCTGGGGGTCGACCTGGCCAAGGGGTCGGGTGTCGAGCACGGCCACGAGCACCACATCCGAGCGATCAACACGATCCGTCGGGCCGGTTCCATCGCCGACGCCGTAACGCAAGGGGTCCTGACCGGCGGCGTGATGCACGCGATGGTGGAGGCGGACAAGCCCTTCGTGCTCGTCGGGTCGGTGCGCGACGACGGCCCGCTGCCGGACGTCTTCACCGACGTCATCGAGGGCCAGCGGGCGATGCGCGGCGAGCTGCGCGACGTCGGATTCGCCATCATGGTCGCGACGATGCTGCACTCGATCGCGACCGGCAACATCCTGCCGGCGTCGATCCCGCTGGTCTGCGTGGACATCAACCCGGCGACGGTGACCAAGCTCGCCGACCGCGGCTCGGCGCAGGCGGTGGGCATCGTCACCGACATCGGATTGTTCCTCGAGCAGCTGGCCGGCCAGCTGGTGCCGTCGTACGCCCACCCCTGACTCGCGCTTCCATGTCGATCTGTGCGCCGACGTACGCGGTCAACCACGATCGGTCCGCCGCACGGTTCGCGTGACGTACGCCGCGAGAAAGCCAGAGGAGCCGCGAGAGCTAGCCGGCGATCGACGTCAGCTGGCCGACGAAGACGCTGGGCAGACCCGCGGGACTGCCGAGGTCGTTGAGGAGCTGATCGACCACCTCGACTGTTTCGGCCGGCTGCGCCACACCGGCCCGGCGGGCTGACTCGCTCTGCCACAGCAGTGCGCGGGCAAGCCAGACCGTCGACCCGATTGTCGCCCAGGCTGTCGCTGCGGTGTGGAAGCACTCGGCGGCTTCGACCCAGCTGCCGCGCACCGCGTGGCGTAAACCGCTGTTCTCGCTCGCCGTCGCCTCGAGCTCGACGCTGTGCTCAGGCGCCGTGCCAATGCGCTGTGACGTCTGCTGACCGCTCAGCAGCTGGGCCTGTTCGAGACACGACGCGGCCAGCGCTCCGTGCTGCGGGGTGTCCTGCCGGCGTGCTGCGTCGAGGGCCTCGGCCAGCAGGACGACCGCGCGCCCGGGATCCCCTACCAGCGCCGCCCGGCCCAGGTCGAGCCGCACTGGCACCGCGTAGAGGACTTCCCCCTGACGCTCCAGCAGGACGACCGCGGCTTCACCTAGCACGCTTGCGTGCGACCAGTCTCCACTGTCTCGAGCGATCGCCAGTCCTGCCAGATCGGCGTCCGGGTTGAGAAGGTCTCCGATCTCCCCCAACAGCTCTCGCCCGACGCTTACTCGCATCAGGGCGGTCGGCAGGTCCCGCATGAGCAGCCTCGGTCGGGCCGAGTGGATGTGCGCCATCGCGATGAGACGACGCAGACCGAGCCGGTCACCAAGCGTCACCGCAGCGACGAAGACGCGTTCATTCTCCTCCGCTGCACCCAGTGCGGAGGTGGCTGCCAGCCGGCAGATCAGCGCGTCGACGGTGACGCGGGTAGCGCCGACCGCTGTCGCATCCGCATAGGCCGACCTGGTGAGCTCCAGAGCCACGTGGTTCTCGCCCCGGTTCTGCGCAACAAACGCCCCCGCGCGTCGTAGTGAAGCCCGGGCACGGAGGTCTCTGTCGAAGTCGGTCGATGCCTCCGCAATCGCATACCACCTGCTGAAGGCCGCCCCGCCCTCGGTGCTCAGCTCGTAGGACAGGTCGATCGCGACGTCACGCTGCCCGGCGAGGTCTCCGGCCGCGACGAACGCGTCGTACGCGCGAGCAAGTCCGGAGAGGTAGGCACGCCGATCGGTCAGCCGCGCGTTGAACGCCTGGTATCTGAGCGTGTGGGCCATCCCCACGGCATCACCCGCAGACTGGAGCAGGGCTAGTGCCTCCTCGAACACCGGCTCCGCCTCGCTGACCCGGCTCAGGGCGCTCAGCGTCTGAGCCCGCAGGCGTCGAGCCCAGCCGCGAGAGCTCGGCTCGGTGTCGACGTCCATGACCACTTCGGCGTCGTCGAGGTCTGCGAACACACCCGCGTACTCCTGAAGGTCGAAACGAGCGGCGGCCCTAGCCGTGGCCAGATCGGCGCTGACGTTCGCCGGAAAGCACTCCGGCGCGGCGCCGACGATGCCGAGCGCGCGGGTCAGCGTCGCTTCGGCGCGGCGCGGCTGACCGGCGCCGAGCTCGTCGGCGTGCCGAGCGAGATGCTCGACCGCCGCGCTGGCCAGGCCGCATCTCGGGTGCCCCGATGTCGCGGTGTCTGCCGCTACGAGGTCCCACGCCGATGCGTAGTGGTGGGCCAGCAGTACCGACGGGATCGCAGTCCCGGAGTCCGTCGACGCGTCGGCGAGCCACCCCGCCGCGGAGAGGTGCCGGTCCGCCCGCGTTCGCCTCGACAGCGACCCGTACGCGACCTCGCGGATGAGGGCGTGCTTGAAGACGTACTCCCGGCTGCCTCGGACCGAGGTGGCCGGACTGCGACGCAGCAGACCGCGCCGCTCCAGCGAGTCAAGCAGCGCACCGACGTCACGACCCGGATCGACGTGAGTGAGCCAGCCGTCCCACACCGCATCACCGGCCACCGCCGCGTCCTGGACAAGGGACTTCTCCGCGGTGGGCAGCGCGTCCAGCCGAGCCCCGATGAACTGCCGCATCGACGTGGGGATCGCCGCGACCTGCGCGAGGTCAACCTCGAACGTGCCTTCGTCGATCACCACTCCGCCCGACTCGACGAGCAGCGCAAGGCACTCCTCCAGGAAAAGCGGGTTGCCGCCCGATCGGCGCATCAGCGCCGACACAACCGGGCCGGGCAGCGACGTGCCCAGCGTTCCCTTCAGCAGGTCCTGCATCTCCGCCTCGTCGAGCGGCCCGAGCGGATAGGAGGGACACTGCCCTGACCACCCGTCCGGGCGGGTCAGCCCCAGAACGACCACCGGCACGTCCCACGGCGCCGCGTGCACCTCCTCGAGCAGCCGCACCGAGTCAGCCGGCGCCCAGTGGAGGTCGTCGAGGATGAGCACCACGGGCTGCTTGCCGGCCAGCGGCTCGACGAACTCGCGCAGGGTGTGCAGCGCAGCAGCGACCGGGTCGTCTCCGGTCGGCATCACCTGCTCGACCTCACCGAGCTGGGCCACGATCGCCGACCACGGAGTCAGCACCCCCTGGTCGTACGCCGAGCAGCCAGCCGAGATCACGGTCACATCGTCGTAGGAGCCGGACCATTCCAGAGCCAGCCGCGACTTGCCGTTGCCCGCTTCCCCGACGACGACGGCCACCTGGCTCTTTTGGGTCGTCCGCGCCGCCTCCAGGAGGACGTCGAGCTCACGCAGCAGCGACGTCCGGCCGACGAAGCCCGCCTTCAGCGACAGGGTGCGACGGCCCGCGACGGCGTCGGCGTTGATCCCCAGCGCGCGGTAGACCGCTACCGGCTCGGCGATGCCCCGCACCACGGTGGTCGTGGCCTCGTCGAAGTCCACCCGCCCCCGGGTCAGCTCCACAGTGCGCGCTCCGACGCAGACCTCCCCGGGCGCGGCTAAGCCGCACAGCCGCGACGCCAAGTTCACCGCCTCCCCAGCAACCGAGACGTCCAGCGGCCCACCACCAGACCACACCGCGACCTCACCGGTGTTGATGCCGATGTGCAGCTCAGGCACCACGAATGGCCGGTCACCAGTGTTGATCTGCCGCAGCGCGTCGTGCAGCCCGAACGCCGCGCGCACCGCCCGCTCCGCGTCGTCCTCATGAGCCAGCGGCGCGCCGAAGATCGCCAGGAACCCATCACCCTGGATGCCCGGGACCGTCGCGCCGAAAGACTCCGCCACCGCGCGCAACGCCCGCATCGCCGGACGCACCACGTCGTGCACATCCTCAGGATCCAGCCGTGCACACAGCTCGGTGTAGCCCGACAGGTCAGCGAAGAGCATCGTCACCAGGCGACGCTCAGGCGCCGCCTCGACCTGCTCCGCCGGTACCACGTCGCCGCACCCCCTCCGACGACTCTAGCCCGCCTCGTCCCGCTCGACGTCGAGCCGGCAGGTGGCAACGCCGGTGCGCATGCGCGACGGTTAGCGCACCGCGACGAACGCCTCTTCAGCCGTCGCGATCAAATCCGACGGCGCGTCGAGTCGAACCAGCACTTCGCGAGCACGATCCGCCGCTGCGGCCGCGGCATCGAGATCACCCGCTGCGCGCTCGGCGATCGACATCCAGACGAGTGCGCGACCGAGCCACGCCGTGAGTCCGAGCGACTCCCAGTGTGATACCGCGCCGCGCAGCCACGCCGCGGACTCGGCCGAGTCGCCGGTCCGCCAGGCGCGCAACGCACCGTTCTCGGCATCCACGGCGCGCACCTGAGCCGAGTCGGTGGGGGACTCGAGTCGGGTGCTGGCGGGCTGACCCGCGAGCAGCTGCGCCTGCTCGAGCGACACCGCGGCCAACGCACCCCACACCGGTGCGTCATGACGCCGAGCCCCGTCCAGCGCCGCGGCCAGCAGGACCGCCGCGTCGAGTGCCCCCGATGCGAGCGCCGCCCGGCCGGCGACAACCCTCGACCTGAGGACGTAGAGACCCCAACCCGGCGGCTCGAGCGCGTCGACCAATGCCTGGGTCATCGCACCGATCTCCGGCCAATGCCCGGAGTCTGCGCGGACGCCCACCGCAGCGATGTCGACCTCGAGCCGCTCGAACCTCGCGCCAACGGAGTCGAAGAGCCGGTTCGCCTCCGCCAGGCGCTCGAGCGCCTTAGCGGGCTCACCGGAGCGGACAGCAAGGGACGCACCAGCACTGAGGCCGAGCGCAGGAATACGCAGCCATCCACGGTGGGCGCAGAACTCCATCAAGCGGCTGAGGAGCGCCTCACCTGCGGCCAGATCTCCGGACTCGGCGGCGCACGTGATCCGGTAGACGAGTGCATCGGCGGCCACCACGTCGAATCCGCCATCGATCGCCATCTGCTCGCACTCGACGGCACCAGCGGCGGCATCGGCGTACTCGCCCCGGTTCAAGGCAAGCGCTGCTCTAGTCAGCCGCAGCTGGGCCTTTCCTCTGAGGTCGTCCTCGGTGGTCAGGGACGACGCGACGCCGAGCCAGCGTCGGTAGTCCGCACCGCCCTCCATCGACTGGACGAACGCCAGGCTGTGAGCCATGTCGTACTGCCCGCGTAGATCGTCTGCTCGGACACACGCGGAGTAGGCGTCACGCAGAAGCCAGGGAAGCCGGGTGTAGTCCTCGTACTGACGAACGATAGCCACCTCGAGAGCCAGGACCGCCCGCAGGCGGACAGAGTCTGCTCTCTCGACCACCGGGGTGATCTCATCGAGGAGCAGCGCGGCCCCGTCGACAGAACCGCGGAGCCGGATCGTCTGAGCCTTGACCAGCTGCGCTGCACAGAACGTCTTCGGGTTCGAGTCGCTTGGCGCGAGAAGCAACGCCTGCCCGACGTCGGCGTCGGCTTCGTCGTACCGGCTCATCTCCACGCACGCTCTCGCGTGGGACACGTGCAGCTCGGCGCGTACAGCACGGTCGATGCACTGGGGCGCTGCGCGGGCGACCTCCAAGGCGGACGAGTAGGCGACCTCGGCAGGGCGGGCCCGCGTGGAGTACAGCTGAGCTGCCCAGGCCGAGAGGTGTCGTACGGCAGCCCGAGCGAGCCCGCAGTCGGGATCGCCCTGGGTTGCCCCGAACAGGAATGCCTGGTGGTAGTGGTGCGCCAGCAACGCCGACGGCGGCTCGAACTCGTCGTCCGAAGCCGCGACCGAAAGGAGCCAGTCTGCCGCGGCGGCGTGCCTCTCACGGCGGGTCCGGTGCGACACCGACTCGTACGCGACCTCCCGGATCAGATCGTGCGTGAAGCAGTACTCAGTGGCGGTGGGCACCATGCTGGGCTCGGCGACCTGGAGGAGCCCACGCTCGATCAATGCGCGGAGCGGGCCGGCCGACTCGGCTGGCAAGGCCCTGTCCCAGATCCGCTCCCCCAGGACAGCAGCCGCCTGCACGACTGCCTTCTCCTCGACCGGAAGCGAGTCGAGGCGCGCAGCGATGAACGTCCGCATGGAGCTCGGGATGGCGTGCAGCCTCGCCGACTCGACCACGACCGGGCCGTCCACATCCCTGCGAATCGCGCCGGTCTCGGCCAGCATCGCAGCGCATTCGGCCAGGAACAGCGGGTTGCCGCCCGCGCGCGCGAGCACGTGCGCTTGCGCGTCGACGGGCAGCTGACCCCCGGCCAGCTCGCACAGCATCGCCGACATGTCAGCCTCAGCCAATCCGCCCAGGCGGATGCCGGCCCGGGTCCCCAGGTCAGCGCCCGGCCGGGAGAGCCCGAGGACGAGCACCGGACCACGCCAGCCGCCCGCGGCAACATCAGCCAGCGCGCCGAGCAGCTCGTCGTCCGCGGCATGGAGGTCGTCCAGGATGATGAGGACGAAGCGTCGCTCCGCCAGGAACTCGACGAGTCGACGTGCCGCCGAGACGTCGGTGACCGCACCGTCCGCGCGACCGCGAGATCGACCGCCGAGCAGGCGCACCAGTCCAGGCGACACCTGGGCGGCGTCGGGCATCCCCATCGACTCGAGTCGGGAGAGGACGACGGTCTCCGGATCGACATCGCCGAGCGGGGCGGTCACCCCGAGGTGACCCGCGATGGCGTCAGCCAGAGCGGAGAGCGGCAACCGCTCACCGTAGGACGATGCGCGCCCTCGCAGCACCGTCGCGTCGGTCGAGCCGGCGTACTCCGCAGCGAGCCGCGTCTTGCCTTGTCCCGGCTCGCCGATGATCGGAAACATCGCGGACCGCGCAGACTCGCGCACGGCAGCCTCGGCCACGACGAGCGCCTCGAGCTCGGCGACCCTGCCCACGAACCGCGCGGGACGCCGCGGCTGACCGGAAGCAGACGGCTGGGTGCGGACGCCGACGAGCTCGCGCGCCGGCACCGGATCCGGCAGGCCCTTCACCCGTCGGCGCCGCACGCCGCTGTACGAGATGACTTTCTCGGTGAGGGCCGCCGCCGCGGGGCCGACAAGGCATCGCCCGGGTGCGGCAAGGTCGCAGAGCCGCGCCGCCAGGTTCACGGTGCTTCCGGACACCGAGAAGCCAACGGTCTCGCGCGACGCGGCGACCAGGACCTCTCCCGTCTCGACCCCGACCCGCAGTGGCGGCAGCGGCATGCGGGACGCCGCGTTGGCTCGCCGCATCTGCTCCTGGAGCGCTTCCGCGGCGCGCACGGCCCGTTCCGCGTCGTCTTCATGTGCAGTCGGCGCGCCGAACACGGCCATGAACCCATCGCCCGCGATGTGCGGCACTGTCGCGCCGAAGCTCTCCGCGACTCGGCGCAGCGACGTCATGGCCGGCCGCATCACCTCGAAGACCTGCTCCGGGTCCAGCCGACTGCACATCTCGGTATAGCCGGTGATGTCCGCGAAGAGGAGGGTGACGATCTTCCGCTCAGGTGGGCCAGTCGGCTCACCACAGACCGGGCACAGCGCTTCCTCGGCCGATATCCCGCCGCCGCAGGAGAAGCAGCGTCCCTCCGCACGGCGAACGGCAGCCATCGGAGTCAGCGGTACTTAAGGCCTGCGCCGAGACGGGTGACGCCGACGCTGATGGAGACCTCGTCCACCCCGGTGGCGGACGCGACTGTCTCCGCCGCGAAGGCGAGCGCGTGCTCGTCCTCGGCGGTGATCTCCACCAGGACGCCCACCGTCGGCCCGGCGATCACGGCAGCACCGACGACGCCGGGCATCGTCGAGATCTGGGCGTACACCTCTGTGGTCGCGCCGGGTTCCGTGGTGAGCTGGACGAAAGCCACCAGCGTCCCGACTCCGCCACGCATCGGCATGGGGATCGGCGAGATCGGGGGGATGTCGAGGCCCCAGAGGTCTGCTGAGGGCTGCGACAGCCGAGCCGCACTCAGGCGTGAGGCACCTGTGCGCGGGGGCGCGACGTCGACGTCACCCCGAGCGCCCGGTGACGAGCCGACGAACGTGTCAACGCTCATCAACTCGTCGATCTTGGCTACCGAGTCGAAAGCGCGGCGCACGACGCCTGGATCCTCGTCGCTGATCTTGACGAAGGCGGCGTAAGCCCCGATGAGGGGGACGAAGGAGACGACACCCGATTCGTCGCCGACGAGGGCGGCAAGCCGGTCGAGGCCCTCGCGGGTCGTCTCCCTGACAAAGGCGTATGCGTCCACTGGGGTCTCCCGTGACATGTCGCGGCCGCCGTCGGGCCGACCGGCCGCAGCATATGTGCGAACGTGACGAACTAGGCCGAATGTCGTGAAACGGACAGGTCGGGCGGGTCGACTACCGCGAGCAGCGGCCGGTGGTCACTAGCGCCCGCGACCGCGTCGGTCGCGATCACCTGGCACGACGTCACCGTCAGGCGGCGGTCGACGAACACCGCGTCGATACGCCGCCGCGGTCGGCGGGTGCTGAAAGTGCGGCCGTCGCCCGTGCCGGCGTACCCCCACGCGTCGACGTACGACGCCGCAAGAGCGCGCCAGGCCGGGCCGTCGTCGCTCTCGTTGACGTCCCCGGCAAGCACCACAGGAGTCGATAGAGCTGCCACTCGGTCTAGCAGAACGGTCGCGTGGTGCGCCCGCTCGTCGGCGTACAGGCCGAGGTGGAAGGACCCGAAGACCACTCGCGAGCCGGCTACTTCGAGCATGGCGAGAGCTGCCCCCCGACGGTGCCGGCCCACCTTCCACGGCAACGGGATGCGCAGGCCAGCGACCACTCGTATGTCCGGCCGGATCAACACGGCCAGCCCGCCCACCGGAAATCCGGCCGTGGCCACCGCGAGCCCGCAGTCGGCGGCGAGCCGCTTCGCCTGACGGGTCGGGAAGACGAAGCGCGGGGCTTCCTGCAGGCACAGCACGTCCGGCGCCAGCTCGCGCACGACAGCGACGACGTTGACGCGGGAGTCGCGGAGGGACCGGAGATTCCAGCTGACGACCCGCATCAGGCAGTGAGCTGCGTGCCGGCGTCGCCGAAGACCGCGTCGCCGGCGCTGGCCAGGTCGGTGATCACCGCGCGCCGGCCACCCGACTCGACGAAGTCGCAGGCGGCGGACACCTTCGGCCCCATCGAGCCTTCGGGAAACTCCCCCGCCGCCAGCAGCTCGCGGGCCTCGCCCGCCGAGAGACGACGCAGCGGACGGGCCTCCGGCGTACCGAACCCGGCTTGCACGACGGCGACGTCGGTGAGGACGAGCAGCACGTCGGCGTCGACCCGTCGGGCCAGGCGGGCGGCAGTGCGGTCCTTGTCGACGACTGCTTCGACCCCACGCAGCTGACCGCTCTCCTCCACCACTGGCACTCCCCCGCCGCCCGAGGCGATCACGACGTGGCCGGCCTGGATCACCTGGAGCAGCGGCTCTTCCTCGACCAGCCGCTGCGGCTGCGGCGATGCCACCACGCGACGCCACCTCTTGTCGCTCATGATCTGGAAGACG
>DATLOQ010000120.1:0-4910 GCA_035536235.1 Mycobacteriales bacterium
GAGCATGCGGAGCTCCCGAGGTGTCGTGGTCGCGCTGGCGACCGCCATCGCGCTGACGTGCGGCCTCGGCGTCGTCGCGGCCGGAGAGCGCTCTCAGGGCGAGCCGGCCAGCGCGGGCAGCACCGACACCGCCCTGCCGTCCCCGCTGGCCGCCGAGGCCTTTCCGCCGGTGGTCGTCGAGGTGGCGCCGCCAGCAGCGCCAGTGGCGGCCCCCGCCCCGGCGCCGAAGCCCGCGCCGGCAGCCAAGACCGCGCCGGCGATCCGAGCCGCTCCGCGCGAAGCCACGCCGCCGCGCACCCCCCGCCTGCGCTCTCCCCGCCCGGCCCGCCCGCCGCGGGCCAAGACCTGCACGCCGGCCCCAGCGCCGCCGAGCACGCGAGCCACTCGCGCTCGCGTCATCGTGAGCTCCATCCCGGTCTACGCCTCACCCGGCGCGGCGAAGCCGACCCGCACGATGAGCAACCCGCGCGAAGAGGACGGGCTGCCGCTCGACTTCGTCGTACGGGCCCGTCAGGGTGAGTGGATCAAGGTGCAGCTGCCGGTGCGGCCCAACTTCACCCACGGGTGGGTGCGGGTGCGGGATGTCGAGCTCTCCGGGCTGCCCTACCGCATCGTGATCGAGCTCTGCGCGTTCCGGATGACGCTGTACAAGGACGGCCAGGTCGTCATGCGGGAGACCGTCGCGGTCGGCCAGGACCGCTACCCGACGCCGCGGGGCGAGTTTTACATCGACTACATCTACCCGTTCAGCATGCGCAGCGGCTACGGCCCCTGGCTGCTGAGCATCGCCGGCTTCTCCGACGTGTTGAAGAACTTCGCCGGGGGGCGCGGGCAGATCGCGCTGCACGGCACCTCCGCCGGCTCCTCCCTCGGGCGCAAGGCGAGCCACGGCTGCATCCGGCTGCGCCCCGAGGCGTCGACCGCACTTTCGAAGATCATCAAGCCGGGCACCCCGGTCAGCATCGTCGCCTGACCGGCGTCCCCGGCGCCGGTGCCGGGGGAGCGAGCTCGGGCCGGACGCCGATTGCCGCTGGTCCGCGATGTCCGGAGGCCGATAGCTGCGGTGTCAGCAAGCCGACAGCGCCAGGAGCTCAAGTCCGTCACGATGTCCTCCGACATGCGGCACCCGACGCTGGTGCCGGCCGCGGTGGGATCGAGGGGGCACAGCATGATCGGATCGGCGTATCAGGCGAGGCACGCGGCACGGCGGGAGCGCGGTCGGCTGCGCTCAGTCGCGGCGGGGGTGGCTGCGACCCTGGTCTTCGGCGGTGCGGCGCTGGCCGTCGAGCTGCCGGCAGCAAGCGCCGAGGAGGCCTGCACGAGGCGGTGCTACTCCGCGGTCGTCGCGCCGCAGTCCAGCCACACCAGCACGTCCGTCCCGTTCAGCGTGACGCTCACCAACCTGCTGGCGCAGCGTCTCGGCTCCGCTGAGATCACGCCGCCGGCCGGGTACGCCGTCACGTCGGCGCCGACGACGACCCGCGGCACCGTGCTGCTCGTCAACGGGGTCCTTCATCTGCGCAACGCGGAGACGCCGCAGGGGGAGCAGGTCGTCGTCTCATTCACCGGCACGACCCCGGCCCAGGCGGGCACCTACACCTGGACGGTGGTGGCCAAGCAGGCGAATGAGTTCAACGACGCTGCCGGCACCGGCAACCTGCTGCAGATGGACCGCGCGGCCAGCGACCTGACGACGACGACCACCTCGCCGCCGCCCCCGCCGTTCGTCTGCCCGGCTACCAGCCCCACCGTGTCCTGCAACACCGGCACCATCGACTACAGCGTGCGGAGCGCGGTCAGCACCGGCACCGTCGCCGACGCGACGAGGTTCCTCGTCGGCACGGTTGACTTCCCGGCGACGAATGCCACCGGCACTCAGTCTTACACGCTGTACGCCAACGCGGTCGCCGGCAGGTACTGCCCGCTAGGGGCAGAGACCGTCCAGTGCACCTTCGAGATGTTCATCGACGAGATCCCGTATCCGTACGTCGGGGCCTTCAACGCCACGCTGACGATGGTCTGCGACGTCACCGTCTGCCGGGCGCTCGACAGGCTCGCGTCTATGACGAAGCTGAACGAGCAGACCGGGGAGCGGACATTCCTGCCGCCCTGCACACCGGGATTCACCCTTACCTGCTTCCAGTCTGAGCGCCAGGGGGACGGCGACCTCGTGGCGACGGTCCGCAACCTCGGCCCCGGTGACCCCAAGATCGCCGGCCTGATGGTCGGCGAAGGGTCCGGGGAGCTCATCACGCCCACCGCTTAGACGCTCGTCATCCCACAGTCAGACGGCCGGCCCGGTGCCGGCCGTCTGACTGTGTCTGGGAGGACGTCGGGCCCTGGTTACGGCCGCTCAGCGCGCGGGGACCGCCGCCGGCAGCGCTGGCTCGGCCACCTCGACCACGCCGAGCTGGGCCAGGATGGCGCCTGATTCGGCCCGGAGAGCGGTGGCGTCAGCCCCCCGGAGCTCGGCGACCGCGGCCAACGCCCGCTGGGAGAGCGCCACCTCGTAATCGGTGCGCCGAGCGTGGGCTGCCGCCAGGCTTCGCTGCAGGGCCTCTTCCGCTGCGTCCAGGTCCCGCAGCATCACGTGCGCCTGCCCGATGATCCGGTACAGCATCGGCGCCTGCTGGCTTCCGCTCGGGGGACCTCCGCCAGTGCGGTCCACGAAGGCGAGCGCGAGCTCAGCGTCCCCGCGCAGCACCAGGCACTCGGAGATTCGCGCCTCGACGTCGCGCAGCTCGCCGTCGGCACCGGCCGCGGAGAACTCCGCCTGGGCGCTGTTGAGCAGGCCCATGGCCTCGTCGTAGCGGCCCATCCGGGCGGCCAGCCGGCCGAGGTTGCTCTGGGCGTAGGCGACACTGGCTCGGTCGCCGGCCGCTGCCCAGACCCGCAGCGACTTGCGCATCAGCGGCTCGGCCTCGGCGAAGCGACCTTGGTCGCTGAGGATCTCGCCGATGTTCACCGCGCTGATGGCCGCGTTGACGGCGTCGCCGATCTGCTCCCACGCTGCGCCGCCACGCTCGTACAGCGCGATGGCGTCGTCCCAGCGGCCCTGCCAGTAGGCGCGGGTGCCGAGGTTGTTGAGGACGACGCCTTGGCCCCAGAGGTCGTCCAGCTCCACGTAGAGCTCGAGCGCCCGGTCGCTGTACGCCGCCCGCTCCCACTCGCCGAGGACCCCGAATGTTGCGTCGAGGAAGGAGTAGGCGCGGGCCATCGACTCCTTGTCACCAGCGATCTTCGCCTCTTCGATGCAGCGGGTGGACCACTTCACGACGAGCTTCATCCGACCCTCGTCCTTGGCGAGGGACGCGAAGGCGACTGAGACCTGCGAGCGGAGGGTGGCTGCTTCGTCGCCGGACAGGAGTGCCAGGGCCTTCTTGGCTCGCGAGAACCACCGCCGGGCCTGCGCGAAACGACCCATCCGCTGCCGGACGATGCCCTGCTTGAGCAGCATCCGAGCGTGTCCAATGGGGTCGTCGGCGAAGGCGAGACGGGCCGAGCGGTAAGCCTGAGCGGCGCGACGGAACTCGCCGATGCGCTGCCGGGCGTCCCCGTGCGCCTCGTGCAGCGGAGCCAGCTCGGCCGGGTCGAGCTGCAGCCGCTCCGCAGCGTCGATCGCTCGCCGGTAGTAGTTCGCCGCCTCGACCGAGGCGTAGACGCCCCGAGCGTGCTCCGCGGCTAGCCGTGAGTAGTGCAGCGCCGCGGGATAGCGGCGAGCGCTGGAGAAGTGCAGGGAGAGCGCCCCAGCCAGCGACGCCGTGTCGCCGTTCGCCTCGCGCTCCAGGGTTTCGCCGATCCTCGCGTGCAGCTCACGGCGCAGCCGATACGGCGTGCTCTCGTACGACACATCGCGGATGAGCGAGTGCTGGAACTGGAAGATCCCTGGCCGGTCCTGTGCGACGAAGTCGGCGAGGCGGGCCCACGTGGGATCATCCGGCGCGGGCATCTCCTCGGCCAGTGCGGCCTCGGCCAGCCTCCGGTCGAAAGTCGCGCCAAGGACCGAGAGGCGGCGTAGGAGAGCTCGCTCCCGGCTCGGCAGCCGGTCGATGCGGGCCATCACCACCGCCTCGAGCGAGTCCGGCAGCTGGTCGGCTGAGGTCTCGTCGTCGAGTCTCATCGCCGCCACCAGCTCGGCCAGGAAGAGGGGGTTGCCACCCGCCCGGCGCACGACGGCAGCAGCCTCGTGGGGGGCAAGCGGGCGGTCGTCGGTCAGCTCGTCGATGAGGACCGTCAGATCCTCATCCGAGAGCGCGGCAGGGCGCAGCGCTATAGGGCGGCTCTCGCGGGGCACCACCAAGCCACCGTCGACGTCGCGACGCACGACACAGACGAGCCAGGGCCGCCCTTCGATCTCACGGAGGAGGGCCCGCACCAAGTCTGCCGAGGCCTCGTCGACCCAGTGCGCGTCGTCGACCACGAGGAGCGTCGGTCCGACGAGCACGTGCTCGAGCAGGCGGACGAGCGAGGACTCCAGGCGGGCCTTGCGGAACTCCTCATCCAACTGGTCGACGACCGCTGTCGGCGGCACGACGGCGTGCACGGCGATCGCCAGCAGCGGCGCCCACGGGAGCAGGTCCGCCGCGTCGGCGCGGAGCACTTCGAGCAGCCGGTCACCGGCCGTCGTCTGGTCGGCGTCCTCGGCGATGCCCAGTGCGCGGCGGAGCAGCTGGCGAACGGTGCGGTACGGCGTCAGCCGCTCGTAGACGTGCCCTGACGCGGTCACCAGGTGCACCCCGGCCGCGTGCGCTGCCAGCTCTTCGAGGATCCGTGACTTGCCGATGCCCGGCTCGCCGACCAGCTCGACCACGCCACCGCGGCCGGCGCGCGCCGCATCGAGGGCAATGCGCAGGATCGTCAGCTCGGCGTCCCTGCCGACGAGGCGTCCTGCTTGTCGCCCCGCGCGCGTG
>DATLOQ010000121.1:0-7600 GCA_035536235.1 Mycobacteriales bacterium
GAGATCCAGGCGCGGAAAGCGGGTGCGGACTTCAAGGTCATCAGCCGTCTCACCTGGCCGGAGAAGAGCACGCCGCAGTTCGCCCTGCACGTGACGATCAAGGGCAAGCCCTACGTCATCGAGACCGACGAGTTCGGGGGGACTCCTCCCACCCAGGGTGGCCCGATCGGATCGATCGGCGCCGCGCGGATCATCGACATCTCCGACGAGCAGGTGCCGAAGGTCGTCTCCAACCTGCGGCTCGAAGTGCACATGCCCGGCAACCAGGCGCTCTTCGCCGCCGAGGGGGACCCCAAGCCGTTCTTGGGTGGGCCCTACACCGGGCACTACTGCAGCGTGCCGTCCCCCGTGGACCCGGGGATCGTGGCCTGCAGCATGCTGCGCTCCGGCGTACGGGTCTTCGACATCCGCGACCCGCTGCGGCCGAAGGAGCTCGCCTACTTCAACGTGCCGGGTGAGGCCGGCCTGGACGGGAGCACTGGAAGCGGCGGATTCGGCGCGGGCGCCGACGTGGAGTTCATCCCGGAGCGCGGCGAGATGTGGCTGACCAGCCAAGAGTCCGGTTTCCATGTCGTCCGCTTCGCCAAGGGAGTGTGGCCCTTCCGCGCCGGCACACCGGCTGCTCCGCCCGCTCGTCAGCCAGTGGCGGCGCCAGCGCCCGCACCCGTTCGGACGCCGTCCCCGCTGCCGTCGACGGGTCTGCCCTGGGCGCCAGCTGCCCTCGGTCTCGCTGGCGCCGGCTTGCTGGCACTCGGCGTACGCCGTCGGCTCCGGGTGCGCTGACTCGCGGTTCACCCGAGATCATGGCCGAGCCGGGCGGTGCTGCGGTCGTAGCCGCCGCCGGTCGTCGAAGGCATGCACGGCCGCGAGTCCGTCGTACGCCGCCTCGAGCAGCCTCAGTTGGCCGCCAGCCCCATGAGCCGGCGAGCACCACGTGCCCTGGACGTCCACGAGCCGGGTGCCTGGGGTGGTGAGCCAGCGCAGCAGCACCGTCATCTCCTCGCTGCTGGCGCGCGGGGTCGGCCCCGGCCCTGGCTCGACGTGCTCGGCGGTGGTCACCAGCGCCTCGGCGACCGCGCGGGGGTCGACCCCCCGGGCCGCGGCTCCGGTGGCGGCGAGGCGGCCGTGACGGATGACGACGATCTCCCAGCCACCAGTGCTCGTGCGAGCGGCGGCGACGATCTGGGGGACGACGGCGAGCGCGCGAAAGCGCTGGGTGCGCTCTGCGGCCCGGACGAAGGCGACGAGCCGGTCCCGATGCAGGGCAGCGTCTTCGAATCGCTGCTGCGCCGTCAGGGCCGCCATCCGGCGGCGGAGCGCGCTGACGAGACCCGCGCAGTCGTCCAGCGCGGAGCGACGGAAGATCTCGGCGTGTACGGCGTACGCCGTCGCGTCCTCTCGCCTCGCGCATGGAGCGCCGCACCGGCGCATCTCGTGAAGCACGCACGGCGCGATGTCGGTGCTGGCGGTGATGCGCATCGTGCACTGCCGCAGCGGCATCGCCTCGTGCGCGGCCGCCATGGCCAGCTCAGCCGAGCGGGTCGACGGGAATGGCCCGAGGTAGGTGGCGGCGTCGTCGCCGACCTTGCGCACGACGGAGAGCCGGGGGAACCGCTCGGCGGTGAGCTTGAGGAAGACGGACCGCTCGGGGAAGCGCGATCGCCGGTTGTAGCGCGGCTTGTGCTCGGCGATCAGCCGCAGCTCACGCACCTGCGCCTCGATGGCCGAGCTGCAGACGATGTGGTCGACCCGCTCGGCGATCTTGACCATCTCGGCCATCCGGGTGCGCGGCTCGGACGCGACGAAGTAGCCGCGGACCCGAGTGCGCAGGTCCTTGCTGGTGCCGACGTACAGCACCCGACCCTGCACATCGCGGAAGAGATAGACGCCGGGGGCGTGCGGGATCGCGTCGGCCAGATGCCGCTTGCGGCGCTGCTCCGGGTCGACGAGCGCCGAGAAGGTGCGCAACTCCTCGAGCGAGTGCACGCCGACATTGCCCAGGCGGCCGATCAGTCCATGCAGCACGTCGACGGTGGCCTGGGCGTCGGCGAGCGCCCGGTGGCACGGGGCCGCGCTGGTCCGGAACAGCCGAGCTAGCGTCGAGAGCCGGCAGTCGGGCGCCTCGTCACGGGTGAGCACCCGACGGGCCAGCCGCGCCGTGTCCAGTGACTCGAACGCTGGCCAGCGCTGCCCGGTGGTCGCGCAGGCCGCCTTGAGGAAGCCCAGGTCGAAGGGGGCGTTGTGCGCGACCAGCACCGCGCCCCGGGCGAAGTCCAGGAACGCCCTCAGGGCCGATTCGATGCGGGGCGCCGTCGCGACCATCGAGTCGGTGATGCCCGTGAGCACGGAGATGAACGGCGGGATCGGCGTGCCGGGCTGCACGAGCGTCGCGAAGGTCCCTTCGACCTCGCCACCGCGCACCCGCACCGCCCCGATCTCGGTGATCGCGCACTGGTGGGGGGACCCCCCGGTGGTCTCGAGGTCGACCACCACGAAGGTGGTCTCGCGCAGGGGGGTGCCGAGCTCGTCGAAGGAGCCTTGAACTGCCGTCACTGCCATGAGCCCGACGGTAGGAGGCCGCTGCGACAAATCTTCCGGTGCCACGCCCAGCGAAGCTTCCTCGAGCTCGTCCGGAATGTCCGAATGGTGTGGTTTTGCTGTCCGACGGGTATCAGGCGTGTGGCACGGCGGCCGCAGGCCAGCTGTTCGCGTGTCGGGAAGTCATCGCCTCATCAGCAGCGCAGTGATGCCAGCTGCGCTCAACCCGCTGGAGGACATGCATGTCGCTCCCCTCGATCGCCCGCTCCGCGACCGCCCTCGCCATGGTGGCGGGCTTGGCCGTGGCTATGCCGGCGACAGCTCGGCCCGAGCCCGCTGGCCCGCAGCACGCCCGTGACCCGGAGCGGGTCCTCGTGGCTTTCGACCCCGGCGCGGCCGCCGACGCTCGGCGTTCGGCGCACGCGCAGCAGGGTGGTCGGGTCGAGAACTCGTTCGAGCACCTCAACCTCGACGTCGTACGCCTCCCCGAGGGTCGGACTCCGGAGGAGGCGATCGCCCGTTACGAGCGCAACCCCAACGTCACCTACGCCCAGCCCAACTACGTGGCGAGCCTGCGGAGTGTCCCCAACGACACGCTCTTCAAGGACCAGTGGGGTCTGCACAACACCGACCAGCCGGTCACGGGTTCCTTCGTCAACGGCGTGGCGGATGCTGACATCGACGCGCCCGAGGGCTGGGACGCGGCGTTCGGTGCGGGCAGCTTCCCGAGCACCGGCGGCGTACGGGTCGGGATCCTCGACACCGGCATCGACCGCACGCACGTCGATCTTCTCAACAAGACCGTCGCCTGTGCCATGGCGAACGCCATCATCGGGATCGTGACCGAGGGGTCTTGCTCCGACGACAACCTGCACGGCACTCACGTCGCCGGCACCGTCGCGGCCAACACCGGTAACGGCGTCGGTGTCGCCGGAGTGGCGCCCAACGCGCCTCTTGCGATCTTCAAGGCTCTCAACGCGGCTGGCGACGGCTACTACGCCGACGTCATCGCCGGCATCCACTGGCTGCACACCAAGGGCGGCGCCAAGATCATCAGCATGAGCATCGGCGGGCCGAAGGACAGTGCTCTCGACGCCGAGCTGACCGAGGCCGCTGCGGCCGGAGTGCTGCTCATCGCGGCCGCTGGCAACGACGGTGACGCGACTGCCAACTACCCCGCCTTCCACCGCGACGTCATGTCCGTGGGCTCGATCGACCAGGCGGGGCGACGCTCGAGCTTCAGCAACTGCAACTCCGACGTCGAGATCGCCGCTCCAGGCGAGGACATCTGGTCGACGTTCCCGAGCAACAGCTATGGCGTGATCAGCGGTACGTCGATGGCCACGCCGCACGTCTCGGGCGTCGCCTCGATGATCATGTGGAAGACCGGAGCCACCGCAGCGTCGACCCGCACGACGCTGAAGAACACCGCGCAGGGCTCCGGCGGCTGCAACAGCATCGGCGTCGTCAACCTCGCCGCCGCTCTCGGTGGCGGTGGCACGACCACACCGCCGCCGCCTACCGCGACGCCCGGGGCCATCACCGGCGTCATCACTGATGCGAGCTCCAAGGCCGGCATCTCCGGGGCGACTGTCAGCTGCGGCACGGCGGGGACCACGACGACGGCGACCAACGGCTCCTACACCCTGAGCAACGTGGCACCGTCGACGTACACGTGCACAGCATCGGCGACGGGCTACCGCAGCAAGAGCGGCAACGTCACCGTGACTGACGGCACGACGTCCACGCTCAACCTGGCGCTGCGCCGGGCCTAACAGCCCACGGCTCTGACGCGTCGAGCGGCCGTCTGGTCCTGCTACTTCTAGCAGGGACAGGCGGCCGCTTCGTCGTAGGCGGGAAATCGATGTCCGTTAGCCGCGCAGGTCCTGGAGCGCCTGACGCGCGACCGGAGCCAGCCGGAGCGAGAAGTTCGGGTTGATCGTGAGAGCGAGCTTCAAGTCGGTGATCGCCTTGGCCCGATCACCGAGAGACTTCGCGATCATGCCCCGGTGGAAGTGCAGCAGGGCCGAGCGGGTGCCGATCCGCAGCGCGGAGTCCGCGTGCGTCATCGCCTCGCGGTCGCGGCCGTTGGCGTGCAGCGCCCAGGCGTAGGCGTCTTCGGTGAACACCGAGGTGCCCTGGCTGGCGCGCAGCTTCTCGGCCGTCCTCATCGCCGCGGCCGGATCGCCGAGGTCGGCGTCGAGAAGCACGGCGTCGGCGTCGAGCGACACGCCGGCCTTCTCCTCGAGGGCGTTGAAGGCGCGCGCCGCGTCGTACTGCTCCTGAGCGTCGTCCTTGCGGCCGAGCGCAGCCAGCAGATCGCCGTACTCGGTCAGCGTGCTCGCCTGGGGCGCTCCTGACACGACCTTCTGGTAGCCGACCGCCGCGGCCGGAAGGTCGCCCTTCGCGATCGCGACCTTCGCACCGGCGAGAGCCAGGTTGAACGAACCGGGATCGCGGCTGAGTCCGGCGGCGAGGACCTTCTCAGCGGCTGCCTCATCGCTGTTCTCGAGATGAAGGAGGGCGAGCTGGTAGGCGGCGAAGCTGACATCGGGGGTCGCCGAGGCAGCCTCCAGCGCCATCTCCATGGTCTCGATCGCGCGAGGGAGCTCGCCGCGAATCTCCCAGGCGTAGGACACGCGGGCGTACGACGCGGTGCCGGGTCGCAGGTCGACCATCCGCTGGAACGCGGCGTACGCCTCGTCGTAGCGACCCAGCTCGAGCAGCGCATCACCGCGCACACCGTGGGTCGGGGAGTGGAATGCATTGATAGCTAGTGAGCGGTCCGCGTGGTCGAGCGCGCGGATGAAATCGTGGCGTGCAGCGGCGAGGGTCGCGAGTCCGCTCAGCGCGGGGGCGTTGTCGGCCGGGTGCAAGCGCAGCGACGTCGTGAGGGCATCTTCGGCCTTGGCGTAGAGCGAGGGGTCAGCATTGCGACGCGACAGCTCGACGTAGCCGGCGCCCAACGAGGCGAAGCCGACCCAGTCCTGCGGCAGCCGGCGGAGCCGGTCCTCGAGCGTTGCGATCTCGCGGTCCAGCGGGTCTGAGCTGGCTGCAGACACGTCTGACGCCACCGTCGACGCGGCTGGGGTCGACGGCTCGGCCAGCACCCCGGCGCCCACGACAAGCGCGAGCCCGAGAGCAGCAGTGCCTCCGACAAGCCCAGTCCGCCGGATCAGCTGTGACGCCACGGGGTCCCTCTCTTGCTCTAAGCGGTCTCCAGGTATTCGCCTGAGCTCGGCGTCTGGATCTCTTTCTCGGTGGCGCAGTCCGGAACGGCGGCTGAGCCGAACGCCTTGAGTGCACCCATGAGTCCGGGCAACCGGACGACCATCACTACTGAAGGAGCTCCATGGCACGGACCAAAGCTCTTCGCGGGCTGGCGGCTCTCGCCGCCACCGCGACGACGATTGCCGGCGCTGCCGCACTCGTCGGGCCCGGCACGTCGAGTGCCTCCAGCCACCGCGAGGCGCCGCTGATCGCCAGCGACCCGCAGGCTGACAACACCGACGTCTACGCGTTCGTCAGCCCCGACAAGCCCGACTCCGTCACCCTGATCGCCAACTGGATCCCGTTCGAGGAGCCGGCCGGCGGTCCCAACTTCTACCCGTGGGCGACCAACACCGCCTACAACATCAAGGTCGACAGCAACGGCGACGCGCTCGCGGACATCACCTACCGCTGGACCTTCACGTCGCAGTACCTCAACCCCAACTCGTTCATCTTCAACAACGGGCCGGTCACCTCGCTGACCGATGAGAACCTGCTGCACCGTCAGACCTATGACCTCGAGGTCATCAACGCCGCCGGCGCCAGCACGCTGCTCGTCGACAACGGCAAGGTCGCCCCGTCGCACGTCGGCAACGCCTCCATGCCCGACTACGCCGCCCTGCGCAACGAGGCCATCACCCCGCTCACCACTCCGGCCGGCGCGGGCACCACGTTCGCCGGTCAGGCCGACGACCCGTTCTTCCTCGACCTGCGCGTCTTCGACCTGCTCTACGGCGGCAATTTCAGCGAGGTCGGCCAGGACACGCTCAATGGCTTCAACACCAACACCATCGCCCTGCAGGTGCCGAAGGACGCGCTCGCCATCGGCGGCAACGCCGGGCGCAATCCGGTCATCGGCGTCTGGAGCACCACGGAGCGTCGTACCACGCGGGTCCTCGCCGCTACCGACTCCTTCACCGGTGAGCCCGGACAGGCCAACGAGTCCGGCGCGCTCGCCCAGGTCTCGCGCCTCGGCAACCCACTCGTCAACGAGGTAGTCATCCCGGTCGGCAAGAAGGACCGGTTCAACAACTCCACCCCGGCCAACGACGGCCAGTTCCTCGACTTCGTGACGAAGCCGGAGCTGCCCAAGCTGGTCGAGGCCGTCTACGGCGTCAAGGCCCCGGCCGAGCCGCGCAACGACCTCGTCGCCGTCTTCCTGACCGGCGTCGACAACCTCAACACTCCGGCGCTGAACCAGGACAAGGGCTCCCTCGCCCCGTCCGAGGTGCTGCGTCTGAACATGTCCATCGCGCCGACCGCCAGCCCGAACCGTCTCGGCGTCGTCGGTGGTGACAACCAGGGCTTCCCGAACGGTCGTCGCCTCGCGGACGACGTCCTCGACATCGCCCTGCAGGTCGTCGAGGGTGAGCTCGTGGGCAACCCGAACGACCTGGGTGACGCGGTGAACATCAACGACAAGGAGTTCGGCACGACGTTCCCCTACGTCGCGCTGCCGCACTCCGGATCCACCAACAAGACCGTGACCGGCACCGGCACCGGCCCGAAGCCGGGCGTCACGGCGGCCACCCCGAGTGCGACTCCGAGTGCGACTCCGAGTGCGACGACGGCGCCAACCACCAACCCGACGCCCAGCCAGGGCACCGGAACGGCGTCCGCCGTCACGCTGAGCTCGAACTTCACCCAGATCACCTCGGGCAACCGCCCGACGCTTTCCGGCACGGTCACTGACTCCAGCGGCAACCCAGTTGCCAACACGACAGTGCAGATCCTCCAGAAGCGGTACGCCGAGACGGCGTACTCCACGTTCGCCACGGCCACTACCGATGCT
>DATLOQ010000122.1:0-4039 GCA_035536235.1 Mycobacteriales bacterium
TCTCGCTGATCTCGACGGCACCCAACGTCGTATACCGCGTGGTGATGGAGGGCGGGGACGAGACCATCGTCACCAACCCGAGCGAGATGCCCGGCGGCAAGGTCGAGGAGGTCTACGAGCCGATCGTGAAGTCGATGATCCTCGCGCCCACCGACTTCGTCGGCACGATCATGGAGCTGTGCCAAAGTCGCCGCGGCACCCTGCTCGGCATGGAGTACCTGTCTGAGGACCGGGTCGAGCTGCGCTACACGCTGCCGCTTGGCGAGATCATCTTCGACTTCTTCGACGCGCTGAAGTCACGCACCCGCGGTTACGCGTCGCTCGACTACGAGCCGGCCGGTGAGCAGGTCGCGGACCTGGTTAAGGTCGACATCCTCTTGCAAGGCGAGGCGGTCGACGCCTTCAGTGCCATCGTGCACAAGGACAAGGCCTACGCCTACGGGACGGCGATGACCACCAAGCTGCGCGAGCTCATCCCACGGCAGCAGTTCGAGGTGCCCATCCAGGCTGCGATCGGCTCGCGGGTGATCGCGCGCGAGAACATCCGGGCGATCCGCAAGGACGTCCTCGCGAAGTGCTACGGCGGTGACATCACCCGCAAGCGCAAGCTGCTGGAGAAGCAGAAAGAGGGCAAGAAGCGGATGAAGACGATCGGCCGCGTCGAGGTGCCGCAGGAGGCCTTCATCGCCGCCCTGTCCACCAACCAGCAGTAAGAGTGACGCGCTGAGCCGAGAGCTCAGTGGCCACCTTTGCCCGACGGGCCCAGCCACAGCAGCAACCGCACCGGGGTCTCGGCGACGACCATGCTGTTTTGGGTCTCCACGGTGTAGGCACGGCAGCGGCGCACGGGGGCGCCGTTGACGTTCTCGAAGCCGGGACCGCCGGTCTCGGGGTCGTAGAACACATAACCGATCACAGTGTCGACAACGTCGTTGTTGGACGACTCGGAGTAGGCGATCTGAGATCCGGCGTGCGAGTACGCGTAGAGGTCGATGTCGGTGGCCTGCTCCGAGAACTCGGCGCGCATCCACAGGTGTGCCTTCGTTGCCCGGGAATTGATCCGGAGGGTGTGGAAGACGTACTGGACGTTGACGTCCGCCCGGTGGAACACCGTGGCTCCCGGTGCATGCCGGTAGGTGATCTCGAGCGGGCGGGTCGCATCGTGCTTGTCGGTCAGCTCGACGACCGGCGCCTTCGCGGCCTGCGCTTGATGGTCCGCTGAGTAGTCCGCGGGTCCTCTGACGTTGGGGTATGTGCACCGCGATGACGGCGCCGCGACCCCCGCCGGTGCGACCAGAAGGGCCTGGGTCAGCAGAATCGTTGCCACAGCTAATGCTCGTCGCACGGCTGCACCCCCATGTCGCGTGGTGGGTCAAGGCTGCCACCGGCGACATGGGAGTCGCTGTCAGGTAGGCGACAGTCGTAGGCTCTCCACGTGGCCGCGACCGCTCCACCGGGCGACCCGGCGCCGGTCGATGGCTTGCTTCCCAGCGAAGCCCTCAAGCAGCTGGGGCAGCGCCAGTTCGGGGTGTATATCCACGTGCCGTACTGCGCCCACCGCTGTGGTTATTGCGACTTCAACACCTACGTCGACACCACGGGCGCCGCGGCGTCGTACGTCGATGCCGCGGTCGCCGAGCTGCACCTGGCGCGGCGCGTCCTGGGTGACCGCGCGCCGGTGGCAAGCACTGTCTTCGTCGGAGGCGGTACGCCGACGCTGCTGCCCGCGACCGAGCTGGTGCGGCTCCTTGAGGCGGTGCGCGAGACCTTCGGCCTCGACGACGATGCCGAGGTCACCAGCGAAGCCAACCCGGAGTCGGTCGACGCGGCGTATCTGGCGCAGCTTCGCGACGGCGGCTACACGCGACTCAGCTTCGGCATGCAGAGCGCCCGATCGCATGTGCTGGCCACCCTGGAGCGACGGCATACCCCGGGCCGTCCGGAGCAGTGCGTCGAGTGGGCTCGGGAGGCGGGCTTCGACTCGGTCAGCCTCGACCTGATCTACGGCACCCCGGGTGAGTCCGACGACGACTGGGCCGCATCGGTCCGGACCGCGGTCGGTGCGAGGCCTGACCACGTCAGCGCCTATGGCCTCACCGTCGAAGCCGGCACCCGACTGCACGCTCAGGTCAGCCGCGGCGAACTCGCCGCACCCGACGACGACGTGCTCGCCGATCGCTACGAGATTGCGGACGACCTGCTGACTGCTGCCGGGTACGGCTGGTACGAGATCAGCAACTGGGCCCGCGAGAACACTGCGCGCTGCCGGCACAACCTGGGCTACTGGACCGACGCAGACTGGTGGGGGATCGGCCCAGGAGCCCACAGCCACGTGGGCGGCGTCCGCTGGTGGAACGTCCGGCTGCCGGCCGAGCACGCTGCCGCTTTGCAAGCCGGGCACTCGCCCGCGCAGGCTCGGGAAGTGCTCGGTGCGGAGAGCCGTCGGGTCGAGCGCATCCTGCTCGGGGTGCGCCTCGCCGAGGGCCATCCCGTGTCAGACCTCAACCGCACCGGTCGCGACGCCGCGCAGCGGTTCGCCGCCGACGGCCTCGTCGAAGCCGGCCCACTCGCCGAAGGCCGGGTGCAGCTGAGTCGACGCGGCCGACTGCTCGCCGACCTCGTAGTGCAGGGGATCACCGGCTAACTCCGCGGCCGCGCGGCGCGGCTTCGACATCGGACCGCCCAGGCGCGGGAGCATGCGCGGCATGGTCATCTCCGTGCGCCCGCAGCACCTCAAGCGATACAAGGACATCAGCCTGCTGCTGATCAAGTACGGCCGCGGGGATCTCGTCCGCGGTGCCGGGCTCGACGACGTGGCGGGTGCCGGGGGCGTAACCGAGGCCAACGGGAAGCCGGAGGAGCTCGCCGCCGATCTCGAGCGGCTCGGCCCGACGTACATCAAGCTCGGTCAGCTGCTCTCGACGCGCGGCGACATGCTGCCGGCGCCGTACGTCGACGCGCTCGCGCGGCTGCAGGACAAGGTGGAGCCGTTCGGCTTCGCGGAGGTCGAGCAGATCGTGTCCGAGGAGCTGGGCGTGCGGATCTCGCGGGCCTTTCGCGTCTTCGACAATCTCCCGCTCGCGTCCGCCTCGCTGGGGCAGGTGCACCGGGCCGAGCTCCGGGACGGCCGCGTCGTGGCCGTCAAGGTGCAGCGACCCGGCATCCGCGATGGAGTGCTCGCCGACCTCGACGCATTGCGCGAGCTCGCGGAGTTCGCCGACAGCCACTTCCGGGTGGCCCGCCGCTATGGCTTCGCGGCGATGCTGGAGGAGTTCCGCAAGTCGATGCTGCGCGAGCTCGACTACGAGCAGGAGGCGCGCAACCTGAAGACCCTCGGCGCGAACCTGGCCGATTTCCCACGCATTCACGTGCCTCAGCCGATCCTCGACTACACGACGAGTCGGGTCCTCACGATGGACTTCGTCGGGGGCTCGAAGCTCACCAGCCTGAGCCCGATCGCGCAGCTGGAGATCGACGGGGTCGCGCTGGCCGAGCAGCTCATCGCCTCCTACCTGCAGCAGATCCTCGTCGACGGCTTCTTCCACGCCGACCCACATCCCGGCAATGTCCTCCTGACCGACAGCGGCGACGTAGCGCTGCTCGACCTGGGCATGATCGGCCGGGTGCCGCACGAGGCGCAGGAGAAGCTCGTCAAGCTGCTGCTCGCCATCGGCGACGGCCGCGGCGAGGACTGCGCGCGCGCGCTGACCCAGCTCTGCGACGTCGACGACGAGGACGAGGACGAGCTCGATGACACGGCGTTCCGTCGTCGAGTCGGTGAGATCGTCGCGGAGAACCAGGGGGTGGCACTGGCCGACGTCCGCGCCGGAGCAGTGGTCCTCGAGCTGACGCGCGCCGCAGTGCAGTCCGGGCTGCGACCGGTGCCGGAGCTGAGCATGCTCGGCCGCGCGCTCCTCGCTCTCGACGAGGTGGCTCGCTCCCTCAACCCGCAGTTCGACCCCAACGAGACCATCCGCCGGCAGGCGGCCGACATCATGCGCGGCCGGATGACCGGCAGTGCGACGCAGGGCTCCCTCTT
>DATLOQ010000123.1:0-69327 GCA_035536235.1 Mycobacteriales bacterium
TCCCGCCGGTGGCGACAGCGGCGGCCAGAAAGGCGGAGGCCCCCGACAGGTCGGGCTCGATCTCGACGTCACACGCGCGGTAACCCCCCGGGCGGACGACCCACGTGTTCCGGTCCGGCTCCTCGACCTGACCTCCGGCGCTGCGCATCATGGCCACCGTCATGTCGACATGCGGGCGGCTGGGCATGGGCGGGCCGACATGGCGGGCGACCAGGCCGTCGGCGAAGCACGGCGCGGCGAGGAGCAAGCCGCTGACGAGCTGACTCGAGGTGCTCGCGTCGACCGTGACCTCGCCCCCCCGCATTCCGCCGCCCTCGACACCACCGGCGCCATGCACTCGCCACGGCAGCCGATCCCCTGCGGCGGCGTCCACCCGGACGCCGAGGTGGCGCAGAGCGTGCAGGAGCGGCGCCATCGGGCGCTCCCGCATCTGGGCGTCACCGTCGAACTCCACGGACCCGTCGGCCAGTGCGGCGACGGCTGGCAGGAAGCGGGCCACCGTGCCGGCCAGCCCGACGTCGACGGACGGAGCGTGCACCTGCGGCCGCCCACCGACGCCACTCACGAACCACTGCTCGCTCTGCTCCCCTCGGTCGCTCTGCGGGGTCTCGCCGTGCTCGGTGATCGAGACGCCGAGAGCCCGCAGCGCGGCCGCCATCAGCTCGGTGTCCCGGCTGCGCAGTGGCCGACGTACGACGGAGCGGCCGCGGGCCAGCGCCGCGATGACCAGCGCTCGGTTGGTCATCGACTTCGAGCCGGGAAGAGGGACGATGGCGTCGACGGGTCGCTGCGCCCTGGGTGCCGGCCAGGGTGCGGAGGTCATGACCCGTCACTGTACGCAGCAGAAACCTATGCTGAGACAGCACCCGCATGCCCCATACGCCCGTCGCCTGCCAAAGGAGGAGCCGTGCGGCACGCCATCGCCATCGGCCGCCGTACGCCGTTCGCGCTACTCCTCCTCAGCTTGGTCGGGACGGGCTGCGCGGGCGCAGACGCGCCCACGGCGGCGCCCCCGCGCTCTGCGGCTGTGCCGACGGCTTCGGCGTGCGCCAACACACCGCCGGCGAAGCCGGCCGTGTGGCCGCCGACCATCCCGGACGACATCCCGAAGCCGCCCACCGCGGTTATCGAGAAGGTCGAGAAGACGGGGAGCGGCGTCACCGTGGTGCGATTCTCGACGGAGTCGTCGCTGCGGGAAGGCGTTCTCTACATCGTCAAGGAGTTCCCGGCGGCGGGCTACACGCTGGGCCGGGGCGATGCGGAGGTGACGGAAGCCGACGCGCCGTTCCAGAAGGGCCAGGTGCGGGGCTTGGTGCGGATGCTGGCGCAGGAGGAGTGCCGCACGCTCTGGCTTCTCGCCGTCGGCCGGGAAGGCGGCGGCACCGCGCCCTTCGCGCCCAACTACACGCCCCCGGCCAGCTCCCAGCCGCTGCCCTTCGGCTAGCCGGTCGCCGCCATCCGCCGGCACCGCCCAGACCGCCCGTAGGGTGGGCTCGTGGACCCGGGCATCGCGCTGCAGGCCGTGGTGAGCGGACTCGCCCAAGGCGCCGTCTACGGCCTCGTCGGTCTGGGGTTCACGCTGGTGCACCGCCTCACCAGGGTGCTCTCCTTCGCCCACGGCGACCTCGTCGTCGGCGCAGTCTTCGTCGGCCTGCTGCTGACCGTGGGTACGACGCCGGTGGTGGCCACGCCCTCGGTGCCGACCGCTGTTGCCCAGGTCGTCCTGGCGCTCGGAGCGGGTGCTGTGCTCTCCGTCGCCCTCTATCTCGTCGCGGTCCGTCCCGTCCTTCGCCGGGACGGTGTCGGCAGCGACGGCGGGGCTGGCGTGCTCGGCTGGGTGGGCGGCACGCTCGCCGCGGGACTGCTGCTGCGCGAGTCGCTTGGGACAGTGCTCACGCGGGAGGCGTACGCCGTCGCCGACCCGCTCCGTCTGGATCGGCTCGACGGGGGTGACGGCGTGCTCCGGCTGCCCGGCGGGGGCAGCGTGCCGGTGCGACTGCTCGGCGTGCTGGTGATCGGGCTGGCCATCGGCATGGCGGTCGAGCGCCTGGTGGTGTCGTCGCGGACGGGGACTGCAATCCGGGCGGTCGCTGATGACCGGGAGACCGCCGAGCTCATGGGCATCCCGACCGAGCGGGTCGTGCTGCTTGCCTTCGCGGTGGCTGGCCTGCTGGCCGGCGCGGCCGGCGTGCTGACCGCACCGGGGGGGCGGCTGACGCTCGCGGGCGGGGTGGTGCTGGGGCTCAAGGGCACCGCGGCAGCGCTGCTCGGCCGACTTGGGTCGATGCGCGGAGCGGTGGTCGGGGGGTTGGTTCTCGGGGTGGTCGAGGCTCTCGCCGTGGCCAGTGACGTGTTCGGTCCGGCGTACGCGGACGTGCTGGCGCTGGCCGTCCTCGTCGGGGTGCTGGCGCTGCGTCCGGAAGGCTTGCGCGCGCCGCCGGCAGTGTCGGCGACGTGAGCGGGCTGTGAGCGCAGTCGACGTCGCGCAGGTGCTGTGGCTGGCCTTGGCTGCGCTCGGGCTCAACCTCGCTGTCGGCTTGGCTGGCCAGCCCATCCTGGGCCAGGGTGCGTTCGTCTCGGTAGGTGGCTACGGCACTGTCCTGCTCGCCGACCGGGGTGACCTCCCGCTCGGAGTCGCCGCGGCGGTCGCCGTGGTCGGCGCGGGCGTGCTCGGCTGGCTCGTCGCCTTCGGGTCGTCGCGGCTGCGCGGCGCTTACCTTGCGCTGGCGACGTGGGGTCTGGCCTGGCTGGTCTTCGCGGTCCTCACCGCGTTCCCCGGCTTGTACGGCGGCAGCCAGGGCCTCGTCCGGCGCAGCCCCGCGCGGCTGGTCTCGCGCTTCCTCGGCCTCGAGGTGACGCTGACGCCGGTGTGGCACGTCGTCATGGCGGGTGCACTGTGCCTCGGCGTGATGGCGCTGACGCGCTGCATCCTGCGCGGCCCGGTCGGGCTCGACCTGGCCGCCCTCCGAGCCGGTCCGGCGGCAGCCGAGTCCCTGGGCATCGACGGCGCCGCGCTGCGCCGCAACACCCTCGCGGCGGCTGCTGCCATCGGTGCGCTCTCCGGCGCGGGGACTGCGGTGCTGCTGGGCCTCATCGCGCCGGCCGACGTGTCGCCCCTGCTGTCGGTGCAGCTCTACGTCGCGGTGCTGGTGGGCGGCACCGCGTCGCTGTGGGGCCCGCTCGTCGGTGTCGCTCTGCTCGTAGCGCTGCCCAGCGTCGCGGACCTGCTCAGCGGCACTGCGGAGTTCAGCGTCGAGCGCAGCCGCGGGATGGTCACCGCCGCACTGCTGGTAGCAGTGCTCGCGCTGCGCGAGCCCGTCGTACGCCGTGTCCGCGCTGCCCGGCCTGACGTCGACGTGGCAGATCGCGGTGAGGGTCGGCCGCCCGCCCTTGCCGAGCCGGACAGCAGCCCCGACCCCGGCGGGCGCGCTGAGGTAAGTGCTCCGTCGCAGCAACCAGCGGAGGCCGCTGCAGTGCTGGAGGCTCGCGGCCTACATCACTCCTACGGCGAGCTCGTGGTGCTAGCCGGCGTCGACCTCGCGGTGCGCGCCGGCGAGGTGCACGCGCTGGTCGGCCCCAACGGCTCAGGCAAGACGACGACCTTGCGGCTGCTGGCCGGCGCCCTGGCCGTGCAGCGGGGTCAGGTGGAGTGTGCCGGCCGTGACGTCACCGGGCAGGGCCAGCGGGACCGGGTGCGCTCGGGCATCGTGCGCACCTTCCAGCAGACTGCCCTCTTCCCGGGGCTCTCCGTGCTCGACCACCTGCGGGCCGGGGCCCGGGGGACCGAGCGCGGCGGGGGGGTGTGGCGAGCTCTCCTCCGCACCCCGTCCTGGCAGGCCGCCGCCCTGCGCTCAGACGCGGTAGTCAAGGACCTGCTGGGCCGCAGCGGTCTCGTAGCGTGTGCCCCGGCGCAGCCCGAGGAGCTCACCCACGGGGAGCAGCGGCTGCTGCAAGTCGTTCGCGCCGCGGCTGCTCAGCCGCTCGTGGTCCTGCTCGACGAGCCGGCGGCGGGAATGTCGAAGGAGGAGCTTCATCGTCTCCGCGACCTGGTCCGCGATCTCGCCGGGAACGGCATGGCCGTGCTGCTCGTCGAGCACGACATGCGCTTCGTGGCGGCAGTTGCTGACCGGATGACCGTCCTGGCGGCTGGTCGGGTCATCGCGACTGGGCGTCCAGATGACGTACGGCGGATGTCGGCGGTTCGCGCGGCTTACCTCGGCGGGACGCCCGAAGAGGACACGCTGTGATCAGCGTGCGCATCGCTCTTGCGGTGCTTCTGGCGTCGTCCAGCCTCAGCGGATGTGGTCGCGGCAGCACGTCGAGCGACGACGTCGTCCGGGTCGTGGTGAGCGCCCCTCTGACTCGGTCGCCGTGGGTCGGCGAATTCCTCGACCGTGGCGCTCGGCTGGCGACGGAGGAGATCAACGCCGCGGGCGGGATCGAGGTCGGCGACGTGAAGTTGAAGATCGAGCTCGACGTCCGCGACCATGCGGGATCCGCCCAGACGGCGCAGGCGCACGCCCGCGACGCCGTCGACAAGGGGGCGGCACTGCTCATCAGCGACGGCATCGGGGCAGTCGCGGTGAGCCAGGTGACTGGCCCGGCGGCGCTGCCGACGGTGATCACGTTCGAAGGCGGCACCGACCTCGTCGACGAGGACTCGCGCCCGACGCTGTTCCGGCTGGCACCGGCCAACCGCCCGATGACCATGCGCCTCGCCGACTACCTGGCCGACAGAGCGAGCAAAGTCGCTGTGCTGCATGACGACACGTCGTACGGCCAGGACGGTGCGGCGGAGCTCGCTAAAGCCTTCGCGCGCAACGAGACCGCTGTCGTCGCGACGGTCGAGATTCCCGCCGGAGCTGCCGACGTCGCGCCGCAGGTGCTGCGCGCTCGGCGCACTGGGGCGGACACCGTGGTGGTGTGGGCGCGCGCACCGGTCGTCGCTGCCGTGGTGCAGGCCGCCCGCCGCTCGGGCTGGACGGTCCCGCTCTTCGCCGGTCCGACCGCCGAGGATCCGCTGGTGCGCCAGCAGCTCGCCGACCGGCCGGAGTGGGTGGATGGGCTGACCTTCGTGTCCTTCCGCATCACAGCCGAGGTCGGCGCCGAACCGTGGCAGAAGTTCCGCGCCGCCTTTGAGAAGAGGTTCGGCCCCGACGAGATCGGCGTGGTGTCCGACGGCACCCCAGTGGTGCAGCCGCCGGACTGGGCGATGTACCCCTACGACGCGGTCTACCTGCTCAAAGCGGCACTGGAGCGCTCCGACTCACTCGGCCAGCCGCTCGTCGACGCGTTCAACTCGGTTTTCATCACCGGTGCCAACGGCGACGAGCGCAGCTTCGGCCCGCAGAACCACGAAGGCGTGTCGCAGGACGACATGTACTTCGGGCGCTTCGACCGCATGCGCTTCCAGCCGGTGACCGACGACATCCTCTCGGGGAACCTCCCGCCGATTCCGCAGTAGCGTCAACGGGTAGCGTCGCGGTCATGTGCGGTCGCTTCTCTGCGTCGATGAGCACAGCCGACCTCGCGTCCTTCTTCGGCATCCGCGACCCCGAGGTGCGCACCGAAGCACTCGCGCCGAGCTGGAACGTCGCGCCCACTGACAGCGTGCACGCGGTGCTGGAGCGGCATCCTCGGGACGAGGCGGGCGGGCGGGACGAGACCGTGGTCGATCGGCAGCTGCGCGCGTGTCGGTGGGGCCTGGTGCCGTCCTGGGCGAAAGACCGCAAGGTCGGCGCCCGGTTGATCAACGCGCGGGCCGAGTCGGTCGCGGACAAGCCGGCGTTTCGCAAGGCCTTCCTCGCCCGTCGCTGCCTGATCCCGGCCGACGGCTACTACGAGTGGCTGCGGCAGGCCGACGGTCGAAAGCAGCCGTTCTTCATCCGGCGTCGGGACGACGTGCCCGTGGTGCTGGCCGGGCTCTACGAGATCTGGCGTGACCCGGCCGGGCCAGCCGACGGCGAGCTCCTGTGGTCCTGCACCGTCGTGACGACGGAGGCCTGCTCCGCGGTCCGGCAGATCCATGATCGGATGCCGGTGCTGCTCGCGCCGGCGGCTTGGGATCGCTGGCTCGACCCGGCGTACGACGATGCGGAGAGCCTGCGGGCGCTGCTGGTGCCGCCCCCGCCGGAGTCGATCGAGGCGTGGCCGGTGTCGCCCTTGGTGAGCAGCGTGCGCAACCAGGGCCCGCAGCTGGTGGAGCCGATCACGCCTGAGGAGACGTTGTTCTGACGGGCCGAGGGGAGCCCGCTACGTGCGATTCTTACCGGGCTGCGTCGGAGTGACCGTCGGCACCGCCGCGAAGGTGGCATAGGCCGGCAGCGAGTTCTTCTTGCCGTTCGGCGGCCGCGGCGGGCCCCCGGGCGGCGGCGGGGTCGGGTCAGGCGGCGGCGACGGGGTTGGCGCAGGGTCTGGGGTGGTCGACGGGGCGGGGCTCTGCCCGGCCCCGTCCGGGGAGGCGCTCGCCGTCGGCGACGCGACTCCCGAGGGAGCAACGACGGGGCTTGCGGACGCGCTGGCGTCGGGGGCCGGCGACACCGCGCCCGGGCCGCCCGTCGGGGTGGCAACGGGAGTGGGGGCAGGGGTCGGCTTCCCCGGTCCTCTCTCCGGGCCGGTGGGGCTCGCGGACGCAGATCCGGCGGGTGACGCGGAGGCGCTCGGCACGGCCGAGGGACTTAGGGATGGAGCAGTCGAGGGCGTGGCGCTGGCCGTCGGGGGCGGAGTCGGGGCCGAGCCGTTGCCGTTGCCGTTGCCCTGGCCATTGCCGCGAGCGGGCGGCGGTGTTGACGCCGCGGCGGTCGGGGACGGCTGGCTCGCCGGAGCTTCGGAGCGGCGCGGCTCGACGCGCTCTTCGGCGGCCGGCTGTGGCTCGACGTGGTGTTCCGCGGGGCCGGGCTCCGGTCGGGGATGCGTCGGTCGGGAGGCCGGGGGCGCAGTCGCCTCAGGGCGAGTTGGCGCCCGATCTGCGGGGGGCCTCGGCCGGGGCAGCACGGGCGGGGACGCGACCACGGGAAGGACGATGCGGCTGCCGACCGGACTTGCCGTCGCCTCGGCGAAGGCACGGTTCGCCGCGGAAGCAGCCGCGCTCTGGCGGGTTGAGCCGGGCGCGGCTGCTTCCGCGGCGCGCCGGGCGTCTGCCGCGGAGACGCCCCGCCGGGCGGCCTTCTCGGGCCCGTTCTCGGCGCGGGAGTCGACTTCGACATCCTGGGGATGCGCACCAGAGCCCAACAGCCGAGGAATGGCCGAGATCCCCTGCCCGCCATGCCCGGTTGCGAATAGCAGCAGGCAGGACAGCGTGGTGAGCAGGACCAGAGCGACGAGGGGCAGCCAACGGGCTTGCTCAGTCCGGGCCTTCACGCGCGCTCCTCGTAGCCTGCGGGACCGGCGCCGGTGAAACCGTGGTGGCCTCGCGGTCGACCTCACTCAGAAGTGTGACGTGACTACTCTCTGTAGTCAATGCGCAACTGGTCACGGGCTGGCAAATCCGCGGGTTCGCATCCGATGTGCCCCACAGCCGCCGCGGCTGGCGCGCTAGAGCCGCCGCCAGGTGGCCACGCCGGCTCCGATGACAGCGACAGCGCCGAGGGCGGTCAAGGCGATCGGCACCGGCCGCGGCTGCACGGGCCGCGGCCGCCGAGAGCGGACCTGCGCCTCGGCCAGGGAGTAGCGGAAGACCGTGGACGTCGGACCCGGCCCGGGATGCCCCAGGTACGGCGCCACGTCATCGGCCCGGGCTGCGGCCGCTGCCGCGGCGACGAGCACGTCCGTCGCCGCTCGCCGGGCGTCCGCGTCAGGGCGCGTCGCTGCCCAGTCCCGCCAGGAGGCCGCCCCCGCTGGCGGGGTGAGCTGCCGCGGGTCGAGGGCGGGTACGACGGTGAGGTCGAGCACCAGCCGGCCGGCGGTCGGGACGTCGAGGGAGATCTGCGCGGACCCCTGCAGGACGCCGGCCAGCGCCGCGCCGTCGCCGGCAGCGGTGGCGACGGTCCCCGGGCCGCTCACGGCAACGCCGCCGGCGCCCGGCACGGTCACCGTGCCGGCGATGCGCAGCGGCGCGCTCACTGTCAGCGTTCGGGTGCCCACTCCGGTCGCCCGCAGCGCTCGGGGAAGCCCCCGACCGGCCACCGGCGGCGGTGCGTTGGTGCGATCTGCCGAGCTGCTGCGGAGCAGGTCGAGGGGCCCGGCCAGGTCGACGGCGGCGACATCGCCGGTGGGCACACTCACCGGCCGGGCCGTCTGGTTGACCAAGCGCAGCAGAGCTCGGCCCGCGCCGGGGAGGACCCCGCCGGGACCGATCGGCCGCGTGCCCGAGGTCGGTTGCCAGCCGATCTCCACCCGCAGCGGCAGCACGAGCGCCTCCCGTGCCGGGTCGAGCTCGAGATCGGCGGCGAGAGCGCGCTCGCCGGGCACGAAGCCCTGCCAGACCACGGTGCCGCGCTGGATGATCGGCGCGGTGGTCCCGTCGAGCGCGGTGACCCGCAGTGCCGGTCCCCGCTCGCGGATGGCGAAATCGCCGGTGCCGCGCAGGAGCAAGCGCTGGGTCACCGTGACTCGGGCGGGCGACCCGTCAGGGAGCAGGCGGACGACGATTCGCTCGTCATCGCGCACCGGGCCCGGGACGAACGTCGTCCGCCGACGCTCGGGCGTCACCACTTCAGGGGCGACCAGTGGAATCTCGCCAGTCGGCGTCGGCAGGAGGAGCTGAGCCGGCCGGGGTTCAGTCGGCGGAGGTGACTGAGCCTGGCTCGGACCGCTCAGCCCGCCGGCGAGGGACGCTGCGCTCAGGGCGGCGACGACACGCGACCGGTTCATAGCACGAGCGTACGGCGGTGTTTGTTCCGGCGAACTGTGGGCAGAGGCCGCGAAGAGGGTCTTGCGGGCAGTTGCCTGCGCCCGTTAGACACCTCGTGTCGGCTGCGCAGCGCGGTCACCCACCCGACGAGGAGCTCTCTCTTGGATGACGCCAGCGCCCGGAAACGTCTCGAGCAGCTGCTCGCCGACCTCGACTCGTCGGCGCAGACGTTGGATCCGGACGACGCGACGGAGGCGGGTGTGCTCGGCCACTTGGACGAGCACCCGGCCGAAGTGGCGTCGGAGCTGACGGAGCAGGAGCGCGAAGCTGCCCTGATGGCGGTGGTCGCCCAGCAGCGCGAGGAAGTGCGCAGCGCTCTCACCCGACTTGATGACGGCGTCTACGGCACCTGCGTCGACTGCAGCAAGCCATTACCGGATGAGCGACTCGACGCGCGGCCAGAGGCCGCGCGGTGCATTGGCTGCCAGAGCACTATGGAGAGCGCCCGATGAGCCGATCGAACAACCTTGCGCCGGAAGCGACCCGCGTCGTACGCCGGGACCCGCGATTCCGCGCCGCGCAGAGTGAACGGGTGCCCGCCCCGGAGTGGCGCAGTCAGGGCGAGTGCTTGCGGCACGACCCGGAGATGTTCTTCCCCAACGCGGCCGAGGATCCCGGGGCGGCGATGGAGGTCTGCGGACGGTGCTCCGTCGTCGGGCCCTGTCTGGCAGCAGCGCTCGACAGCGGCGAGTGCGACGGCGTGTGGGGTGGCACCACGCCCGAGGAGCGCCGCACCATGCGCGACGTCTGGCTGCGCCAGCGCGGTTAGCAGGTCCGGCGGGCCCGCGACCGCGGGAGCAGGTCCGGCCGCGCGGTCGAGTGTGCTCACCCTCTCCGGCGGGCCGACGCGACCAGGTGGATGCCGATCGACTCGCCCTCGCGCTCGCGCGAGAGGGCCACCTCGGCATCCACCAGAGAGGCAAGCGACGAGGCATCCTCGCGCAGCGCGCGCTCAACGGCTTCGCGGCTCAGCACCGTCCGTGGTCGGATCCACTCCACGGCGAACCCGCTGTCATCGAGGTCGTCCGCCAGCTCTTCCGGCCAGAAGCACCGGGTGATCGAGCCGTCCTCGTGCGGGATCAGCACGACATCGGCGGACGGCACGTCGGCGAGCTCGGCCCAGCGGGACTGCTCAGCCAGCCGTGACAGGCCCAGCCCCAGGGAGTCGACGCAGAGCAGCAGTCGGCCGCCCGGCGCCAGCATGCGGCGGATCGAGAGCAGCACATCCTCAGCGGCGAGGTGTGCCGACAGCGCTCCGGACTCCGCCACCACGCCATCGACGCAGCCGTCGGCGATCCACCGCGTCGGAAAGCTCTCCGCGATGACGGGCGAGACGTCGGGTCGGGCCGGCTCCGCGATCAGCGTCGACTTCCTCGGGTCGTCGACAAGGCGGATCACATCGTGTCCCTCGGCCGCCATGTTCGCCGAGTGGCGGCCGGGCCCGCGGCTCAGGTCGAGGATGCGTGACCGTCGGTGTGGCAGCCACTCGTGCAGCTGATGACGGGCGACCTCGTCGTAGAAGGTCCAGAAGGGGGACGGGTCCTTCCCGGGAAGTAGAGGTCCGTCTCGACCACGCCGCTCGAAGTCTGGGAGCACACCCCGCCCTCTACCCTCAGCGTTCGAGTCGAACCGGCACGAGGACGGCGATGGCACAGGTCGAGACCAGGCGCGGACTGGCCGCCGTGCACCTCAGCGTGCCCGAGCGCGCCCCCGCGCTCGTGCTGCTCGGCCACGGCGCCGGCGGAGACTCGTCCGCGCCCGCCCTCGCTGCGGTCGCGACCGCGCTGCTGGTCGCGGGAGTAGCGGTAGCCAGCTTTGACCAGCCCGACCGGGTGGCGGGCCGGCGGATGCCGGCCCCTGCGCCACACCTCGATGCAGCTGCGATGGACGTCGTCCACTGGCTGCGCTCACGCCCGGGTCTGGCCTCGGTCCCGCTCGTGGTGGGCGGCAAGAGCAGCGGGGCGCGGGTCGCGTGTCGCACGGCGCACGTCGGCGGAGCGGTCGGGGTCGTTGCGCTCGGCTTTCCGTTGCATCCGCCGACGAGCCCCGGCCGGAGCCGCGCCGCAGAGCTGCACCTCGCCAGCGCTCCGGTCCTGGTCTGCCAGGGCAGTCGGGACATCTTCGGTTCGCCGGCGGAGGTGGCCGACGCGGGACTCGGCCTGGCGGGACTCACCGTCCACGCAGTGGCCGGCGGGGACCACTCCTTTCGGGCGCGTCAGGTGGACGGCCGGACGACGGCGCAGTGCCTGGCTGAGGTGGCCGACGTGGTGGTGCAGTGGGTGGGTGCTCAGACCGGCACGACGTAGACGTACGCCGCTACGGTCGTCGCCAGCTCGACCTTGAGATCGCCCGCCGCCATGACCCAGGTCGAGTCGGGATCGGAGCTCACCACCTGCACACGCGCACCGGGGATGAACCCATGCTCTTCGAGGACGCGCAGCCCGGCCGTGTTGGACTCGAGGGCCTCGTCGATCCGGCTGACCCGCACCGACACGTCGTACGGCGCCGCAGACAGGGCCACGGCGTCCTCCATCGGCACCTCGTTGGTGGACCCGGGGATCGGGTTGCCGTGCGGACAGCTGCCGGGGTCGCCGAGCAGGGTCACCAGGTGCGCTTCGAGGTTGGGGCTGATCGCGTGCTCGAGCCGGCAGGCTTCCTCGTGGACTTGGTGCCAGGGCACCTTCAGCACGTCGACGAGCAGTCGCTCGGCGAGGCGGTGCCGGCGGACCATCGATGTGGCGTAGGCACGCCCGGTGGGGGTGAGGCGCATCTGGCGGTCCGCCCCCAGCACGAGGTAGCCCTCGCGCTCGAGCCGGCCCACTGTCTCCGAGACACTCGGCGCGGAGACGCCGAGGCGTTCGACCAGGCGGGCGCGCATCGGCGGGATGCCCGCTTCCTCGAGCTCGAAGATCGTCTCGAGGTATTCCTCCGTGGCCGGATGGAAGTCGCCCATGCGCCCATCCTAGGCACAGAAGGCAGGCCGGCCCTGGGGGCTGGAATGCGTCGGTGGCTCCTCAGCGTTGGGCCGATCATGGTTGGCCCTCCGCGAGCCGTCTCCTCTTCCCAGTGCCGCGTGCCCGCTGGCCGCTGCGGCACCCGGGGTGCGCATGGCAGCCGGCGGCGCGGTGCCGTAGCCTCGGCGGTCCCGGCGACCTCCGTCGCCCCCCGCTTGGAGGTGAGTCGCGTCGAAGAGACGCTCGAGCAGCGCAGTGACCGGTTCGAGCGCACGGCCCTGCCGTTCCTCGACCAGCTCTACTCAGCCGCCCTTCGGCTGACTCGCAACCCTGCCGACGCCGAAGATCTGGTGCAGGAGACCTTCGTCAAGGCCTTCGCTGCATTCCACCAGTTCGAGGAGGGCACCAACCTCAAGGCGTGGCTCTACCGCATCCTGACCAATACCTACATCAACATCTATCGCAAGAAGCAGCGTGAGCCCCAGCAGCACGGTGTCGACGAGATCGAGGACTGGTCGCTGGCCCGTGCGGCCGAGCACACTGCTGCGGGGCTGCCGAGCGCGGAGACCCAAGCTCTCGACCACCTGCCGGACAGCGACGTCAAGGACGCGCTGGCGGCGCTGCCCGATGACTTCCGGATGGCGGTCTACTACGCCGACATCGAGGGCTTCTCGTACAAGGAGATTGCCGAGATCATGGGGACTCCGATCGGTACGGTGATGTCGCGCCTGCACCGAGGGCGCAAGTCGTTGCAGAAGGCGCTCTACGCCTATGCGCTTGACCGCGGCGTCATCCGCCCACCGACGCAGGCTGAGGGGGCTCAGGCATGAGCTGCGGCACACCGCATGATGGCTGCGCCAAGGTCATCGAGGCCGTCTACCTCTACCTCGATGGGGAAATGGACGACGCTGACTGCGCCGAGGTGCGCTCCCACCTCGAAGACTGCGTCCCATGCTTGCGCGAGTACGGCCTGGAAGAGGACTTCAAACGGCTGGTGGCCCGCAAGTGCGGGTGCGACCCGGCTCCCGAGGAGCTCCGGTCTCGGGTGCTGACCCGGCTCCGCGAAGTGCGGGTCGAGCTGGCGACAGTGGAGTTCCGCACCGACTGATCTGCCTGATCTCTCGCCGCTCAGTGCGTGCTCGGTAGGGAGCGGCGTGCGGTGGGTAGGGTCGACCTCATGCGGATGCTGGTGACGGGTGCGGCGGGCTTCATCGGATCTACGCTGGTGGACCGGCTGCTTGCCGAAGGCCATGAGGTCATCGGGGTCGACGACCTGTCCCGTGGCTCGCTCGACAACCTGTCGTCGGCGCACGCCGTCAGCGCGGCGCGCCCCGGTGCGTTCACCTTCGCGCAGACCGACGTCACCGAGCCCGAGTTCAGAGGTGTGGTCGCGCAGGCTCGGCCCGAGGTGGTGCACCACCTCGCGGCTCAGATCGACGTCCGGGTCAGTGTGGCCGACCCGCTGGACGACGCACGGCTCAATGTCCTGGGCACGATCAACGTGTTGGAGGCCGCCCGCCTCCACGGAGTGCGCAAGGTCGTCTTCACCTCGTCCGGGGGCTCCATCTACGGCACGCCGGAGAAGCTCCCGGTGAGCGAGCAGTCACCGCCTGCTCCCGGTTCCCCATACGCCGCCGGCAAGGCCTCCGGCGAGCTCTACCTGCACGCGTACCGGAGCATGTACGGCCTCGACTACACGGCGCTGGCGTTGGCCAACGTCTACGGCCCGCGTCAGGACCCGCATGGGGAAGCCGGCGTGGTGGCGATCTTCGCCGGTGCGATGCTCGATGGCGCGGCCACCCGGGTGTTCGGCGACGGGGGGAACATCCGCGACTACGTCTTCGTCGACGACGTAGCCCAGGCCTTCGTGCTGGCCGGCGAGGCGACGGTCGCCAGCGGGCGGCGACTCAACATCGGCACCGGCATCCAGACCACTGACCGGCAGCTGCACACCGCCGTCGCCGCCGCCGTGGGGGCACCCGACGAGCCGGACTACGCACCAGAGCGGATCGGCGACCTGCGAGCCATCGCGCTCGACTGCGCCGCCGCCCGGGCGGTGGGGTGGGAGCCCCGCACGTCACTGGAGCGCGGCATCGCGGCGACGGTCGACTCGATCCGCGCGACACGCGCGAAGGTCAGCCCCGGCTAGGTCGATCAGGCGTTGGGGCGCCGACCGTGGTTTGCCTTGTTCTTCTTCCGAGCGCGCTTCTTCCGGCCCTTTTTCGCCATGATTCCTCCTGTGGTGTGAGCGCGATCGTCGCACACCCCGCTGTAGGGGCGAGATCGAGACTCAGAGGCGAAGGCGCCGGTTGAGTCCGTCCAGGACTGCCCGGACGACAGCATCAGCCTGGTCGCCGCGCACCAGGGCTGAGCCGGTGAGCATGCTCTCGCCGTCGGCGGTGAGCAGCTGGATCACGCAGATCGCCACCTCGCGCCCGCCCACGTGGCTGACCTGCGCATGCTCCAGGTCCGCGGCCGCAAGCGGGAACAGCTGCATGGCAGCCGCCAGGGTGGCCCGACCGATCAGTCGAATGCGGCTGCTCGGCGTGGCCGGCGCCGTTGCTGTCCCGTCGTAGAGCTGACCATTGCAGGCGAGGGTGACAGTGGCCGAGGCGTGCAGGCCGGCGGTGTTGGCGGTCACGCCGGCGACGAGCACCCGGACGGTGCTGGTGCCCTGGGTCTCGGCCTGGGGTGTCTCGTCATCATCGAACTGCACGATGGACACGATGCGGTGGTCCAGCTCGAGGTCGAATTGGGCCATCGCCACTGACTGGATGTCGCGCACCAGAGCCTTGGGGCTCTTCCCCCGGTCGCTCAGGACGTGGATCTCAGTGGGTGCTGCTGCACCGTCGGTGACGACCCGGGCAGCCTGGACACCCGGTAGTCGACCGATTGTTGCCTCGAGGTCGGGGAGCAGCCGCAGTGTGGTGACCATGGGTGTGGTTAGCCGAGGTGCGCGAGCCGGGCAGCAACGGCGCTGCGGCGAATCTCGAGCAGATCGTCAGTCGCTGCGTCCGGGGACGGTGCGGGCGCTGCCGGCGGCTGTCCGACAGGGGTGTCCGCGGGCAGCGGCGCAGCGTCGGCGAAGTCGATCTCGGCCGGGCCGTGGCTGCGCCACGCATCGCTGCCTCGGTCCGTCGCGGCCTGCGCCTCTGCCTGAGCCCGGGCCATCACGTCGAGAACGGCTGGCAGGGCAGAAGCGGCGTACTGCTTGGTGTTGTGCACCGACTCCCGTTGCCAGAAGCGCAGCGCCCGGGCGGTCATCTCGTCGAGCCCGGCAGCGGCGAGCACCGCGTCGAACGTGGTCGTCGCCGGGTCGTCGAACCCGGCCATGACCTCCCAGGCGAGCCCCGCACGGTCCACGGTCATGCGAAGTGTCCATTCGTCAGCCAGCATCCGACGATGCAGGCTAGCGCCGGGGGCGACCCGAACCGGGGATCTCTCCACGACAAAACTGGGTGTTGCCAGAGTGACTGATGTGCGCCACGATGCTGCGAGCAACGGACAAAGCGGGCAAAGGTGGGGGGCGCACGGCCCTGCACTCAGCGTGCGGGATTCCGCGGCGTGGCACGTGACAACTACAGACTGAGTGGTCGGGACCGGCAGTGTCGGCTAGCTCTTCTTCGCATCACGAGCGGAGCGGATTATGCGTGAGCCCTTAGCGGTGCTCGCGACATAAATCTGCGAAGGGGGCGATAGCCCAATGAAGAAGATCGCTGCTGTGTTCGGTGGACTGACTGCACTATTCATGTCCGCAGGCGCTGGCTGGAACTGGGGTTAGTCGTCTCTGCCGGTCCCCGCCACTCTGTCTGTAGCCCCCGGCGAAAGTGACTTCGGCATGCGGGAGCTTCCCCCTCGCGCTCGCGCCTACTTCTGGGCGGTCTGCGCGCTCGCGGGCGCAGTGCTCGTCGGCTCCGGCTTCGCTCTTCGCGACGCCACGGCGGCGGACCTCGCTCAGGTCGCGATCCTGCTGCTCCTCCTCGGTGCGGTGAACAGCTTCTCCACCCGCACCTCGGCCGACATCACCGTGTCGATCGGCTTCATCGTCTGCTTGGCGTCGGTGGTGCTTCTCGGGCCCTCCGGTGCCGCGATCGTGGCCGCTGCCGGCGGCACGACTGGCCCCCTGCTCTACAAGCGGGTGTTCAACTCAGCGCAGTACGTCCTCGCGTCGTGGATGTCAGCGATCGGGTGGGCGCTCGTGCTCGGCGCGGCGCGCCTGGGCAACCAGCCCGAGTGGCGGGTCCTCGTCGCTGCGTCCTTCGCGACAGTGGTCTTCTGCTTGGTCAACTCACTTCTCGTGGCCTGCATCATCTCGCTGACGACCTCCATCTCCGTCGCGCGGGTGTGGTCGGGCACGCTGTCCTGGGGCACCTTCACTTATCTCGGTTATGGCCTGCTCGGCGTCCTCATGGCGCAGCTGTATCGCAACGTAGGGCCCGCGACATCGATCTTGTTCCTGGCGCCGTTGCTCGTGGCGCGGAGGGCGTTCGCCAACTACGCCGAGCTGCGCAATGCCTACGACGGCACGGTGTCTGCACTCGTTCAGGCCGTCGAGACCAAGGACTACTACACGCGCGGCCACTCCGAGCGGGTCGCCCGGGTCACCGAGATGGTGGCCCGCGAGTGGGGCATGCGGGAGGACCGGGTCCAAGTCATCAAGATCGCCGGAATGCTGCACGACGTCGGCAAGCTGGGGGTGCCGACCCGGGTGCTTCAGAAGCAGGGCAAGCTCAGCCAACTCGAGTTCGAGGCGATCAAGATTCATCCGCTGCGGGGCTTCGAGATGCTGAGCGAGATCGACTTCCTGAGCGAGGCGATCAGCGGCGTCTACCACCACCACGAGCGGATGGATGGCCGTGGCTATCCGCTGGGGCTGGTCGGTGAGGAGATTCCGGAGTTCGCTCGCATCATCATGGTGGCCGACGCCTTCGACTCGATGACGTCCACCCGGGCCTACCGCCAGGCGAAGTCTGTGGCGGACGCCGTCATCGAGCTGCGCCGCTGCCAGGGCGACCAGTTCGACGAGAACGTCGTCGACTGCCTGGTCGCTGGTATCGACAAGCACGGGTGGTCACCGCACCCCGAGGACTTCTTCGGGGAGCAGGTCGACCGCGACGGCCGGCCGATGGTCCAGGCCGCCGCGGCCGGGGCGGAGGGCGTCCGTGAAGAGGACTGAGCCCGTCGTCGTACGGCGACTGCTGCTCGTCCTGGCCGTCGGGGTCGCCGCCGCTGCCGCTGCCGCCTCGATCATCGGCGCGCGCGAGATGAGCTCCCCGGCCGACTACCAAGCGGCGATCGCCTTCTGTTGTCTCGTCGCCGTAGGGGAGCTGCTGCGGGTCAACCTCCCGGGCGACCGTGACGCGGCCCCGATCGGCGGAGCCGCGGTCATCGGCTACGCGCTGCTCGTGCGAGTAGACGGCGAGGTCGCGCGGCATGCTGCCGCCGACGTCATCACGGTGGCAGCGGCCGGCTGCTTTCTCACCGCAATAGTCCACCTGCTGGCCCAGCGTGATCCTCGTCCGGTTGACATTGCTGCGCGGATTCTTGGCGCCGCCACCACCGCCTGGCTCTTCCGCCCGTGGCTCGCCGACCATCCGGCGGAGGCGCTGGGTCGGCCGTCGACGTCGCTTGTGGTCGCCATGGCCATCGCCACTCTCGCCGGTGGGGCGGTCGGCACGACTGTGGCCGCGTGCGAACGCGCCGCGCGCTTGCGAGCGCCCTTCATCGCGACGCTGCGCAACGAGGTGCAGGCGCAGCTGGGCCTCGGCGCCGCCATGGCGTCGACCGGAATCCTGCTGGCGCTTTCGGTGCCCAAGCTGGGCTTGTGGGCGCTGCTCGTATTCATGGGCCCGCTGCTCGTGACGCAGTTCTCATTCCGGCGCTATGCGTCGATCTCGGCGACGTACCGGCAGACGATCCGTGCCTTGTCCCGCGTGACGGAGGTGAGCGGGCACGTCGAGACAGGTCACAGCCGTCGGGTGATGAACCTCTCGGTGGCCATGGGGCGCGAGTTCGGCATGACGGAGTCGGAGCTGCTCGACCTCGAGTACGCCGCGCTGATGCACGACATCGGCCAGCTCTCGCTCACCGACCCCATCCCCCGTGGGTCGACTCTCACCGTCGCACCGTCAGAGCGTCGCCGCATCGCCGAGCTCGGCGCGGCCGTCATCCGCTCTACGGGCACCATGGACCGGGTCGCGCACATCGTCGGCTGTCAGGCCAACGCCTATCGCAAGATGCGCGAGACCGTCGACGTCGAGGTGCCGTTGCCGTCTCGCATCGTGAAGACCGCGTCGGCGTACGACGACCTCATCACCGCAAGCCGCGTTGTCCGCGGAAAGCGCGCGTCGTGGGACGCCCTGGAGCGGCTGCGTCTGGGGATGGCCTACGAGTACGACCCGCGGGTGATCGAAGCCCTGACCAAAGTCCTGCGGCGCAGCGGCGACCTCTGAGCCCCCGGGCACAGCGTCGCCCGTTCGTCGTTGCGGGGAGTCGTACGCCCCGGCTAGCCGCGAGGATCAGGGCGAGACGCCCCCCGGAACCAGGGGGCAGCGGGCTGCACGGGAGCCTGAGCACGGGTGGGGGCGTGGGCGGGCGGTGGAGCGGTGGGGACGTGGGCGTGCGCGTGCGGTGGAGCGGCTGTGGCGGGGCCGGGGGAGGCGGTGATCTGGCGGGAGCGTCGGCCAACGCCGGGCCGGATCATGGCGTTGGTGACGAGCACACCGATGCCGGCTGCTAGGACGACGTCGCCGACCGAGACGATGTTGGAACCGCGACGCACCGGAAGAGGAGCCGGGATCACGTCGGTGAGCGGACGCAGCGCCGTGCGCCGAGTAGCGATCTCGTGCTTGGCATCCTCGCCCCGGGTGAGCGGGCTCAGGTCGACCCCGACCCTTGCGGCCGCCCACTGGGACACCGGCATCGCGCCGTTGGCCGAGACGGCGATGGCGTTGAGCAGGAATCCTGCGGCGATGAGCGGCATCCCGCGCAGGTGCCGATTGCGGAGCACGAAGGCAGTGATCAGCAAGGCTGAGAGCACGAGCCCGGTGACATAGAGCACCCGGGGGGAGGGCAGGTCGAGTGCCCCGGCGAACGCGCCGAGCGCCTGCACGCCGAGCGCCAGAAAGATGAGCGGCCACCCCGGCAGCTCCAGCACCGAGAGCCGGGTCAGGGAGCCACCGCGCGCATAGCCGATGGCGACGGCGGCGAGCACGACCAGAAGCACGATGGGAATCTCGACCACCTCCTCCGTCCGGCGCCGTGGCTGTCGAGGGGCCTCGATAGGGTGCACCGGCGTCCGCTGCAGCCACGGTAGCTCCCGGGCGGCGTAGGAGGGTGTGACGTTGTTCGAGACGATTTTGGTGGCCAATCGCGGCGAGATCGCCCGCCGGGTGATCCGCACCGCTCAGCAGCTGGGCGTGAAAGCGGTCGCGGTCTACTCCGAAGCCGACGCCAAGTCGCTGCATGTGCGCGACGCCGACGATGCAGTGCTCCTGGGACCGGCCCCGCCCGCGGAGTCCTACCTCGACGCCGCCAAGGTGATCGAGGCGGCTCGCCAGAGCGGGGCGCAGGCGATCCACCCGGGGTACGGCTTCCTCTCTGAGAATGCGAGCTTCGCTGCCGCTGTCGCGGCGGCCGGCCTCGTCTGGATCGGCCCGTCGCCGGAGTGCATCTCGGTGATGGGCGACAAGATCAACGCCCGCAATCTCATGGAAGCAGCCGGGGTCCCGGTGGCGTCCGGCACGCCCACCCCGCTCTCCGACGTCGAGGAGGCCGTCGCCGAAGGCGCGCGCATCGGCTACCCGCTCATGGTGAAGGCCACAGCGGGCGGCGGCGGCATCGGGATGAGCGTGGCGTACGACGAGGCCTCGCTGCGCACGTCCTTCGAGACCGCGCGGACTCGCGCAGAGCGGTTCTTCGGCAACCCCGCGATTCTGCTCGAGCGCTACCTCCCTCGCGCGCGGCACGTTGAGGTGCAGATCCTCGGCTTGGCCGACGGTCGGGTGGTCGCGCTGGGTGAGCGCGACTGCTCGGTGCAGCGTCGCCACCAGAAGGTCCTCGAGGAGACACCGTCCCCCGGTGTGGACGGGCCGCTGCGGGCGCGGATGCTTGCTGCGGCGGTCCGGGCCGGCGAAGCCGTGGGATACCGCAATGCGGGCACGGTCGAGTGCCTCGTTGCCGACGGTGACTTCGTCTTCCTCGAGATGAACACCCGGCTTCAGGTCGAGCATCCGATCACCGAGCTGGTCACCGGGCTCGACTTGGTGGCGGAGCAGCTACGGGTCGCCGCTGACCTGCCACCGGGCTTCGACCCCGACGCGATCACGACAAGCGGGCATGCCATCGAGATGCGCGTCTACGCCGAGGACCCCCTGCGCTTCCTACCCGGACCGGGGGAGATCAACGTGTGGCGCGAGCCGAGCGGCAACGGCATCCGCGTGGACTCCGGTTACGGCGAGGGGGACACGGTCACGCCGTACTACGACCCCCTGATGGCCAAGCTCTGTGTCCACGCGGACGGTCGTGCCGCCGCGCTGGACAAGGCCCGTGCGGCGGTGGAGGGATTCGAGATCGTCGGCCCGAAGAACAACCTGCCCTTCTTCCTCGAGCTGCTCGCCAACGAGGAGTTCGCGAGCGGCGACTACGACACCCGTCTCGTCGAGCGGATGCGGGCAAAGCAGTGAGCGAGTCAGCGTCGAGTGATCTCGCCGTCCGCCGGGACGGCGCGGTGCTGCGGCTGCACATCGACCGGGAGGCCAAGCGCAACGCGCTGAGCGGGGAGGTGTTGCGGGGCATGCTCGACGCGCTCGCTGCGGTCGGCGATGCGCGAGTCGTCGTCGTCACCAGCGCGGGAGACCGGGTCTTCTGCTCTGGGGCCGACCTCGTGCAGATGGCCCCCGACGCGACGGGGCTCGAGGTGCACGAGAGCCGCGGCCTGCTCCGCGAGGTGATCCTGGCCATCGGCCACTGCCCAGTGCCAGTGGTCGCCCAGGTGCAGGGCCTGTGCCTCGCCGGGGGAGTCGGCCTGATCCTGGCGTGTGACCTGGTCGTTGCGGCTGAGAACGCAGCCTTCGGTCTCCCGGAGGTCGATCTCGGCCTCTGGCCCTTCATGGTGTCCGCGCTGTTGGGCCGCCACGTCAGTCCGAAGAGGGCGATGGAGATGATGCTCTCGGCTCGCCGGGTCCCGGCGTCGGAAGCGCTCGACATGGGCTTGGTCTCTCGCGTGGTCCCGACCTCGTCGCTGCGCGACGAGGCCACCGCGCTCGCTGCCGAGCTCGCCGCCAAGCCTCCTGTCGCTGTCCGGCTGGGCAAGGCGGCGTTTCGGGCCGCACTCGAGTCCTCGCTGCCGGCCGCGCTGGACGCGATGCAGGCACAGCTGTCGTTGCTGGCGACGACGCAGGATGCTGCCGAGGGGGTCGGCGCCTTCCTCGCCAAGCGCCCGCCGGAGTGGACCGGCCGCTGAGGCGTGGCAGGATGCCGCCACGCAGTCGACTGAGGGAGCAGCCGTGGCCGAGCAGGTCGTCGCCGAGATGGTGGCCAACGTCTGGAAGATCGTCGTCGCTCAGGGGGACGACGTCGCCGAGGGCGACACGCTCCTGATCTTGGAGTCGATGAAGATGGAGATCCCGGTCATCACCGAGACTGGCGGGCGGGTCGCCGAGCTGAAGGTTGCCGAGGGCGACGTGGTCCAGGAGGGCGACGTCCTGGCGGTGATCGAGTAGGCAAGGACCCTTCTGGCCTGAGCCGGACCGGCCGAATCTGGGCTGACAGGGGTCAAGGATTCCGCACCGCAGGCCGAGACTTCAGACGAGGGCGCTGTCTCGGTGCCCTCGGCGTGCGACACCGATGTCGTGGGCCGGCATGGGTGATCAGGAGTTCATGTGGCCAGCACCATCGAGCCCTTCCTCAAGGCTCTTGTCGAGTCCGGTGGCTCCGACCTGCACTGCAAGGTGGGTTCCCCGCCGCGCGTGCGCATCGACGGCCGGCTGCGCAAGCTGCAGACCCGCGACCTCACCGGCGCGGACACCGAGGCGATGGTGGGCGAGGTGCTCCGCGGTGACCTCGTGGAGAGCTTCCGCCGTACCAACGAGGCTGACTTCGCCTACTCCGTGCGCGGGGTGGGTCGTTTCCGGGTCAACGCGTTTCGCTCCCGGGGGTCGGCCGGCCTGGTCTTCCGCAAGGTCTCGGTCGGCGCGATCCCGCTTCGGGATCTCGGCTTGCCCCCGGTGCTCGAGTCACTCTCTCTGGAGCCCCGCGGCCTCGTGTTGGTGACCGGTCCGACGGGCGCCGGGAAGACCACCACCCTCGCCGGCATGATCGACCACATCAACGAGCACCGCGAGGTGCACGTCGTCACGATCGAGGACCCGATCGAGGTCCTGCACTTCGACAAGATGGCGATGATCAACCAGCGTGAGGTCCGCGTCGACACTGAGGACTTCCAGGTCGCGCTGCGTGCCGCGATGCGGCAGGACCCCGATGTGATCCTGGTGGGCGAGATGCGCGACATGGAGACGGTGAAGGCCGCGCTTGCCGCGGCCGAGACCGGCCACTTCGTGATGTCGACACTGCACACCACCGACGCGGCGGAGACCATCAACCGGGTCATCGACTTCTTCCCCCCGCACGAGCAGAAGCAGGTGCGGCTGGCCCTCGCGGGATCTCTCCGCGGCATCATCTGCCAGCGTCTGGTGCCCCGCGCCGACGGGGAGGGCCGCTGCGTCGCGATGGAGGTGGCCATCAACACGGGCCGCATCGCGGACGCCATCGCCGACCCGGACAAGACCTCCACGATTCCGGGACTCGTGGCTGAAGGCACCTTCTACGGGATGCAGTCGTTCGACCAGCACCTCGTCGCGCTCATCCGCGACGGGGTGGTGTCCCTCGACGACGCGATGGCTGCCTCCACCAGCCCGCACGATCTCACCGTCGAGCTGCGCCGGCTCGGCCTCGTCGCCTGACGGCAAGTCGGGGCCGTACAGATCGGCGCCGTGCAGTTCGGGGCCGTACGGATCGCTAGCCGCCGGTCGTCCCGTGCTCGGAGCACTGCGCGGACCACCCTGTGGGGGTCACCTGCACCGTCATCCGTCGGCCGCACTGCGCGCAGAACCGGGGTGGCTCCAGCTCACGCGCACGGGTGCACGCCACGTGGTCACCGGTCGCCGATGCTGTGCCGCACCGGTCGCAGAAGCCACCGATCGGAGCAGCCACCAGATCCAGTGCGTAGGTGATCAGGTCCACGCCGGGTCGTACGGTCCAGTCGTCGGCTGGGGTGCGGACGAAGCCGAGGCGTTCGTAGAGTCGATGCGCGTCGCGCATCATCGCCTGGGTCGACAGGCGGAGTCGGTGGAGGCCGAGTGCTCGCGCCCGGTCGATGCACGCGGTGACCAGCGCCTCGCCCGCCCCTCGGCGTCGGGCCGCTGGGGCGACCGCGAGCATGCGGAAGACGGCTTCGCCCGGGGCAGCCTGCTCGGCGTAGTCGCTGCCGAAGTTGGCGAAAGCGACCGACCCGAGCAGCGTGCCCTTGTCATCGACGGCAACAAGGACCTCAGCCGTGGAAGCCCGCCGAGCCACGTCCCGCAGCTCGATCTCGTACTCGCCGAGGGTGCTGCCACGCAGATCGCGGTATACCTCCGCGGTCAGCTCGGCGATGCCGTCGTACTCCTCGGGAACGGCCGCCCGGACTCGCACGCTCATGTGCGCCGAGCCGGTTGAGGGCACCGGCGAGTGGGCAGGGCGTAGGTCATGTTCTTCTTCTTCTCCAACCGTCTCGGCTGCGCCGGCTCGATTGCGGTCTCTGTGGTGGCCAGCCTGGTGCTGTTCGCGTTGCTGAGGTCGTGTTCCTAGCCTGCGGCGGACAGCAACCACAGCGCTCAGAACGTCGCGCCCAGCGCCTTCACCGGCATCTGCAGCCGCTCCAGCATGGCCAGGTCCTCGGTGGGCTCGCGGCCGAGCGTCGTGAGGTAGTTGCCGATGATGACGGCGTTGATGCCGCCCACCATGCCCCGCTCGGTCAAGTCGCCCAGGGTGATCTCGCGTCCACCGGCGTAGCGCAGGATGGTGCGCGGCAGCGCGAGGCGGAAGGTGGCGATCGTCCGCAACGCGTCGCGGCCGGCGACGACCGGCAGATCGCCGAACGGGGTGCCCGGGCGGGGATTGAGGAAGTTGAGCGGCACCTCATGCGGCGCCAGCTCTGCCAGCTGGCCGGCTAGCTCGGCCCGCTGCTCCAGCGACTCGCCCATCCCGATGATGCCGCCGCAGCAGAGCTCCATGCCGGCCTCCCGGACGCGCACGCAGGTGTCCCAGCGCTCCTGCCAGCTGTGGGTGGTCACCACCTGGTCGAAGTGCGAGCGAGCAGTCTCCAAGTTGTGGTTGACCCGGTGCACCCCGGCCGACTGGAGCGTGGCTACCTGCTCGTCGTCGAGGATGCCGAGGGAGACCGCGATGTTGATGTCGACCGCCGCCCGAATCGCCGCGATGCCGTCGAGCACCAGGCTCATCAGCCGCTCATCCGGGCCGCGCACGGCCGCCACGATGCAGAACTCCGTCGCGCCGGTCGCGGCTGTCTCTTTGGCCGCAAGGACCAGGGAGGGTACGTCGATCGTCACGGAACGCACGGGCGAGCTGAACGTGCCGGACTGGGAGCAGAAGTGGCAGTCCTCAGGACAGCCGCCGGTCTTGATCGACACGATGCCCTCGACCTCGACCTCTGGGCCGCACCAGCGCAGGCGGACCTCATGGGCTAGCGCGAGCAGGTCGTCGAGCCGGGCGTCGGGAAGCGTCAGGCAGGACAGCGCCTGCCCGGCGTCGAGACCCCGGCCGTCTTCGAGCACCTGCTGCCGAGCGATGTGGAGAATGTCGGTCACTGTCGAATCCTGTCAGAACCGCCGGCCGTTCACTCGATGCGCATGCTGGTGTGCTGCCGCGGTCGCCCTGTCAGTACGGGAGCAGGACTGTGCGCCCGCCCGGCAGCGCGTTGGGGGTCTCGACGAGATTGGTCTCGTCACCGATCCCCGGGTCCTGTGACCGGTTCGGGTCGACGTAGCGCCGGAAGACTTCGAGGGCGCCCCAGGCAATCAGCGCCAAGAGCAGGATCACGACGATGCGAAACCGCAAGACCGGGAGCCAGGTGGGCTCCGGCTCGCGGGCCCGAGTTACTGGCCGTACGTAGGACTCACCCATGGGCGCACCGTCTCACAGCCGCGTCGCGGGTGTGTCTCAGGCGATGCGGCTGCGGGCCCGCGCACCGCGGCGCTTGAGTGCGCGGCGCTCGTCCTCGCTCAGCCCGCCCCATACGCCGGCATCCTGCCCCGTCTCCAGTGCCCACTGAAGGCACTCAGCGCGGACATCGCAGCGCTTGCACACGAGCTTGGCGTCATCGACCTGCTGCGCCGCCGGGCCGGTCGTCCCGATCGGGAAGAACAGCTCGGGGTCTTCGTCGCGGCAGAGCGCGCGGTGACGCCAGTCCATGTGGAACAACTCCTCTGTAGCGCCGGCCACGGCCGGACTTTGTGAAAAATTTCACGAAGTAGTCGCGATGTCAGGTTCTCGGAAACGGTGGTGGTGACTACGTCAACGGCTTGCTGACGAACCGTACCGGGCTAGGGAAGCCCGGTCCATAGGTCCAACGGGGTTCACAGTAGCCCCTGGAGCGAGTGCTAGCAAGCACTTTGCAAGCACTTTTCGGCACTTTATGTCAGGTATGGCACTCGGGCTCTACCTTGGCAGTCGGCGTACCCAGATTCCGGCGTACCCATGCCCGGGCGCGGTCAGACGACGACCGAGAGCGCGCGGGGCACGGATCGGAAGACCACTCGCTCCCGCTCGCCGATGTAGTCCCCGTCGAGCTGGAGGGCGATGGGTCGGCTGCTGGAGACGGTGAAGTCCTCCAGATCGTGTCGCGCAACAAGGCGTCGGCCCTTGACCCGGGCCCGCACCACCAGCATCTGGCGAACAGTGCGGAGCATCGAGAACGTGCTCAGCCGGGTCAAGCCGAGCGCGTCGAGGCCCGCATCGAAGTCCCCAGCAGGGCAGGGGTCGACGGCGCGCCCACCCAGGTAGGTCCAGGGGCGGCCGTTCGCCACGACCAGGTTGAAGAGGCCGTGGACCGGCTCGGCGTCCGGCTCGTGCAGCGTCAGCGCCGCCTGCCGGCGATCACAGTCTGTGTAGAAGTGGCGGACAGCGCTGCGGACGAACAGGCCGGGGGTGGCTCGCCGGCCGGCGCGGCGACGGCGTTCCACCTCATGCACGACCTCCGCGTCGATGCCCAGCCCGGCGCAGAACGTGAAGTAGCGGTCGTCCGCCTGGCCCAGGTTGATGACCCGCCGCCGGCCGGCCCGCAGCGCGTCCAGGATCTCGCTGGTGGCTTCGACGGGAGAGGCGGACAGACCCAGAGCGCGCGCGAAGACGTTGGTCGACCCCCCTGGTACGACGGCAAACGAGAGGCTCGAGCCGGCCAGCCCGTTCACCGCCTCGTTCACCGTGCCGTCACCTCCGAGGGCCACCACTACGTCGAGGTCATCTGCGACGGCTTGGCGCGCAAGGTCGGCCGCATGGCCGCGGCGTTCGGTCTCCACGATGTCGAGCTTGAGGTCGCTGGCCAGCGCGCGGGCGAGCACGTCGCGGGTCCGGGCGGTGGTTGCGGTGGCCTGGGGGTTGACGATCAGTAGGGCGCGCATCGAGACAGAGTAGCCCCGCACGCCCGGCAGCCCTGCCCGGCAGCCCTGCCCGGTACGCCTCAGTCTTCGGAGAGCAGGCCCACGCGCAGCTGGGCCAGGGTGCGCGCCAGGAGGCGTGAGACGTGCATCTGCGAGATGCCCAGCTCGTTCGCGATCTGCGACTGCGTCATGTTGCCGAAGAACCGCAGCATGAGGATCCTCTTCTCGCGCGAGGGCAGCTGCTCCAGGAGCGGCTTGAGGGACTCCCGGTACTCCACGCCCTCGAGGGCCTCATCGAGCTGGCCGAGCGAGTCGGCAACGGCGGGGGAGTCCTCGTCGCCACTGTCGGTGGCGTCAAGGGACACCGCCGAATAGGCGTTAGCGGATTCGAGACCCTCGAGGATCTCCTCCTCTGTGAGCCCGATGTGGGCCGCCAGCTCCGCCACAGTCGGTGATCGGCCGAGGGTCTGCGACAGCTCACCGGTCGCCTTCGTCAGCGTCAGCTTCAGCTCCTGCAGGCGCCGTGGCACCCGGATTGCCCAGCCCTTGTCGCGGAAGTGCCTCTTGATCTCTCCCACAATCGTGGGTGTGGCGTAGGTCGAGAACTCCACTCCGCGCTCGAGGTCGAACCGGTCGACGCTCTTGATCAGCCCGATGGTGGCCACCTGCACGAGGTCCTCCAGCGGCTCCCCCCGGTTGCGGAACCGCCGAGCGAGGTACTCGACGAGCGGCAGGTGCATCCGCACGAGCTCGTCGCGGACCTCCGGCACCGGGTTCGCCGCTAGCTCAGCGAAGAGCACCCGGGCGCGGGCTCGCTCGCCCGCCGTGCGTTCTGACCGGGTCGCCAACACGTCGTCGCTCTGCACGGCGTCCAGGGCCGCGGCGGCATCGGGGTCGGTGATGTCGTCATCTGCTGCCTCAGCGTCCGCTGCGTCAGCGTCCGCTGCCTCAGGATCAGTCGAGCCGGGCGGTGCCGACTTCGGCTCGTGGGAGCCGGGAGGCGCCGCCGTCATACACCGGCCTCCTCGTCCATCGCCTCGCGGTGCTTGGAGAGCCGGATCGTCACCTGGTCCCCGTCCAGGGTGGCGTCGACCTCTCCCGCCAGGGCCGAGAGCACCGTCCACGCGAAAGTGTCGCGGGAGGGCAGCGCGGAGTCGTGCGTGGGCAGGCTAACCGCGATGTCGAGCACCCCGGGGCGGAGGTCGAATCGGCAGGTGAGGTCGGCACCGTCCACGGCCCGCGGCAGGAGCATCGCACAGGCCTCGTCCACGGCGATCTTCAAGTCCTCGATGTCGTCGATGGTGAAGTCAAGGCGAGAGGCGAGCCCGGCAGTTGCGGTCCGCAGCACGGATAGATAGGCGCCGGTCGCCGGGAGCCGGAGGGCCACGTGGTCCCCCGTCGACGGGCTCTGCTCAGTCATCCGCGCTCCTACCTCTGTCGGCGTACGTCCGTCGCAGTCTGCCGTGCGGACGGGATTCTTGCGCAGGGCGCGCAGCCACGACACGGTAGGACAGTGCGGAAGCCGACGAGACGCGACGTGCTGCGCAGCGCTGTGCTGCTTGGCGGCAGTGCAGTAGCCCCCACCTTCTTCCCCTCCCGCGGGTCCTGGGCTGCCAGTAGACCCATCCAGCGCGGGGGTACGACGCTGGCTGGCACGGTACTGCGTGATGACGCCACCGCCAATGCTGGCGGCTACCGCCTGCTCCGCGCCGGGCCGGGCGAGCCGCATCTCGTCCGCACCGACCTGATGACCGCGGCGAAGCCCGGGCGGTCCACTCGCCGGGCCGGGGTCGCGGCCTTCGTCCACCTCACCGACATCCACGTCATCGACGCGCAGTCCCCTGCGCGGGTGGAGTTCCTGGACCGCTATGACGACGAGCCGACGAGTGTGCGGGTCTTCGACGCCGCGTACCGTCCCCAGGAGATCTTCAGCGCTCAGCTCGCTGACGCGGTGATCCGGGGGGCCCGGCAGCTGCGCCAAGGGCCAGTCACCGGTCGGCCCACCGAGTTCGCCATCTGCACGGGCGACAACATCGACAACGCGCAGTACAACGAGCTCCGGCAGTACATCGCCCTGCTCGACGGCAGCGTCGTCGTGCCGGACAGCGGCGACCTCAGCCGGTGGGAGGGGGTGCACGACGGCGACCCGCTCACCTACGACGTCCACTACTGGCATCCGGACGGCACACCGAGCGGGGTCCCGGCCGGCACCGACGACAACGCCCGTCGGCTGTACGGCTATCCGATAGTGTCCGGCGCACTTGACGCCGCGCGGCGTCCGTTCCGGGCGACCGGGATCGGCACCCCGTGGTACACGGCGTTCGGCAACCACGACCCGCTGGTGCAGGGCAACGCCCCCCGTACCAGCTTCTTCAACGCCATCGCAGTGGGCAGCACCAAAGTCGTGGGTCTGCCTGCCGGGGCCTCTGCCGGCGACATCGCGCAGGGTGTGAGCAACGGCGATCCGGCTGCCCTTGCAGCCGCGCTGGGTGGGCCGGCGCGTCCGGTCAGTCCCGACCCGGATCGTCGGCTGCTGAGCCGTGCCGAGATCGTCGCCGAGCACTTCCTCACCAGCGGTACGCCGGTCGGACACGGCTTCACCCAGCGCAACGTGACCGACGACGTGGCCTATTACGCGTTCGACTCTGGGTCCGTGCGGTGCGTCGTCCTCGACACGGTCAACCCCGGTGGGAACAGCGACGGCTCGATCGACCGGGCGCAGCTGGCCTGGCTGAAGGCTGAGCTCGCCGACAGCAGCCGGCAGACGGGCGGGCGGGACCGGCTGGTCGTCGTTTTCAGCCATCACACCATCGCGACCATGAAAAACGAGGTGCTCGCGCCGGGGGAGACCCAGCGCCGGGTGCTCGGACCCGAGGTGCGCACTGTGCTGCTGGGCGCCCCGCAGGTGGTGCTGTGGGTCAACGGCCACACGCACAACAACGCCGTGCAGGCGCACCTCCGTCCGGGCGGCGGCGGGTTCTGGGAGGTCAACACCGCCGCCCACGTCGACTTCCCGCATCACTCGCGCATCATCGAGATCGCCGACAACCGCGACGGCACGCTGTCGATCTTCGCCACGATCGTGGACGCAGACGCTCCCGTGCGGTCTGCCGGTCGCGTTGACACGCCGCGGGCGATGGCCTCGCTGGCCCGCGAGCTCGCGGCCAACGACTGGCAGTTCCGAGATGACGTTCGCCGGGGTGCGGTCGAGGACCGCAACGTCGAGCTCCTCGTCGCTGCGCCCTTCCCGCTGACCGCCGCCCCCGTGCGCGGGCGACCCGAGCCGGTGGCTCGCCCGAGACCGCTCCCCGCTACCGGCAGCGCGGCTCGTCCGGAGGCGGTCGCGGCGGCTCTCGTGATCGCTGCCGCCGGTCTGGCCGCCGCCGCTCGCCAAGACGGAGCCGGCCGCCCCGACGCCGGCAGCTAGCCTGGGTGCATGACAGAGCCCGCCGACCTCTCTTTCGACCCCGCCGACGTCGCACTGGATCCCGACGCCACGGCGGCCACGTTGGCGACTCCCAAGCCGACGATGGCGGAGGTTTTCGGCGGGCCGCGCGGTTTGCTCGACAGCGGCCTGCCGCTCGTCGCCTTCGTCGTGGTCAATGCGCTGGCCGACCTGACCGCCGCTGTGCGCGCCGCGGTGGCGGTGGCCGCCGTGCTGCTGCTGGTGCGGGTGGCTCGCCGCGAGGTGGTCCGGCACACCATCTCCGGCTTCGTCGGGGTGCTCTTCGCCGCCGGCTTGGCCCGGGCGACCGGCAGCGCCCGCAACTTCTTCATCCCGGGCATCGTGCTCAACGGCGTCTACTTCACGGCCATGGTGGTCTCCCTCGCCGTACGCCGGCCGCTGGTCGGCATCGTGCTGCGGCAGTTCAGCGACAAGCCGCCAGAGTGGCACGGCCATCCCACCGTCCGACGTGCTTACGCCGAGGTCACCGTGCTGTGGGCGGCGATGTTCGGGCTGCGGCTGCTGGTCCAGTCGATCCTTTACCGCGCCGACGAGACTGGCCTGCTGGCGACTGCCAAGCTCGGCCTCGGCTATCCGCTCTTCATTCCCGTCCTCGCGGTGACTCCGCTATGGGTCAGTCGTCGAACCGCTCACGTCGAGGTCGCACCGGCCCCGGAGGGGTGACTGTTTTCGCTCAGCGCGGCTAGCGCTGTGCCGGTAAGGCGGAAGACGGTCCACTCGTCCATCGGCTGGGCGCCGAGTGCGGTGTAGAAGTCGATGGCTGGGGTGTTCCAGTCGAGCACCGACCACTCCAGGCGAGCGCAGTCGAGGCGCACCGCCTCGCTGGCCAGTACTTGGAGCAGCATCCGGCCGAGCCCGCGGCCGCGGTGCTCGGGCCGCACGTATAGGTCCTCCAGGTAGATGCCGTGCCGGCCCCGCCAGGTCGAGTAGTTGAAGAACCAGACCGCCATGCCCACGACCGTGTCATCGACCTCAGCAACGTGCGCGAAGACTCGAGGTCGCTCACCGAAGATGCTCGCCTGCAGCATCCCCTCGGTGAGCTCGACCTCGTGCGCCGCTCGCTCGTAGGTGGCCAGCTCTCGAACCATGGCGACGATCTCCGCCACATCGGCCGGAGCGGCCGGCCGTACGCCGATGCGGTTCACGCCGAGCCGGCGATGTGCCCGATGACCGCGGCGTAGTCCTCGTCCGAGTGGCCAGCGTGCAGGGCGCTGCGGGCCTGCTCCAGCGCAGCGCGGGTCACCGGCAGCCCGGTCTCGGCAACCCCGGCAGCAGCGCGGACGGCGAGGTCGAGGTCCTTGGCCATGAGGTCGAGCGAGAACGCGGTGGCGGAGTAGTCGCCGGCTTCGATCATCGGTCGCTTCTGGTTGAGCACCCAGCCGTACGCCGTCGCGCTGAGCACATCGAGCAGCATCGTGCGGTCGAGCTCCAGGTCTGAGCCAAGGCGCAGCGTCTCGCCCAAACCAGCGGCCAGCACTCCGATGCCTTGGTTGACGCAGAGCTTCAGGGCACTGCCGGCGCCGACCTCGCCGACCCGACGCACCTTGGCCGGGTCGCCCCACAGGTGCAGCAGTGGCTCCGCATCCGCGAAGTCAGCGACGGACCCGCCCGCGAAGACGCCAAGGGTGCCCTCCTTCGCCGGTGCTGTCGAGCCGGCGACCGGGACGTCGAGGTAGCGCGCACCTCGGAAGCCGCAGAGAGCGCCGAACTCGCGCGCGGCATCCGGGCCGATCGTGGTGCTGTCCAGTACGAGGGCACCCTCGGGCGCGCCCTCCAAGACCTCAGGCAGGACCGCGCGCACGCTGTCCGGGCCGAAGAGCATCAGGACGACGGCCTCGGCGTCCCGCGCCGCGTCCGCCGGTGACGGGGCTTCCCGGGCTCCGGCGGCGATGAGGCCGGTGGCCTTCCCTGCCGTGCGGTTCCACACGACGAGGTCGTGACCGGCGTCGACGACATGGCGCGCCATGGCCGATCCCATCCGGCCCAGCCCGAGGAACGCGACCTTCACGGCAATCGCCTCATCATGGGTGCGACGGTCACGCCTTCTTCGTGGCTTTGAAGATTTCGTCGACCTGGTCGACGAGATCGAGAAGTCGCTGCGCGTCGGCGACGTCGAGGGAGCCCTTGGCCGCGCCGGCCGCCTTGGTCGCGTCCCAGATGAGCTGGTGCAGCTCCGGGTGCGCCTCGAGGTGCGGCGGCTTGAAGTAGTCGGTCCACAGAACCCAGAGGTGGTGCTTGACCAGCTCGGCGCGCTCTTCCTTGATCAGAACGGCCCGCTGCCTGAACTGCGCGTCGTCGCTGGTTGCGTGCTTCTCCATGCAGGCCTTCACTGCCTGGGCCTCGATGCGGGCCTGCGCGGGGTCGTAGATGCCGCAGGGCAGGTCGCAGTGAGCGTGCACGATAGTGCGAGGGGCGAATATCTGGTGGACCAGCATGCGGTTCACTCAGCTCTCTTGGCGGGGAGACCGTGGACTTCGCCGGTGCCAGGGCCCTACCCCGTGCAGAGGAGCGGAAGCGTGCGTCCCAGATGGGGTCGGGTCGGAGTGGTCGGCTCGAGTATGGTGCCGGCGCTCGTCGCGGGGGAGCAGCTTCTCGTGCGCTGGGGAGGGGAGCCCGCAGTCGGCGACATCGTGGTCGTGCGCCGGGGCGGGCGCCTCGACGTCAAGCGAGCGGTACGCCGTGAAGCGGCCGGGTGGTGGGTCGCCGGCGACAACACGGGCGCCAGCGAGGACAGCCGCGTCTACGGCGTCGTGCCGGATGCCGACGTGCTCGGGGTAGCGCGGTGGCGGTGCTGGCCGTGGCGAAGCCGGGGCCGGGTGTGATCCGGTGCTACCGTCCGCGGCGTCAACATCGAGTGATGTCGGAGGGTGGCCGTGGAGATCTTCACGCAGCAGGGTGGCGAATTCCTCTCGCGCTGGGCGCACTACCTCAGCGGGGTGACCTGGATCGGCCTGCTCTACTACTTCAACTTCGTCCAGGTGCCGGCCTTCGCAGACTTCGAGGCGGGAGCGCGCACTGAGGCCATCCGCAAGCTCGTGCCGCGTGCCCTGTGGTGGTTCCGCTGGGCCGCGGTTCTCACCCTGCTGAGCGGCCTGTCGATCCTCGCCTTCAGCCCGCTCTACCGCGTCGACGGGATCTGGAAGACCCCCGTCGGCTACAGCATCTCCACCGGCATCCTGCTTGCCGTGGTGATGTTCGCCAACGTGTGGGGTGTCATCTGGCCCAACCAGCGGATCGTCATCGCCAACGCCGAGGGCGTCGCTGCCGGGCGCGAAGCCGACCCGGCGGCTGCCGTAGCCGGCCGCAAGGCGCTGCTCGCCTCGCGGACCAACACCGTCTTCTCCATCCCGATGCTGTTCTTCATGGCCGCGACGAGCCACTTCGCGGGCACCTTCGACCTGGCCGAGGGTGGCCAGCGAGCGACCTACGCTGTCATCACCCTGCTGCTCGTGGTCGCCCTCGAGCTCAACGCGCTCGGCCTGATCGGCGGCACCGCCCCCGGCCCGACGAAGAAGTACCTCGACACGCACAAGAACGCGATCATCGCCGGCTTCGTGCTGGCGACCGTCTTCTACGTTCTCTTCGAGATCGTCTTCTAGTTCAGGTACCCGCGCCGAGAGTGCGGACGTAGGCGGCGCATTCGTCGTACGACGGCAGCAGGCCCTGGGCCGCGGCGTCCGCGAGGCTGGGGGCCGCCTCGTCCTTGGGTGAGAGCAGCGGCGCAGCCGCTCCCCAGGCGATGCCCAGCGCCGGGTCGAGCGGATGCACGCCGTGCTCGTTCGCTGGCGTGAACGGTGTGGAGACGAGGTAGGTCACGGCCGAGTCGTCTTCGAGCGCGAGGATCGCGTGCCCGAGACCCTGAGCGAGGTAGACGCCCCGTCGATCGACGTCGTCGATGCGCACTGCCTCGTGGCGGCCGAAGGTCGGCGACCCCACCCGGATGTCCACGACCACGTCGAGGAACGCGCCGCGGGTGCAGTAGACGTACTTCGCCTGGCTCGGCGGGTGCTGCGCATAGTGGACACCGCGCAGAACGTCCTTCCGCGAGATCGAGTGGTTGGCCTGCACCACCTGCGGCGGATGCCCGATCGCCTTCTCGACGACCTCGGCCTTGAACCACTCGAGGAACAGGCCTCGCTCATCGGGGTGCTGGCGCGGGGTGAACACCCAGGCGCCGGGGATCGAGAGCTCGGTGACGTCCATGGCCGCAGAGTCTCTCAGAGATGTCCGGACTAGAGGATCTTGGAGAAGAAGCTCTTGGTCCGCTCCTGCTGGGGATGGCGAAAGACGTCGTTCGGCTTGCCCCGCTCGACGACGACCCCCTCGTCCATGAACACCAGCTCGTGACCGACCTCGCGCGCAAACCCCATCTCGTGGGTCACGACGATCATGGTCATACCGCGACGGGCCAGGTCCTTCATGACGTCAAGCACCTCGCCCACCAGCTCGGGGTCGAGTGCACTGGTCGGCTCATCGAAGAGCATGAGCATGGGGTCCATGGCGAGGGCACGGGCGATGGCGACCCGCTGCTGCTGTCCGCCGGAGAGCTCGCCGGGGTAGCTGTCGGCTTTCGCGGTCAGACCGACCTGGTCGAGCAGGTCACGCGCACGCTCCACCGCCTCGCCCCGAGTCTGCTTTCGGACCCGCATCGGCGCTTCAACGACGTTCTGCAGTGCGGTGAGGTGGGGGAAGAGGTTGAACCGCTGGAACACCATCCCGATCTTGGCCCGCTGGCTCGCGATGGCCTTCTCCGGGAGCTCGTGCAGCTTGCCGCCGTGTTCCCGGTAGCCGATCAGCTTGCCGTCCACCCATAGCCGTCCGGCGTTGATCTGCTCCAGGTGGTTGATGCAGCGGAGAAACGTGCTCTTCCCTGAGCCGGACGGACCGACGATGACCAAGACCTCGCCGCGCTCTACCACGAGGTCGATGCCCTTGAGCACCTCGAGGTGACCGAACGACTTGTGCACGTCCTCGGCGACGACCATCGGATCGAGAGCGGTCATGCTGCCCCGCCCATGCCGCCGGCTGGCACCTGGACCGGCAGGTCCTGCTGACGCCTACCGAAGCCGCGGGAGAAGCGCTTCTCGAGGAAGTGCTGCCCGACGAGCAGAACGCTGGTCAGCGCGATGTACCAGAGACAAGCGGCGACCAGCACAGGGAAGACCTGGAACGTTCGTGAACCCACGGCCTGGAGCTGGAAGAAGAGCTCGTTGGACACCGGCACGGCGACGACGAGCGCGGTGTCCTTGAGCATCGCGATCGTCTCGTTTCCGGTCGGCGGCAGGATGACTCTCATCGCCTGCGGCAGCACGATGCGTCGCAGGGTGAGCGGCCGGTTCATGCCCAAGGCAAGAGCTGCTTCGCTCTGCCCGGAGTCGACCGAGAGGATCCCGGCTCGGACGATCTCGGCCATGTAGGCCGCCTCCGAGAGGACCAGGCCGATGAGGGCGGCGCTGAACCCGGAGAGCACCTCACGGCTGTCGAGGCCGAAGATTCGGGCGTCACCCTCGACTCCGAAGAGGTCGAGCAGCTGTCGGTCGAACGGCAAGCCGAACTCGATCTGACCGTTCGCGAAGATGATGCCGAGGTTGCCGGCGAGGACAAGCAGGACGAGTCGCGGGACCGACCGAAAGATCCAGACATAGACCCAAGCGGTCCACGACAGCACCTTGTTCGGCGAGAGCCGCATCACGGCGAGAACGATTCCCAGCAGCACTCCGAGGATCATCGACAAGACCGTCAGCACGATGGTGGTCCGAGCGCCCTCGCGAATGGGCTCGGAGAACATGTTGTCGACCATGAATGACCATTGGAACGCGTCATTGGTCACGAGCAGGTGGGCGAACATCGCGAGGAGGACACCGATGATTCCGATGCCTACCCAGCGCCCCGGGTGGCGCACCGGGACGGCCTTGATCGGATTAGGCCGTCCCGACCGTGCCGAGCCTTCTGCCGTCACGCGCAGGTGTTACGGGTTGACGGCGGGATCGGTGATGCCACCGTCCTCGACGCCCCACTTCTCCAGTGCCGTCTTGTAGCTCCCGTCGGCGATGGTCGCCTTGAGGGCCTCAGCGAGCACGTCGGCGAAGTCCTTCTGGTCCTGCTTGACGACGTAGCCGTACGGAGCGGAGTCATAGATGTCACCGAGCAGCTCGAGCTTGCCGGCCGTCTGCTCGACGGCATAGGCCACGACGGGCGAGTCGGCGAGTACCGCGTCGTCCTTGCCGGTGACGACGGCAGCCGTCGCGTCGGCCTGACTCGCGTACTGGTCAACCGTCAAGGCCTTCTTGCCGGCATCGGTGCACTTCTTCGACCGAGCAGCGAGGTCGTCGACCTGCACGGTGCCCTTCTGCACGGCGATCCTCTTGCCGCACGCGTCGTCAATGTCGATCTTGCCGGGGTTGCCGGCCTTGGTCGCCCACTGGGTGCCGGCGTTGAAGTAGCTGACCATGTTCGCGACCTTCTTGCGCTCGTCGTTGATCGTGAACGACGAGACGCCGATCTCGTACTTGCCGGACTGCACTCCCGGGATGATCGCGTCGAAGGACGCGGTGACGAACTCCGCCTTGAGCCCGAGCTTGGCCGCCACTGCGTTGAACAGGTCGATGTCGAAGCCCTGGATGGTCTTGCCGTCGGCGGCGAGGAACTCGCTCGGCGCGTAGGTCGAGTCGGTGCCGACGACGATCTTGCCGTCGGCCTTGATCGCGTCGGGCACCTTGCTGGCGAGGTCGTCGCCTGCTGGGGCGGAGGTCTCGGCTCCCGCAGTCGTCGCGCCGGCATCCGGCGTGACGGTCGAGTCGTCATCGCCACAAGCACTGAGCGACAGGCCAAGGGCGACGACCGCGCCAAGGGCGAGAGTGCGACGAGCTTGTCCTCTGGTAGCTCTGCTCACGTGTTCCTCCTGAGACCGAGGGGCGCGGTGCCCCGGTGCTGGCGTCATCGTGCCGTATGGCGACGCAATGCCAAAGGTGGCCGCAGCGGGATCGTGCCGTTGTGCCAGAATCGTGATGATGCTCGCCGCCGTCGCTGTCGCCCAGTCGTTCGAGAGTCCACTGGACGGACTGCGGGTCGGCGACCACCCGGAGCCGGCAGTGCCGAACGGCTGGGAGCTGGTCCGGGTCCGCGCTGCGGCACTCAACCACCACGATCTGTGGTCCTTGCGCGGCATCGGCCTCGCGGCGACAGAGCTGCCGCGGGTCCTCGGCTGCGACGGCGCCGGCGTGACCGCTGACGGCCGCGAGGTGATCCTGCACGCCATCGTCGGGGACCCGTCTCAAGGCGGTGGGGACGAGACGCTCGACCCCACGATGTCGCTGCTGTCGGAGCGATACGACGGCACCCTCGCGGAGTGGGTCGCGGTGCCTCGGCGCAGCCTCGTGGAGAAGCCAGCGGAGCTGTCCTGGGCCGAGGGGAGCTGCCTGCCGACCGCGTGGCTCACGGCGTACCGGATGCTCTTCGTCCGTGGCGGGGTCCGCCCGGGGCACCGGGTGCTCGTCCAGGGAGCCGGTGGGGGAGTGGCAACGGCCTGTCTGCTGCTGGCCAGGGCAGCAGGCGCCACCGTCTACGTGACGAGCCGCGACGAGGGGCGGCTCGACCGGGCGAGAGAGCTGGGCGCGTCTGTCGCGGTGCGCTCCGGTGAGCGGCTGCCGACGCGGGTCGACGCGGTGATGGAGACGGTCGGTGCGGCGACCTGGGACCACTCGCTCAAGGCACTCGAGCCCGGTGGCGTTGTGGTGGTGTCCGGCGCGACGAGCGGTCCGGCGCCGTCGGCTGACCTGGCCCGGGTCTTCTTCCGCCAGCTCCGGGTCGTCGGCTCGACGATGGGCTCCCGCCGCGAGCTCGAGGACCTGATCCGCTTCCTCCTCGCGACCGGGGTCCGTCCACTGGTCGACTCAGTGCGGCCGCTGGCCGACGCCTCATCCGCATTCGCCGCCATGGAGCGCGGCGACATCTTCGGAAAGCTGGTGCTGACGCCATGAGAAATCTGGGTCGTGGAGGGGTCGTTCTTGCATCGCTCGCGGCACTGCTGGTCGCCGGGGCGCCGACGTACGCGATCGACCCGCGCACAGTCCGCATCGGGCTCACCCGGGTGGCGAGCGGGCTGCGCAGCCCAGTGGCGATTGCTGCGTCGCCGGATGGCACTGGCCGGATCTTCATAGCGGAGCAGGGTGGGCGAGTGCGGCTCATCACGTCGTCCGGTCTGGCAGCGACGCCGTACGTCGACATCACCAGCCGTGTGTCGAGCGGGGGCGAGCGCGGCCTGCTCGGCATCGCGTTCCACCCGGCGTTCAAGACCAACGGGTACTTCTTCCTCTCCTACACCGACGCCGAGGGCGACCTGCGGGTGTCCCGGTTCGGGGCCAACCCAGCCCGCAACGCCGCCAACCCGGCCACCGAGATCGGCTTCCTCGAGATCCCGCACCGCGAGGCGAGCAACCACAACGGCGGCCAGATCGCGTTCGCGAAGGACGGCTTCCTCTACGTCTCGACCGGAGACGGCGGCGGTGGCGGTGACCCGAACGGCAACGCGCAGAACCTCGGCTCACCGCTCGGCAAGATCCTGCGCGTGGACATCAACCGGGCGTCGTCGACCAAGCGCTACTCGATCCCGTCGACCAACCCGTTCGCCACCCGCAGCGGTGCACGACCGGAGATCTGGCACTACGGCCTGCGCAACCCGTGGCGGTTCTCCTTCGACCGGCAGTACGACAACATCGCGATCGCCGACGTGGGCCAAGGTGCACGGGAAGAGGCCAACTACACGCCGCGCGGTCAGGGCGGCATCAACTTCGGCTGGGACTGCCGTGAGGGCACCAACGACACCACCGTCCAGTACGGCGGCTCCTACTGCAGCGGTCGGAGCTTCACCGAGCCGGTGTGGCAGTACTTCACGGGAAGCAGCGGCCGCTGTGCGGTCATCGGCGGCTACGTCTACCGCGGCGCGCGCTACTCGTCCGTGATGAACGGCGTCTACCTCTACGGCGACTACTGCACCGGCGAGATCTGGGGACTGGCCAAGAACAACGGGGGATGGTCGAGCGCGCTGCTGCTCGACCACAGCGGCAACATCACCAGCTTCGGCGAGGACTCGAGCGGCGAGCTGCTGATGGCCGACGCCGGCGGCATCGTCTACCGGATCGCCGCCGCGCGTCGGTGAGCGGGCCCGGCCGCGCCCGCCGACTCGCAGTGGTGGCGGGGCCGGACCCTGGTCACGCTTTCCCCGCCATCGCTCTCGCGGTGGCGCTGCACGAAGCCGGTCATGCAGTGACGGTGTGCAGTGGAGACCGCTGGGCGGACGCCGGACGACGCTGCGGGCCGAGCTTCGTCTCCCTCCCGCGGCTCGGCCCCGACCCGCGGGACGACGACCTCGGGTTTCGGCTGTGGGGGCGCGGCCAGCAGATCGCCCCGCTGCTGGTCGACCTGCTCGCACCCTGGCGTCCGGAGGTTGTGGTCGCTGATGCGATCACCGTGCCGGGCTGGTTCGCCGCCGACCTGATCGGGGTGCCGCGGGTCGAGCTAGTGGCGACGGCGCTGCAGGAGCCGTCGATCGGGCTACCGCCACCGGGATCCGGGCTGCTGCCGGGCCGTGGGGTGCTCGGCCGCGGTCGCGATGCCTGGCTGCGTCGGCTGGCCCGCCCGGCCCAGCGAGCAGGAGCCCTGCAGTGCCGCGCCGCTCGGCGCGCCCTCGGCCTGGCGGACGACGGACCGCCGGTGCTGCGACTCGTGGCCACACTCCCGGCGCTAGAGCTGCCCCGCCCGGACTGGCCGACCCGCACCCACCTGGTGGGCCCGCTGGAGTGGGAGCCCGACGACGGTCTGCTGGCGATGCCGCCGGGGCCGGGACCCGTCGTGCTCGTCGCCGACTCCTCCGCGTCGGGGGCCCGCCAGGGTGGTCTGCTCGACCTGGCCGCCGACGTGCTGCCCTCGGCCGGGATACGGGTGGTCGGCACGCGCTTCGGGGGAGCCGCCGTGGAACGTCCGGGAGTCGCAATCGGCGTCGGTCGGCACTCGGCGCTGCTCAACCAGGTGGACGCCGTGGTGCTGCCCGGCGGGCACGGGCTGTTGAGCAAGGCCCTGGCGCGCGGCAAGCCTGTCGTGGTCATCCCTGGCCCCGGCGACCAGCGCGACAACGCCGTCCGGGTCTGCGCATTGGGGGCCGGCGTGATGATCGAGCCGCGCCGGCTGAGTGCGGAGACCCTGGCGACCGCAGTACGCCGGGTCGTGGATGAGCCGTCGTACGCCGCCGCCGCAGCCCGGGTGGCGGCCAGTGCCCGCGGCCTCGGCCCGGCTCGAGCAGTCGACCTCGTCGAGTCGGTGTTCGCGCGGGAGTTCGGAGCGCCGGCGCATCATCTATGACGCACCCGCGCTCCACCCCAGCTGCGCCGCGCCGGAGGTTACTTCTTGTCCCCGGGGAAGACGTCGGTCTCGCTCTCGTGCCACACCGGGTGGTCCCCGGCAGTCTCGACGTTGAAGCCGTAGTCGAAGATCAGCGACCCGCCGAACGTCGAGCCGACGGACACGAAGGCTGCGGCGACGAGGCTGAGCAGCAGGCAGATCGCGGGGACCTTCGGCTCGCCGTCACCCGGTCCGAGACGGAGCACGAGGTTGGTCACCACCATCAGCGTGGTGAGGATCATGATGCCGGCATGGGCGTTGATGGTCCGCCGCGCCTGCGTGCCGGGCTGCGACGACCGGTGCCAGTCGGCCCAGCCGGTGAGCGTGGCGAGCAGCGACACGGCAGCGCCACCGATGAGCACCCAGGTCGCCGCGCGGTAGAGCTCGGTGGGCAGGTCGCTTTCGCGGTTGCGGGTGAGGAACGACAGCAGGTCGAAGACCGCGGCGAAGAGGTACGCCCCCACCGGGATGTCGGTGAGCGGCGGATGCAGCGGCTTGCCGGCCCAGCCGCGGAGGCCCTTGAACGTGCGACCCCGCAGGGTGAGCGCCGGGCGAATGGAGAACTTCCGCATGACTGCTCCTCGATCTAGTCGTCGTCGTCGAGCCTAGCCAGCCAGGTGGCCAGTCGGTCGACCGTCGACTCGGACTCCGGATGCAGGTCGACGTAGTCGCGGAGCCGCCCCGCCACCCAGGCCAGCGACACCGACTCTGCGCCTCGGCGCTCCTCGAGCTCTTCGATGCCCTTGTCGGTGAAGTACATCGACGTCGACTAGTCGGCGAACGCTGATTCGAGCAGCGCCTGCTGCTCGAGCTCGTGCATCTTGGCGCTGCCGGTGGCCGGGCTGGCCGCGGCCTTCCGCGAGATCCGGCGCAGCTGCTGGTCACCCGCGAGCAGCTCGGGCAGGTGCAGCGCCATGAACGGCCAGCCCCCCTGGTTGGCCGGCTCCTCCTGCACCCACACGATGTCTGCTCCGCTGCCGTACGACGCCAGCGTCGCGCGGATCTCCTCGGTGGCGAGCGGGTAGAGCTGCTCGACACGAAGCAGCGCCACATCGGTGACGCCGAGCTTCTCGCGCGCCGCAGCGAGGTCGTAGTGCACCTTCCCTGCTGAGAGCACGACGCGACGTGCCGTCGTGACACTCGCGTCGCCGATGATCGGCTGGAAGGCGCCCTGGGTGAGCTCCTCCGACTTCGACGCGGCGGCCTTGAGCCGCAGCATCGACTTCGGGGTGAAGACGACCAGCGGACGGCGTACGACGCCGCGCACCTGTCGGCGCAGCAGGTGGAAGTAGTTGCCCGGTGTCGTGGGCACAGCGACGGTCATGTTGTCCTCGGCGCACAGCGTGAGGAACCGCTCGATGCGGCCGCTCGAGTGGTCCGGTCCCTGTCCTTCGAAGCCGTGTGGCAGCAACAGGACGACGCCGGAGCGCTGTGCCCACTTGGCCTCACCGGCTGAGATGAACTCGTCGATGATCGACTGCGCGCCGTTGACGAAGTCGCCGAACTGCGCCTCCCAGCAGACCAGGGCTTCGGGCCGCGCGACGGCGTATCCGTACTCGAAGCCGAGTGCAGCGAACTCGCTCAGCAGCGAGTCGTAGATGCTGAACCTCGCCTGCTCACCCGAGAGGTGCGACATCGGCGAGTACTCCGCGCCGGTGACTCGGTCGGTGACGACTGCGTGCCGCTGCCCGAAGGTGCCGCGGCGGCAGTCCTGGCCGGCGACTCGCACTGGGGTGCCCTCGAGCAGCAGCGAGCCGAAGGCGAAGGACTCACCCAGGGCCCAGTCGATCGTGCCCTCCTCCAGCATCGTCGCGCGCCGTTGCAGCTGCGGAAGCAGGCGCGGATGCACCGTGAACCCCTCGGGGAAGTCGAGCTGGGCCGCGATGATTCGCTTGAGCACCTCGTCTGACACCGCGGTCTCCACGGGCCCGCTCTCGACGTTGTCGGCCCGCTCGGGGCTCTCGCTGGTCGCGCCCGTGTCGCGGGTCTGGAGGAACACCTCCTCCAGGTGGCTCTGGTAGTTGCGCAGCGCTTCCTCGGCCTCGGCCAGCGTGATGTCGCCGCGCCCGATGAGCGCCTCGGTATAGCGCTTGCGGGTCGACCGGTGCGCTTCGATCATGTCGTAGAGCAGTGGCTGCGTGAACGACGGCTCGTCGACCTCGCTGTGCCCGCGGCGGCGGTAGCAGACCATGTCGATGACGACGTCCTTGCGGAACTCCTGGCGGAACTCGAATGCCAGCCGCGCGACGCGGACGCAAGCCTCGGGGTCGTCGCCGTTCACATGGAAGATCGGCGCTTGCACCATGCGCGCTGCGTCGGTGCAGTACACGCTGGAGCGAGCCGACGCCGGGGAGGTGGTGAAGCCGAGCTGGTTGTTGACCACCACGTGCACCGTGCCACCGGTGCGGTAGCCCGGCAGCTGGCTCAGGTTGAGCGTCTCGGCCACCACGCCCTGGCCGGCGAAAGCAGCGTCGCCATGCAGCAGCACCGGGAGCACGGTGAACCCGTCAGCGCCCTTGTCGATGCGGTCCTGCTTCGCGCGGACGATGCCCTCGAGGACAGGGTTGACCGCCTCGAGATGACTCGGGTTGGAGGCCAGCGAGACCTTGACGGTCGAACCGGCGCGGCCCTCATAGGTGCCGTCCGCCCCGAGGTGGTACTTCACGTCGCCGGAGCCGTGTGAACTGCTGGGGTCGATGTCGCCGTCGAACTCGCGGAAGATCTGCCCATAGCTCTTGCCGACGATGTTCGCCAGCACGTTGAGCCGACCGCGGTGCGGCATCCCGATGGCCACCTCGTCGAGCTCGGCGTCCGCGGCCGCGGACAGCATGGCGTCGAGCAGCGGGATGACGCTCTCCCCGCCCTCGAGCGAGAACCGCTTGTGGCCCACGTACTTGGTATGGAGGAAGTTCTCGAACGCCTCGGCGGCGTTGAGCCGCTCGAGGATGTGCAGCTGCTCGTCCCGGTCGGTCTTGTCGTGCTGACGCTCGACTCGCTCCTGGATCCACCGTCTCTGGTCGGGATCCTGGATGTGCATGTACTCCACGCCGACGGAGCGGCAGTAGGAGTCGCGCAGCACGCCGAGGACGTCGCGCAGCTTCATCACGGGCGCCCCCGCGAAGCCTCCAGTCGGGAACTCGCGGTCGAGGTCCCACAGCGTCAGCCCGTGGTTGACGATGTCGAGGTCGGGGTGGCTGCGGCTGCGGTAGTTGAGCGGGTCGGTGTCGGCCATCAGGTGACCGCGCACGCGGTAGGCGTGGATCAGCTCGAGCACCCGGGCCGGCTTCGCCACCTCGTCCTGGGCCGTGTCACTGATGTCCCGGATCCAGCGGACCGGCTCGTAGGGGATCCGCAGGCTCAGGAAGATCAGCTCGTAGAAGCCCTCCTCGCCGAGCAGCAGCTGGTGCAGCCGGCGCAGGAAGTCACCGGACTGCGCGCCCTGGATGATGCGGTGGTCATAGGTGCTGGTGATCGTCAACGTCTTGCTCACAGCGAGGCGCGCGAGGGTCTCTGGGGACGATCCGGCGTACTCCGCGGGGTGCTCCATCGCCCCGACCCCGATGATCGCGCCCTGGCCCTGCATCAGTCGGGGGACCGAGTGCACAGTGCCGATGGTGCCCGGGTTGGTCAGGGTGATCGTGGTGCCGGCGAAGTCGTCGGCGGTGAGCTTGTTGGCGCGCGCCCGGCGTACGACGTCCTCGTAGGCGGCCCAGAAAGCCACGAAGTCCATGCTCTCCGCGGCTTTGATCGACGGGACGAGGAGCGTGCGGGTGCCGTCCTCCTTCTGCATGTCGATCGCCAGGCCGAGGTTGATGTGCTCGGGGGTCAGCAGGTGCGGCTTGCCGTCGACCTCGACGTAGCCCCGGTTCATCTCCGGCATCTCGCGCAGCGCCTGCACGAGGGCGAACCCGATGAGGTGGGTGAAGCTGACCTTGCCGCCCCGCCCGCGCGCCAGGTGCCGGTTGATGACGGTGCGGTTGTCCTCGAGGAGCTTGGCCGGCACCGCGCGCACCGAGGTCGCGGTCGGCACGCCGAGGCTGGCCTCCATGTTGGCGACCGTGCGGGCCGCCGCCCCCTTGAGCGGAGTCCCCGCGGGGGTCGCGGACTTGGTTGCGGACGCCGGCTCAGCTGCTGCGGGCGGTGCGGCCGGCGCGGCGGACGCCGACGGGGGCTCGCTGGTCGACGCGGCAGGCTCGTAGTCGGCGAAGAAGTCGACCCAGACCTGGTCGACGGAGGCGGGGTCGGCGAGGAACTGCTGGTAGATCTCGTCGACCAGCCAGACGTTGGTGCCGAACTCGGCCATGCGGTCGGACTGCGAAGCCACGACGACGCCCCCTGCGGCGGTAGTGGGAGACTAGGAATGAGCGCTGCGCTGTCGAGCCCGCCCAGGCTACGCCGGTGAGCGGACCGGGCGAAACGCGGTCACAGGCCTAGCGCCTTGGCGATGACGACCTTCTGCACCTCGCTCGCACCTTCCACGACGCGGAGCATGCGCAGGTGCCGCAGCACCTGTTCGATGGGGCCCTCCTTGAGCAGGCCCTGGCCGCCGAAGACCTGCAGGCACCGGTCGGCGACGGCGTACGCCCGCTCGGTGTTGTAGAGCTTGACGATCGACGCGTCGAGCATCGGCATCTCGCCCTGGTCGCACTGCCAGGCCAGGTGGTAGGTCAGCCAGCGCATCGCCTCGATCTCGACCTTGGACTCCGCCAGCGGGAACGAGACGCCCTGGAACTTCGACAGCGGCTTGCCGAAGGCGGTCCGGGCGGTCGTGTGGGCGACCGCGGAGTCGAGGCACCACTGGGCCAGCCCGAGGCACTGGGCGCCGATGAATGCCCGACCCGCGTTGAGGAACCGCATGGCCGCGAAGAAGCCGAGCCCGACCTCGCCGATGACGTGGTCCGCGGGGATGCGCGCGTCGTCGAAGCGCAGCTCGGACGGGTGCGCGTCGGAGATCGTGAGCTGCTTCTTGCCGACGGTGTACTGGTCCTTGGGCACGACGAAGGCGGTGATCCCGCCGGCCGCCCGCTTGTCCTTGTCGGTCACCGCGAAGACGACGGCGAAGTCGGCCTTGTCGCCGTTGGTGATGTAGTGCTTGAGGCCGTTGAGGACCCAGTGGTCCCCGTCGCGCACGGCCGAGGTGCGGATCGCCTGGGCATCCGAGCCGGCCTCGGGCTCGGTCAGCGCGAAGCACATCGACTGCTCGCCGCGCACAAGCGGGAGCAGGTAGACGGCCCACAGGTGCTCCGGGAGCTCGAGCAGCAGCGGCGTGGGGGCCTCGGGGTTGGGCGGTCCGACGGCGTAGTTCGCCAGGCGCAGCCCCGATCGTGCCGCGTCCTCGACGAGCAGGCTCATCCCCAGCGTGGACAGCCCCCAGCCGCCGACGGCCTCCGGCAGGTGGGCGGCGTAGAAGCCCTCCTGGCACGAGCGCGCCTTCACCGTGCGGGCCGCCTCGGCCAGCTCGAGCTCTCTGCCGGGGGTCCAGAAGGCCTCTTTCACCCGATCCTCGACTGGGCGCACCTCCCGGTCGAGGAAAGCACCGAACGAGGCACGCAGGGCCGTCAGCTCGTCAGATACGGCGAAGTCCATGCGCGGCACCGTATCGGCCGGGCAGGTGCGAGCCGACGTGCCGTCGAACCTCCCCTCATGCGCAGACTCGCCGCCGTACTCGTCGTCGTACCTCTGGTCGTGGCCCTCCAGCCGGTGCTCGCCGGCCCGCGGTCTACGAAGCCGGCATTCACGAGCTATGAATCGCCGCCGCTGGAGGGTGCGAGTGCGGGCGAGCCGACGCTGGGCTACAACCCGGAGACCGGCGCGGTGATGTTCCAGGCGTTCCTGGAGACGCTGCGGGTGACCGACTTCGACAAGAAGGGCCGCGGTACGGCGACCTGGAAAGACGTCTCACCGGGCCTCGCCAACACCACGACACTCGACCCGATCATCGAGACTGACGTGGTGACCGGCCGGCACATCGTCAGCCACCTGACGCTGGCCTGCAGCCTCAGCGCCTACAGCGACAACGACGGGGAGAGCTGGACCGAGGTGCCGCTGGGGTGCGGCGCCGGCGCCCTCTTCGACCACCAGACCGTCGGCACCGGGCCGTTCGTGAAGGGCGGCGTGCTGAGGCCCGCCGGGGCGTACCCGCGGGCGGTGTACTACTGCGCCCAGGACGTCACTCAGGCCAAGTGCTCGACCAGCCTCGACGGCGGTGCCACCTACCTGCCGGCGGTGACGGTGTACGCCGGCGGGCCGGGCAGCAACTGCAGCGGGCTGTTCGGTCACCTCAAGTCCGCCCCCGACGGCACCATCTACCTGCCCCCCACGCAGTGCGACAAGGGCACGTCGTCGTTCGTGACCGGTCCGCTCAATCCCCTGGGTCGGCCGGGCCAAGCCACGGCGGTCAGCGAGAACAACGGGCTCACCTGGGAGCTGCGCTACATCCCGGGCAGCGTCTCGGGCAACGCTGGTCACCCGTCGATGGCTGCGGCCTCCGACGGGACCGTCTACTACGCCTACGGCAGCCGCGAGGGCGGCGCGCGCACCGACGCCGGCGGCCCGCCGATGGCCGCGGTCAGCCGGGACAAGGGCAAGACCTGGACTCCGCCGACCCAGCTGGGCCGCGAGTTCGGCATCCGCAACACCAAGTTCGTGACGACGATCGCCGGCGACGGCGACCGGGCTGCGGTCGCCTTCCTCGGCACACCGACGGCGGGCGACGACCAGCTCAACACGTTCGACGGCGTATGGCGGCTCTACACCGCCTTCACCTACGACGGCGGCCGCACCTGGAAGACCGTCAACGCGACGCCGGGCAGCCCCATCCAGGTCGGCTCGATCTGCACCTCGGGTGTGCTCTGCATGGGCAACACCCGCAACCTGCTCGACTTCAACGACGTGATCATCGACGGCCAGGGCCGGGTGCTCGCCGCCGTCGCCGACGGCTGCCTCGACGTCGAGTGCACCCGCAACGAGCGGGCCGATCGGGCGCTCATCGTCCGCCAGACCGCCGGCCGCGGGCTGCTGAAGAAGTTCGACAAGGAGCTCGCCCGCCGCTAGGCGGCTCAGGCCGGGGCGCGGCCGAGGTCGGCGAGGATCCGCTGGGCCGCGTTGTGGCCAGCGGCGCCGATGACAGATCCGGCCGGGTGGCAGCCAGCGCTGCCGGCGTAGAGGCCCGGGATCCCCGCGGCGTAGGGCATCCGGTCGCTGAAGGCCACGGTGTTGTCGATGTGGTGGATGTGCCCACCGGTGATGCCGAAGTGCGACTCGATGGCGGGCGGCGGCAGAGCGAAGGTGTCGACCACGAGGTCGCTGGCGCCGGGCGCGAAGCGGTCGCACAGCGACAGCAGGTGGTCGACGTACGCCGGGAGCGCTGCGTCCCACGTCGTACCGCTGGGCTGGTAGGGCACGCTCTGCACGAACAGCGCGGACGTGTGCCGGCCCTCCTCATCGCGCAGCGACGGGTCCGCGGTGGAGTGGACGTACCACTCGATGGTCGGGAAGTCCGGCAGCCGGCCTGCCACGACGTCGCTCCACATCGTGCGGACCGCGCCTATGACGTCGTCGACCTGCGGCAGCAGGTGAATGGTGGCGCTGTGCTGGCCGCGCTCCTCGGGAAGGCTGGTGAAGGCTGGCAGGCCGCGGAGAGCCAGGTTCACCTTCAAGGTGGCGCCGGGACGTCGGGCCCGGTCGAGCAGTGCGTCCGTGGCGGGGCCGAGGGAACCGCCGGCGAGCGCGCGGAGGCGGAAGGGGTCGCAGGCGCCGAGCACGACGGTCGTAGCGATTGCCCGACCGTCAGCGAGCACCACACCGTCGACCGCGCCGTTCGAGGTGGTCACTCCGACAGCCGGCGCTGACGTCTGGATGTGTACGCCGGCAGCACGCGCCGAGTCGGCGAAGGCGGAGGTGACCGTGCCCATCCCGCCGCGCACGATCATCCAGGTGCCGTCGGACGACGGAAGCCGGCACATGTTGTGCACCAGGAAGTTGTGCCCGGTGCCGGGTGTGTCCGGGCCCGCGGCCAGGCCGGACAAGCCGTCCGTGACGGCGTACATCGCGACGATGAGGTCGCTGGTGAAGCCGAAGCGGCCCAGGTAGTCGGCCACCGACCCGCGACACAAGTCGACGAAGACGTCACGCAGCGCCGGCCGGACGAAGCGCTCAGCGGTGTCCTCCAGGGTGAGCGGCTCGGTCAGCCAGGCGGGCGCTAGGTCGCACCGCAGCCCGTCGAGCTCGCGCTGAAGGGCGACGTCCGCGGCCCAGTCACCCGGGGAGAAGAAGCTCTCGAACTGCGCTTGCAGCGAAGCGCGGTCGGACCCGAAGAGCAGATGCTCGGGACCGAACGTCGGCAGGAAGTAGTGCGGATCCCGACGCAGCAGCGGCAGCTCGACGTCCAGAAGGCGCAGCAGCTCTGGCGGCATGAGGCCCAGCAGGTACGCGCCGGTGGACGCCTGCAGCGACGGCGCACGACGGAAGGGCCGCTCGGTCCGGCAGGCGCCGCCGATGACCCCGGACGCTTCGAGCACCACGACGGACAGGCCGGCGCGGCCGAGCAGGGTCGCTGCGACCAGGCCGTTGTGCCCCGCGCCGACAATGACCACATCAGCACGGGCGGGCAGTGTGTCGCTCATCGTCTGTTCTCCCGTCGTGAGGTCAGGCGATCCTCCTTCGTCCGCGATTCGCCCCACGGGCTGCTTGCCCGCCGGCCGCCACGCGGTCGGCCCAGGTGGTGATCTCGTCAGCCACCTGCTCATCAGAAAGTGGGTCGAAGTTCCTCATGACGAGACGTTACAGATCCACTGGGCGGGAGCGACGCCAGCTCGTAATGGACGATCTGATCGCCGAGGTCGTCGGCCTTCTCGCGGCCACTTCGCACGAAACCCGAACCTTCGTAAAGCCGTTGGGCTCGCGTGTTGTCCGCGTGGGTCCACAGCTGAGCTCTGTGGTAGCCGCGGCGGCCCGCCTGCTCGACGACCCCGGCGACGAGCAGCTTTCCGATGCCCCGGCCCCAGTGGTCGGGGTGGACGAAGACCAGCGACACGTGGCAGAGGCCCGGGACGGGCGGCCCGGCACCGTCGTCGGCCTTCCCCTGCATGCCGAGCGATATCCCCGTGAGCTCGCCGTCGGCCTCGGCCACGACGAGAAATGCGTCCGACTTGTCGAGGTAGCCTCGCACCCGCTCCTCGTCGATATCGGGCATCGGCGCTCCGCCGCGCCGCGCGAGGTTCGAGTGGCGCCAGACGCTCACCGCCGCGTCGGAGTCGGCGGGTTCCCCAGGTCGGATCGACATCGGCACGACGGCATCATCCCGGGTCGACCAAACCGGGTCGACCCGATGACGCGCCAGCTACGCCGACTGGACTGGCGGGAAGTTCACTGACGAGTCTCGATCACACGTGTCTGTGTACCGGCGGCCATCAGCAGCCTCGTCGTAGCAGCGTCTCCATCAGCCCGGGTGCTGGAGAAGTCACCCGTCCGTCTATGTGCCGCTGCCGAGCGCGAGCAGCCAAGGCGGCTGGATGGTGACCAGCGCTCCCCATCCGAGCAACGCGACGCCGACTGGCGCGACGATCCGGTCGCCGCGGGGGACCGCCTTCTCCACCACCATCACGGCGGTGAGGGCGGCCATCCCCCACAAGTTGGCGACGCCGGCAGCGAAGCCGACCAGCATCAGCGCCCAGCAGCAGCCGAGGCAGTACAGCCCGTGCTCCCGTCCCAGCCGGAAGGCAGCCCTGGGTCCTCGCCGGTAGCGGGGAAGCAGGAACGCCGCGGGGTGACGGCATTGCTTCAGGCACGCCTGCTTGACGTCGGAGAACTGGAAAGCGCCAGCCAGCATGAGGGTAGGTCCCGTGATCAGCCAAGGGTGTTGGTCCAGCCACGCGGCTGCGTGGACGACGCGGTGAATTCCGATATCACCGAGGAAGGCCACCGCGCCGAATGCAGACCACACGGCCGCGTAGCCGGCGATGAAGGCGACTTTCACGGAAGCGGCATGTGGCTGGTCCCGGGCGGTCAGGAAGAACAGGCGCACGAGCGGCAGGCTCGACGGCAGCATCATGGACGCGGTCATGGTCTGCCAGGCCAGCAGGAAGAGCGGCAGGGCGACCCACGGCGGGAGCGAGCCCTCGATCAGCGGGTCGTGATGGAACCGCGGTGCAGCCCCGGTGCTCGTCGCGACGATCGCCACGCCCCACGAGGCCGCGATGGCAACGACGACAGGCACGAGGCCGCCGACTCGTCGCGGTCGGACGGCCGCGACGACCGAGTCGGTCATGTCTTAGCCGGCGAACTCGATCTGGTAGTCGGCCTGGATTGCGTTCGTTCCCTCGTACGACCACTCCATACCGTACTGGGGGAGGGTCACGATGAGCTTCGAGGCTTTGCCGACCCACGCCGGCGACCCTGGAACGGTCGAGAACAGTGAATCCCGTAAGGTGGTGACCGTGCCGTCGGCACCCCGGTAGGGCGCCATCTCGGCGTCAAGCACACCGTCGATCCTCAAGGTGCCGTTGCCCTCGGAAAGCTGGTGCACGATCTCCGCGCTCTCGACAGCGACAACCTCCCCGATCAGTCCGGCCAAGTCCGCAATCGGGCCGCCCAGCTCCCCTTTGTACAGCCGCACGATCGCGTCCTTCTGAGCTTCGTCGGCGCTGGCATCGACGTACATCACCAGCCGCCAGCTGTTTGGCGTGAGCACGTTGCCGGGGATGTGCACGATGTTGACGAGGTTCAGGCCAGAGACATCGACCCCGCCGATGTCTCCGCTGTCGAAGTGATAGGCGTTGGCCGCCCAGCACTCGCCGAGGTCGGGATCCTCACCGATCCAGCAGGGGCAGAGGACCCCGCAGGAGCAGGCCTCCAGCAGTGTCCCCTTCAGCCGGTAGCCGGTCATCGTGGCCGTCGTCATGATTGCCCCCTCGCCCCCGACGCGGAACCGCCCCAGATGCGTTGCCGCGACCGTAGACGCGCCTCCCTGGGCCGTCAAGGGTGTGGTGCCCCCGGCAGGATTCGAACCTGCGCTTCTTCCTCCGGAGGGAAGCACTCTATCCCCTGAGCTACGGGGGCTCGGGTGCCCGCACGATACCGCACGCGGCGGTAGCCTCGGCGGGTGCCCACCCGTGTGCTCGTCGTCGAGGACGACGCCGTCATCCGCCAGTTGGTGAGCGTCAACTTGGAGCTCGAGGGCTTCGAGGTGTTCACCGCCGAGGATGGGCAAGACGCACTCGACAAGGTGGTCGAGGTGGACCCGGTCGTCATCACCCTGGACATCATGATGCCGCGACTCGACGGCTGGGAGACGGCGGCCCGGCTGCGGGAGGACCCGCGGACCTCCCACATCAAAGTGGTGCTCCTCAGTGCCCGCGCCCAGGAGGCGGACCTGCGCCGCGGCAAGGGACTCGGCGTCGACGCCTACCTCACCAAGCCGTTCGACCCGGACGAGCTCATCGAGATCGTACGGCGGCTCGCGGGCGAAACTGCCTGACGACTGCTCGATCTCCCACTGTAGCCTCGCCGCATGACCCCGTCGGAGCTCGCAGAGAGCGTGCGCGCCGCCGTGCGCGACGCAGTGGGCGCCGGCGAGCTCACGGTGGCGGTGCCCGACAGCGTCGTCATCGAGCGGCCGAAGGTGCGCGACCACGGCGACTACGCGACCAACGTCGCCCTCCAGCTCGCCAAGGCCGCCGGACGGTCGCCGCGCGATGTCGCAGAGGTCGTCGCTAGCCGGTTGCGGACCGACCCCGGCATCGAGAGCGTGGCGGTGGCCGGTCCCGGCTTCCTCAACATGCGCTTGGCCGGCGCAGCGCTCGGCGAGGTGGCCCGGCAGATTCTCGCCGCGGGTGCGGCGTACGGCAGCAACGACCGGGCCGCTGGCCAGCACATCAACCTGGAGTTCGTCAGCGCCAACCCGACCGGCCCGATCCACATCGGCAGCACGCGTTGGGCCGCGGTGGGGGACTCCCTGGCCCGGCTCCTCGAAGCCAGCGGCGCCACGGTCGCCCGTGAGTACTACTTCAACGACCACGGCGCCCAGATCGACCGGTTCGCCCAGTCGCTGCTCGCGGCCGCTCGGGGAGACGCGCCGCCGGAGGACGGGTACGGCGGCGCGTACATCGCCGACATCGCGGCCCGCGTCCTGGAGCTGGTGCCGGACGCTCTCGACCAGGCCGACCCGCAGGAGGTCTTCCGCGCCAACGGCGTCCAGCTGATGTTCGACGAGATCAAGGAGTCGCTGCACGACTTCGGCGTCGACTTCGACGTCTACTTCCACGAGAACCACCTGCACGAGAGCGGCGCCGTGGAGCGCGCGGTCGATCGACTGCGGGCGATGGGCCACCTGTACGAGAAGGACGACGCCCTCTGGCTGCGGTCCTCCGACTTCGGCGACGACAAGGACCGGGTCGTCATCAAGAGCGACGGCGTGCCGGCGTACATCTCCGGTGACCTCGCCTACTACCTGGACAAGCGGGAGCGCGGGTTCGACCGCGTCGTGATCATGCTCGGCGCTGACCACCACGGCTACATCGGTCGGTTGATGGCCATGTGCGCCGCTTTCGGTGACACGCCGGGTGTTCACCTCGAGATCCTCATCGGCCAGCTGGTCAACCTCGTCCGCGATGGTCAGCCGCTGAAGATGAGCAAGCGGGCCGGCACGGTGATCACCCTGGTCGACCTGGTCGAGGCGATCGGGGTCGACGCAGCGCGTTATGCACTGGCGCGGTCCAGCGCCGACTCGGTTCTCGACATCGACCTCGACGTGTGGTCGCGGCAGAGCAGCGACAACCCCGTCTACTACGTGCAGTACGCCGCGACGCGCGCCGCGTCCGTCCTGCGCAATGCGGGCGAGCTCGGTCTGGCCGTCGACCCCGCTGCCGACGTATCGCTGCTCACCGACCCGCGGGAGACGGCCCTGCTGCTAGCCCTCGCCGAGCTGCCGCAGGTCGTGGCGACCGCGGCGGAGCTGCGCGAGCCGCACCGGGTGGCGCGCTACCTGGAGGAGAAGGTCGCCCGGTCGGCGCAGCGGTACTGGGACGAGTGCCAGGTGCTGCCGAAAGGGGACGAGGAAGTCCTCGCCACCACCGCACCGCGGCTGCTTCTGTGGCAGGCGACCCGCATCGTGCTCGAGAACGGCCTGAGCCTGCTCGGGGTCATCGCCCCGGAGCGGATGTGACGGGGCGCCACTCCAGTGCTGACCTCGCGCCGTCGGTCTGGCCCTGCACCGCTGCGCGCAACGGTGATGGCGCACTGGAGATCGGCGGGCTCGACGTCCGGCGGCTGGTGCAGGACTACGGGACACCGCTGCTCGTGCTCGACGAGGAGGACCTCCGCCAGCGGTGCCGGTCCTGGCGTGCGGCGTTCGACGGGTGGCCGGCCGGCGCGGACGTCGCCTACGCCGGCAAGGCGCTGCTGACCAAGGGCGTCGTCACGATCATCGGCGAGGAGGGTCTGGGCCTCGACGTCTGCACCGGCGGGGAGCTGGCCGTCGCGCTAGCGGCTGGCTTTCCTCCTGAGCGCATCTGGTTCCACGGCAACAACAAGTCGCTGCCCGAGCTGACCCGCGCAGTCGGCGCGGGTGTGCGGACGGTCGTCATCGACTCGTTCGAGGAGGTCCACCGGCTGGCTGCAGTCGCGGCGGAAGCCGGCACGCGACAGCGGGTCTACGTCCGAGTCACGCCGGGTGTCGAAGCCCACACCCACGAGTACGTGCAGACCGGCCAGGAGGACCAGAAGTTCGGCTTCTCCCTGGCCTCCGGCGCGGCGATGGAGGCCTGCCAGCAGGTGATCGGCGAGGCCGCCCTGGAGCTGGTCGGGCTGCACTGCCACATCGGCTCGCACATCTTCGACACCCATGGGTTCTCCCTGGCCGCGCATCGCATGGTCGAGCTGCTCGCGGCGATCAGGGCGGAGTGCGGCCTGGAGCTGCCCGAGCTCGATCTCGGCGGTGGCCACGGCATCGCCTACACCGCTGCCGACGACCCGATGAGCGCCGCAGACCACGCGACCGGTCTACGGGCGATCGTCGAACGCGAGTGCGGGGCGGTCGGGCTGGCGATACCGCGGGTCGTGGTCGAGCCCGGCCGCGCTGTTGTCGGTCCGACCACGATCACGGTCTATGAAGTGGGGACGGTGAAGGTCTTACCCGGGCTGCGCACCTACGTCAGCGTCGACGGAGGCATGAGCGACAACATCCGCACGGCCCTGTACGACGCCCGTTACACCGCAGTGCTCGCATCCCGTCAGTCGAGTGCGGAGCCGCGCAACGTCACGATCTGCGGCAAGCACTGCGAGAGCGGCGACATCGTGGTCCACGACGTGGCACTCCCGGGCGATCTGGCACCCGGTGATCTCGTCGCCGTGCCCGCTTCGGGCGCTTACCATCGCTCGATGGCGAGCAACTACAACCACGTGCCACGCCCGCCCATCATCGCCGTCCGGGCCGGGACATCCCGCGTGCTGATCCGCCGCGAGACCGAGGACGACCTGCTCGCCCTGGATGTTGGATGACGTCGCGCGGGATGACAGCGCGTGGGAGCTCAGGGCGGCCGCTGCAGGTAGCGCTGCTCGGCTGCGGAGTCGTCGGATCGGAGGTTCTCCGCCTGATGCACACCCACGCCGACGACCTGGCCGCTCGCATCGGAGCCCACCTGGAGATTGCCGGCATCGCCGTGCGGGTGCCTGGCAAGCTCCGCGACCTTCCGGTCGACCCTGCGCTGTTCACCGCGGATGGCTTAGGTCTCGTTTCGCGGGATGACGTCGACGTCGTGGTTGAGGTGATCGGCGGCATCGAGCCGGCCCGCACCCTGCTCATGGCTGCGCTGGAGAGCGGCAAGTCAGTGGTGACCGCCAACAAGGCGCTGCTCGCCAGCGACGGCGCCTCGCTCTACGACGTCGCCGACAAGCACGGGGCGGATCTCTACTACGAGGCAAGCGTGGCGGGCGGCATCCCGCTGCTGCGCCCGCTCAAGGAGTCGCTCGCCGGTGATCGCCTGCACCGGGTGCTGGGCATCGTCAACGGCACGACCAACTACGTCCTCAGCCGGATGGACGAGACAGGGGCCTCGTTCGCCGAGGCGCTCGACGAGGCCACTGCACTCGGCTACGCGGAGGCGGACCCCAGCGCCGACATCGAGGGCTTCGACGCGGCGGCGAAGGCAGCGATCCTGGCGAGCATCGCCTTCCACACCCGCATCGCAGTCGGTGATGTGCATCGCGAGGGAATCACCGACGTGACCTCTGCCGACATCGCCAGCGCTCGCGCGATGGGGCGGGTGGTCAAGCTGCTCGCCATCTGCGAGCGGGTCGACGACGGCGTCAGCGTGCGTGTCCACCCGGCGATGATCCCGCGCAGCCACCCCCTCGCCGGCGTGCGTGACGCGTTCAACGCCGTGTTCGTCGAGGGCGAGGCAGTCGGGGAGCTGATGTTCTACGGCAGGGGCGCCGGCGGCGCCCCTACCGCCAGTGCGGTGCTCGGCGACCTCGTCGCAGTCGCGCGCAATCGGCTGTCGGGGTCACGGGGCGCCGGGGAGTCGGCGTACGCCGCACTGCCGGTGCGACCGATGGGTCAGACCCGCACTCGCTATCACGTGAGCCTCGACGTCGCGGACGTGCCGGGTGTGCTGGCTGAGGTCGCCGGCGCCTTCGCCGCACAGGACGTCTCGATCCGCACGGTCCGGCAGGAAGGACACGGGGCGGACGCCACGCTCGTGCTGGTCACCCACGAAGCCCCCGATGAGGCACTTGCTCGCACTGTCGGCTGGCTGCGGGGTCTCGACGTGGTGCGGGCAGTCACCAGTGTGATGCGCGTCGAGGGCGGGGAGCCGGCATGACCGCTCCGGCGTCGTGGCGCGGCATCCTCGAGGAGTACCGCGCACGGATGCCCATCGACCAGAGCACCACGGTCATCACTCTGCGCGAGGGCGGCACTCCACTAGTGCCGGCCGACGTGCTGTCCGAGCGAACCGGGTGTGAGGTGTGGCTGAAGGTGGAGGGCGCCAACCCGACCGGGTCCTTCAAGGATCGCGGCATGACCGTGGCCATCACCAAGGCAGTCGAAGAAGGCAGTCGGGCAGTGATCTGCGCATCAACCGGCAACACGTCAGCGTCGGCAGCGGCCTACGCCGCGCGGGCCGGCATCGTGTGCGCCGTGCTGGTGCCGAGCGGGAAGATCGCCCTCGGCAAGCTCGCCCAGGCGCTCGTGCACGGCGCGCAGCTGCTGCAGGTAGACGGCAACTTCGACGACTGCCTGGACCTGGCGCGCGATCTGGCGAAGAACTACCCCGTCACGCTCGTCAACTCCGTCAACCCGTACCGCATCGAGGGGCAGAAGTCCGCGGCGTTCGAGATCTGCGACGTCCTGGGCGCACCTCCCGATGTGCACTGCTTGCCGGTCGGCAACGCCGGCAACATCACGGCCTACTGGAAGGGCTACCGGGAGTACCACCGCGACGGCGTGATCGACGCGCTGCCCGTGATGCGCGGCTTCCAGGCGGCCGGCGCCGCCCCGCTGGTCTCCGGCGCACCGGTCGCGAAGCCGGTCACCATCGCGACCGCCATCCGCATCGGCAACCCTGCGTCGTGGTCCGAGGCGCTGCAGGTGCGCGATGAGTCGGGCGGGGCGATCGAGTCCGTCACCGACCGGCAGATCCTCGACGCGTACCGGCTGTTGGCTCGGTCGGAGGGCGTCTTCGTCGAGCCGGCGTCAGCGGCGAGCGTCGCGGGACTGCTTCAGGCCAGCGCCCAGGGCACGCTCGAACGAGGTCGCCGCGTCGTCTGCACGGTCACCGGTCACGGCTTGAAGGACCCGGAGTGGGCGATCTCCGGAGCTCCGGCGCCGCGCACCATCGCCGTCGACGCCCCAGCGGCTGCGGCGGCTCTGGGCCTGATCTGAGTGGGCTCAGGCTGGGTCGCCTCGACTGAGTCGAGCGAGATGTGATGAGGCCGGCCCCGGGCAGCCGCGGCTACGTCCGGCTGCTCCGCGACGAGCGCGACTTCCGCCGCGTCTACCTCGCGCAGGTCATCAGTCTCGGAGGGGACTGGTTTGCCCTGATCCCGCTGCTCACCTTGCTCGAGCGGCTGACCGGAGGGGGCTTGTGGGGCGGTCTCGTGCTCGCCGTGGACACCGCAGCCTTCGCGGTGCTCGCGCCGTACGCCGGCACGGTGGCCGACCGTTACGACCGACGTCGCACGATGGTGATCGCCGACTTCGTCTCGGCCGCGATGGTGCTGCTGCTCCTCCTCGTCCGCTCGGAGTCGACAGCCTGGGTAGCGCTCATCGCGATCGGCGGCGTGTCCGCCGCCAAGGCGTTCTTCACACCGGCGTCCGGGGCGGCGATTCCCAACCTGGTGCCGCCGGCTGATCTGGTGCGCGCCAGCGTTCTCGGCGGCGCGGTGTGGGGCACGATGCTCGCAGTGGGAGCGGCAGCGGGTGGGCTGGCGGCGCTGGTCATCGGTGCTCGGTGGTGCTTCGTGCTCGACGCGGCCAGCTTCATCGTCTCTGGCATCCTCGTCATGCGCACCCGCCGGCCGTTCAGCCAGTCGCGCGAACGCGCCGTCGTGCCGTCGGTCCTCGACGACATCCGCGAGACAGTGCGCTACGCCCGATCAGAGCCCCGGGTGCGGGCGCTGTTGACCTGCAAGGCCGGTGTCGCGCTGGGCAATGGCACCCTCGCCCTGTTTCCCCTGTACGCGACCAGGGTGTTCCGCATGGGTGAGCTCGGCACTGGTCTCCTCTACAGCGCGCGTGGCGTCGGAGCGCTGGTCGGACCGTTCTTCATGCGGCGCTTCATCAGCCGTGATCCGACTCTGCTGTGGCCGGTGCTCGCCGTCAGCATCGGGCTCTTCGGGGTGTCCTACCTCGGCTTCTCGGCGGCTCCGGTCTTTGCGGTCGGGCTGTTCTTCGTCGCCCTCGCGCACTTCGGCGGGGGAGCCAACTGGGTCCTCTCGACGTACGGCATCTCCTCCCTCGTCCCAGACCACGTCCGGGGCCGGGTCTTCAGCGCCGACTACATGCTGGCGACGGCCGCGATCACGCTGAGCCAGGTGGTGGCCGGCGTGCTCAGCGAGACGGTGGCAGTGCGATCCATCTCGGCCGGCTTGGGTCTAGTCGTCCTGATGTACGCCGGGATCTGGTTCGCCGCAACGCGGCGCCTTCGTCGGCTGCCCGCGCGTGGGGCGGCGGACGCGGTGTGGACACCGCCGGAGATTCCGACTTAGGTCGAAGCGGCGTGCGGCGTAGGGCGTACGACGTGCGGCCATCGCCGCCCATGCGGCCACCCTGGCGTGGAAGGAGATCGAGTGGCAGGTCCGAGCTTTCGGGCGGCGCCGGTGCGGGTGCGGGTGCCCGCGACGTCCGCGAACCTAGGGCCGGGTTTCGACTCACTCGGGCTGGCCCTGGCGCTCTACGACGACGTGGTCGTCCGCATCGCCGACTCCGGCCTGCACGTCGACGTCGCCGGCGAAGGTGCTGAGGACCTCCCACGCGACAAGCGGCACCTGGTCGTTCGAGCGGTGCGCGCCGCGTTCGACGCGCTCGGCGGCCAGCCGCGTGGCCTCGAGGTCGTCTGCGCCAACCGCATCCCCCAGGGGCGCGGGCTCGGATCCTCTGCGGCGGCGATCGTGGCGGGGATCACCGCGGCCCGACACCTCGTGCTCGGCGGGATGACCGACCACGACGCGCTCGCACTCGCCGTAGCGCTTGAGGGGCACCCCGACAACGTCGCTGCCGCGCTGCTCGGCGGCCTGACGGTGGCGTGGTCCGGCGCGACCGACGTGCGGGCGACGCGGATCGGGCTGCACCCGGATCTGTGCGCTGTCGTCTTGGTGCCGAACTCCCGCTCATCGACCGCCAAGGCCCGCCGGATGCTGCCCGAGACGGTGCCCCACGCCGACGCCGCCTGGTCGGCCGGCCGGGCGGCGCTGCTCGTCGAGGCGGTGAGCCGTACCCCAGACCTGCTCTTCGACGCCACCGAGGACGTGCTGCACCAGCCCTACCGGGCGGAAGCCATGCCAAGGACCGCGGCCCTGCTTCGGTCGCTGCGCGGCAAGGGCGTCGCGGCCGCCATCAGCGGCGCTGGACCCTCGCTGATCGCGCTGGGCGTCAGCCCCGGTGAGCTGGACGCCGTCGCGGCCGGCGCTCCGCGTGGCTGGACGGCACAGCGGCTCGACATCGACCGCAACGGCGCGCAAGCGGTGCCGGTCGGCGGCTGAAGGGCGCGGGCCGCCCGTCGCCGGGAATTGCCGGCGGCGTGGCGCTGTTGCTCTGGCCGCGACGCATCGTTACGCTTCGCCCTGTCCCACCTGCTCGCGCAGCTTGGCCGCCGTTCTTCTCGGCGCCGTACACCGGACGCACTTCCTCCCGGTGGCCCGCGGCCCGCCCCGCACCCGCCTTCCAGGCACCGTCGTCGGACCGCCCCAGCGCGCCACGACTCCCGGACGACGACGGGGTCGACGATCGGCAGCCTCGTCGCGACAACGCCGCCCAGTCAGCGGCTCACACACTCCCTCGCCTCCCGCGGGGGCGTCACACCGCACGGCTGCGAGACGCCGTGCTGGGCCCCGTCGATGCCGACCGGCCCGCACTCGAGAGGATCAGCGTTTGAGCGACACCACAGAGGTCACCGGCTCCGGCAGCGCGGACGGTGGCGCGGGGTCCGCGGCACGCAAGCCGCGCGGCGCCACCGGCGGGCTCACCGGCATGAAGCTCGCCGAGCTGCAGCAGGTGGCTGCCGGCATGGGCATCAGCGGGGTAGCCAAGCTTCGCAAGAGCGAGCTGATGGCCGCTATCAAGAGCGCCAACGGCGCAACGGCAGCAGCGGGCAACGGCCCGAAGGCCCCGGCCGACCAGGGTAGGAGAGCACCGGCCGACAACGGCACGAGAGCGCCGGCCGACCAGGGCACGGGAGCAGCGGCCGACAACGGCACGCGCGCACCGGCCGACCAGGGCACGAGAGCAACCGCCGACAACGGCATGAGAGCGCCGGGGGCCAACAACGCGCAGGACTCCGCCGGCGGCGGTGACGTCCCCCAGGCCCGGCCGAGCATCACCATCGGCGATGGAACCAGCGGTGACTCCCGCGCCGAGGGCGGCGAAGGCCGCAGTGGCAGCACGTATGCCGAGCGTCGGGAAGCGCGGGAAGCGCGCTACCGCGAGCGAAGTCGCGACCGCCAGGTCTCTAGCGAGGGCGCGGACCGTTCCCAGGGCCAGAGCCACGGCGACCGCGCCCAGGGCACCCAGGTATCTGGCGACCGAGCCCAGGGTGACCGTGCCCAGGGCGGCCAGCCGCCGGCGGATCGGGGTCAGGGACAGGGCGGCCAGCAGCAAGGTGGCGGCGGACCTCGACAGCAAGGCGGCCAGGGCGGTGGCCAGGGCGGTCAGCGCGACGAGGAGTTCGGTCGCAGCGCCCGGCGCGGCCGATTCCGCGAGCGAGGGCGCAATCGTTCAGGCGGTCAGGGCCAGCGCGGCGGTCTGGGCTTCGGCGAGCCGGACACCATCATTCGCGAGGACGACGTCCTCGTGCCGTGCGCGGGGATCGTCGACATCCTCGACAACTACGGCTTCGTCCGGACCACCGGCTACCTCCCCAGCCCCAACGACGTGTACATCGCGCTCTCGCAGGTACGCCGTTACGGCCTGCGCAAGGGCGACGTCGTCACCGGGGCCGTGCGCCAGCAGGCTGAAGGGGAGCGCAAAGACAAGTTCAACGCGCTCATCCGCCTCGACACAGTGAACGGTGCGGACCCGGAGAAGGCCAAGGTCCGGCCTGACTTCAAGGACATGACGCCGCTCTACCCCCAAGACCGGCTTCGCCTCGAGACCGACTCTCACTTCCTGACGACGCGGATCATCGACCTCGTCGCCCCGATAGGTAAGGGCCAGCGCGGTCTCATCGTCTCGCCGCCGAAGGCGGGCAAGACGATGGTGCTGCAGGCCATCGCCAACGCGATCACCACCAACAACCCCGAGACCCACCTCATGGTCGTCCTCGTCGACGAGCGGCCCGAGGAGGTGACCGACATGCAGCGGTCGGTGAAAGGGGAGGTCATCGCCTCCACCTTCGACCGACCTGCAGAGGACCACACGACAATCGCCGAGCTGGCGATCGAGCGGGCCAAGCGGCTGGTCGAGCTCGGTCACGACGTAGTCGTGCTCCTCGACTCGATCACCCGACTCGGCCGTGCCTACAACCTCGCCGCGCCGGCTAGCGGCCGCATCCTCTCCGGCGGTGTCGACTCGACGGCGCTCTACCCCCCGAAGCGCTTCTTCGGCGCAGCGCGCAACATCGAGAACGGCGGCTCGTTGACGATCCTCGCCACTGCCCTGGTGGAGACCGGGTCAAGGATGGACGAGGTCATCTTCGAGGAGTTCAAGGGCACCGGGAACATGGAGCTAAAGCTCGACCGCAAGCTCGCGGACAAGCGGATCTTCCCGGCCGTCGACGTCGACGCCTCGGGCACCCGCAAGGAGGAGCTGCTCATGTCACCGGAGGAGCTGCAGATCACCTGGAAGCTGCGCCGGGTCCTGCACGCGCTGGAGACCGGTCAGGCGCTCGAGCTGCTCATCGACAAGATGAAGTCGACGAAGGGCAACACGGAGTTCCTCATGCAGATCTCGAAGACGGTGGCCTCGTCCGACTAGCCGACGCTGCTCCTCAGTCGGCGACGCTGAGGTCGACCTCGATGTTGCCGCGGGTGGCATTGCTGTAGGGACACACCTGGTGGGCCTTGGCGACCAGCTCCATCGCATCGGATCGCTCCAGCGCGGGCAGGGAGACCACGAGCTCCACGGTCAGCACGAACCCCACGCCCGACGGTGCGGGGCCCAGGCCCACCCTGGCAGTGACGGTCGAGTCCGTCGTATCGGCGGAAGCCGCGCGGGCGACGAGCTGCAGCGCGGAGTGGAAGCACGACGCGTAGCCGGCGGCGAAGAGCTGCTCCGGGTTGGTGCCGTCGCCGCCGTCCCCGCCGAGCTCCTTCGGCACGTCGAGCTCTACATCGAGCCGGTCGTCCGAGGACGTAGCCCGGCCGGCGCGACCGCCGTACGCCGTCGCCTCGGCTGTGTAGAGCGTCTGCATCGTCGGCCTTCCCTCTCAGTCGCCAGAGCGGAGCGAGTCTGGCACACTGGACCTACCGCGAACCGGTTCACACCTCACCAGCGGGTGGGGTGACCCGGCGTCGCCTGAGCAGAAGAGGACCGATCATGAAGGCCGGCATCCACCCCGACTACGTCGAGGCGACCGTGCACTGCTCGTGCGGCGAGACCTTCACCACGCACAGCACCGTGAGCGACATCCGAGCCGACGTGTGTTCGAAGTGCCACCCCTTCTACACCGGCAAGCAGAAGATCATGGATGTCGGCGGCCGGGTGGAGAAGTTCGAGAAGCGCTTCGGCAAGCGCGACGCCGGCGCGAAGCAGGGTTAGCGGGGGCGGCGCCTAGCGCTGCTCCCTTGCCCGCTCCGCGCCCGCCACCTCCGCCGGGCGCCTGACCCTCGAGGCGACCCATGTTCGACAAGCTCGGCGAGATCGAGGCGGAGCACGCGCAGCTCGAGCGCGAGATGTCCGATCCTGACCTGCACAACGACCAGGCGCGGGCGCGCACCGTCACCAAGCGGTATGCCGAGCTGACGCCGGTGGTCGAGGCATATCAGGAGTACGTCGTGGTCGCGGCCGACATCGAGGCGGCGCGCGAGCTCGCAGCGGAGGATGCCTCGTTCCGGGAAGAAGTGACCTCCGGCGAGGCCCGTCTGCAGGAGCTGCACACCCGGCTGCGAGAGCTGCTCGTGCCAGCCGACCCCAACGATGAGAAGGACGTCATCCTCGAGGTCAAGGCAGGCGAGGGCGGTGAGGAGTCAGCGCTGTTCGCCGGCGACCTGCTGCGCATGTACCTCCGCTTCGCGGAGCGCCAGGGCTGGAAGACCGAAATCCTGGAGTCCAACGAGAGCGACCTCGGAGGCTACAAAGACGTCTCCGTCGCGGTGAAGGCGAAGGGGACCGGTGCATGGCGCCGGCTCAAGTACGAGGGCGGCGTCCACCGGGTGCAGCGGGTGCCGGCGACCGAGAGCCAGGGGCGCATTCACACCAGCGCGGCCGGAGTCTTCGTGATGCCTGAGGCCGAGGACGTCGACGTGACCATCGACCCCAGCGACCTGCGCATCGACGTCTACCGGTCCAGCGGCCCAGGCGGTCAGAGCGTGAACACCACAGACTCCGCCGTACGCATCACCCATGTGCCGACAGGCACTGTCGTGTCGTGTCAGAACGAGAAGAGCCAGCTGCAGAACAAGGAGTCCGCGATGCGTATCCTGCGGGCCCGGTTGCTCGCTCTCGCACTGGAGGAGCAGGCAAGCGCCGCCAGCGCCGAGCGGCAGAGTCAGGTGCGTACGGTGGATCGCAGCGAGCGGGTCCGCACCTACAACTTCCCGGAGAATCGAATCTCAGACCACCGGACGGGCTACAAGTCCTACAACCTCGACCAGGTGCTCGACGGCGACCTCGACCCGGTCATCCAGTCGCTGGTCGACGCCGACAACGCTGCGCGAATGGCTGGTGGCGATGAGGAGTGACCCGCTGGCACCACCAGACGCAGTCACCACCACAGTCGACCGCGAGCTGCGCTGGGCCGAGGCCCGGCTCGCGGACGCGGGAGTGGAGTCGCCCCGGTGGGACGCCGAGCAGCTCGCTGCCCACGTGCTGGGCGTCCGCCGCGTCGACCTCGTTCAGCTGAGCGAGATGACCGGGGACGCTCACGCGGCCTTCATCGGGCTCGTCGGCCGGCGGGCCGAGCGCGTGCCGCTCCAGCACCTCACCGGCACGGTCGGGTTCCGCTACATCGACCTCGAGGTCGGACCGGGTGTCTTCATCCCGCGTCCCGAGACTGAAGTCGTGGTCGGGTACGCCATCGACCACCTGCGATCCGTCGGCATCCCTGCGCCGCTGGTCGTCGAGCTGTGCGCGGGCAGCGCCGCCATCGCCCTGTCCGTCGCGCACGAAGTCCCCGGCGCTGTCGTGCATGCCGTCGAGGTCGACGCAGGGGCCCTCGAGTGGGCAGCTCGCAACGCGGACGCACGTGCTCTCGCCGGCGACCCGAGAGTGCAGCTGCACCACGCATCCGTCGAGGGGGCGCTGAGCGAGCTCGACGGGACAGTGGACTGCGTGGTCGCCAACCCGCCCTACGTTGCAGTGGATGAGATGGACGATGTGCACCCAGAGGTGCGCGATCACGACCCGACCACCGCCCTGGTCGCCGGGCCAGACGGCCTCGACGTGATCCGGGAAGTCGTCGCCCGCAGTGCGGGCCTGCTGCGCCCGGGCGGGCTGCTGGTCGTCGAGCACTCGGACCGCCAGGGCGAGAGCGCGCCGGCCGTGCTGCATGCCGACGGGCGCTGGATCGACATCGCCGACCGCGAGGACCTCACCGGTCGTCCGCGATACCTCACCGCGAGGCGGGCCCCCTCGTGAGCCGGCTCTTCGACTGCCAGGACGAGCAGTCCCGCGCGGCTGGCATCGCCGCCGCAGCCTCCGCCGTACGCCAGGGTGAGCTCGTCGTCTTTCCGACCGACACCGTCTACGGTCTCGGCGCTGACGCCTTCTCGCCGGACGCCGTACGCCGCCTGCTCTCCGTGAAAGGCCGGGGCCGCGACCTGCCGGTGCCGGTGCTCATCGGCAGCTGGCGCACCGTCAACGGCCTGGTCGACGTGCTTCCCCCGACGGCCAACGACCTCATCGCGGCTTTCTGGCCCGGTGCGCTGACCCTGGTGCTGACGGCAGGCAGCGGGCTGACGTGGGACCTCGGTGACACCCAGGGCACGGTCGCGGTTCGCATGCCGCTGCACCCGGTAGCGCTCGAGCTGCTCGCCGAGACTGGCCCGATGGCGGTCTCCAGCGCCAACCGAAGCGGCTCACCCCCTGCCGTCTCCGCTGCCGCGGCGCTGCAGGACCTCGGTGACGACGTAGCCGTCTTCCTTGAAGGCGGTGTCGCGCCCGAATCCGCTCCGTCGAGCATCGTTGACCTCACCGACGTCACGCCCCGGCTGCTACGCGACGGCGCTGTCTCACGGGCCGAGCTCGAGGACGTCCTCGGAGCACCCCTTGGCTGAGGACGTCTTCGACCTGCTCACTGTCTGCACGGGCAACATCTGCCGCTCGCCCATGGCAGAGCTCATCGCTGCTCGCGAGCTGGCGCATGGCCTCGGCGCGTCGGCCGCGCGGTTCCGAGTGCACTCCGCGGGGACCCACGGGCTCGAGGGCTGGGCAGTCAACGAGCCCGCCGCAGCCCGACTCGAAGCGCTCGGCATCGGCCACGTCGATTTTCGGGCGCGGCTGCTGGTCGCGGAGATGGTGGCCCACGCCGATCTGGTGCTGACCGCGACTCGCGAGCACCGCTCCGCCGTCGTACGCCTGGGCCCGCGGGCGGCCAGCCGAACCTTCACGCTGCGCGAGTTCGCCCGGTTGGTCGCCCTGGTGGACCGCGACGCACTCCCCTCCGACGACCCGGTGGGCCGGGCGAAGGCACTCGTCGTCGCCGCGGCGGCGGGCCGGGGTCGAGTGTGGGTGGACCCGGCGGACGACGACATCGCTGATCCCTACGGGCGCAGCGCATCGGTGTTCGAAGCGTGCAGCGCCGAGATCGCCGAGGCTCTCACCGAGCCCCTGCGCGTGATCTGGGAGCCGTTTCACGCGATGCACTCCGCGCCGGCGTCGACCCGTGAGGCTTCTTCGTGACGGAGCTCGTGCAGATTCCTGCGCCAACGGCCGGCCGGACCCGGCTGGTGATGGGTGCCGACCATGCGGGATGGCGGCTGAAGGACAGCCTCGCGGACGCTGCCCGAGCGGCAGGCTGGGATGTCGTCGACCTGGGTACGTCCTCCGACGCCCGGGTCGACTACCCCGACTTCGGCCGCGACGTCGCGCGGGCGGTCGCCGACAACTCCGCGGATCTCGGCGTGCTGGTGTGCGGCACAGGCATCGGCGTCTCGATGGCCGCGAACAAGGTGCCGGGTGTGCGAGCGGCGGTCGTCCACGACAGCTTCACCGCCTACTACAGTCGGGAGCACAACGACGCCAATGTGATCTGCCTCGGCGCGCGGGTGGTCGGAGAGGGTGTGGCCCACGCCGCGCTCGCCGTGTTCCTCGCCACCCCGTTCGGCGAGGGCCGCCACTCCGGCCGGGTCGCGAAGATCATGGAAATCGGGAGCGAAGCATGACGACCTTCTGGGGACCGGACTTCTCGGCCTTGCAGCAGAGCGACCCGGAGATCGCTGGAGTAGTGCTGAGCGAGCTCGACCGGCTGCGGGGTGGCCTTCAGCTCATCGCCAGCGAGAACTTCACCTCACCCGCGGTGCTGGCCGCGCTGGGCTCGACCTTGTCGAACAAGTACGCCGAGGGCTACCCCGGCAAGCGCTACTACGGCGGCTGCGCCGAGGTCGACAAGGCTGAGGTCGTCGGGATCGAGCGGGCGAAGGCGCTCTTCGGCGCCGAGCACGCCAACCTGCAGCCGCACTCCGGCGCGAGTGCCAACCTCGCGGCGTTTGGCGCGTTCCTCGCCCCCGGCGACACCTACCTGGCGATGAGCCTGCCGCACGGCGGCCACCTGACCCACGGCGCGAAGGTGAGCTTCTCGGGCAAGTGGTTCACCCCGGTCCACTACGGCGTGAGCGCGACGACCGAGGACATCGACTACGACCAGATGCGCGACCTCGCTCGAGAGCACCGGCCGAAGATGATCGTCTGCGGCGGATCCGCGATTCCCCGGCTCATCGACTTCGCGGCGTTCCGCGAGGTAGCCGACGAGGTCGGCGCGATCCTGATGGTGGACGCCGCCCACTTCATCGGCCTGGTGGCGGGTCAGGCCATCCCGAGCCCGGTCCCGTACGCCGACGTGGTCACCTTCACCACCCACAAGGTGCTGCGCGGACCGCGCGGCGGCATGCTCGTCTGCAAGGCCGAGCACGCGGCCAAGCTCGACAAGGCAGTGTTCCCGATGATGCAAGGCGGGCCGCTGATGCACGCCGTCGCAGCGAAGGCGGTCGCGCTCAAGGAGGCGGCGACCCCGGAGTTCCAGGCCTACGCTCGCCAGGTCATCTCCAACGCTCAGGCGCTGACCGAGGGCCTCGCCGCCGAGGGGATGCGCCCGGTGTCCGGTGGCACCGACACCCACCTGGCGCTGCTGGACCTGCAGCCGCTCGGGGTGACCGGTGCCGAGGCCGAGGCGCGCTGCGACGCGGCCCGCATCGTGCTGAACAAGAACGCCATCCCCTACGACCCGCAGCCGCCGAGTGTCGCGTCCGGCATCCGGGTCGGATCGCCCGCGGTGACGACGCAGGGCATGGCGGAGGGTGAGATGAAGGAGATCGCCTCTCTCATCGCTCGGGCCGTGCGCGACAGCTCCGCGGCTGCCGAGGTCGGCGCGACGGTGGCGGCGATGGTGGCCCGACACCCCGCCTACCCGCAGGGCTAGGCACCGGAGAGCGGGGAGGCGGAGCAGCGCAGTGCGCGAGTACACCCTCGTCTTCCTCGTCGCCGCTGCTGTGACGTACCTCCTCACGCCGATCGCCCGGCGGGTGGCCATCCGCACGGGGACGATGGCCCAGCCTCGGGACCGTGACGTGCACGCCATCCCGACCCCACGCCTCGGCGGCGTAGCGATGTACGGCGGCGTCGTGGCCGCGTTCTTCGTCGCCCGCCGGCTGCCGACGCTGCGCAACACCTTCGACGGGTCATCCGAGGACACCGCGCTGCTCGCCGCGGGCGGGCTGATCTGCCTCCTCGGAGCCGTAGATGACCGGTGGGGCCTGGACGCCTTCACCAAGCTGGCCGGCCAGTCGCTGGCTGCCGGAGTGATGGTCATCCTCGGGCTGCAGCTGCTCTACCTGCCGGTGCCCGGCAGCGACGGCACGTTCATCCTGACCCGCGAGCTGGTCGTGCTCTGCACGGTGCTGCTGAGCCTGGTGATGGTCAACTCCATCAACTTCATCGACGGGCTCGACGGGCTGGCTGCCGGGGTCGTGGCGATCGCGGCCGGTGGCTTCTTCGTCTTCAGCTATCAGCTGGCGGTCGAGCAGCGGGCGGAAGTGGCCCGTCCGGCGACGTTGATGAGCGCAGTCCTGGTGGGCGTGTGCGTCGGATTCCTGCCGCACAACTTCAACCCGGCGCGCATCTTCATGGGCGACGCGGGGTCGATGCTCCTCGGCCTCATGCTGGCAGCGGCCTCGACCTCGGGAATCGGCAACATCGCCTTCGGGCAGCTGGACAAGTCACAGCAGGCGGCCTTCTTCGTGCCGCTGGTCGTGCCGGCGATCATCCTCGCGGTGCCGTTCATCGATCTCGTGCTCGCTGTCATCCGCCGGATGCGGGCCGGACGACCGGTCTTCGCGCCGGACAAGGAGCACTTGCACCACCGGCTGCTCGAGTACGGCCACTCCCACACCCGGGCCGTGCTGATCATGTACTTCTGGTCGGCGCTCATCGCCTTCGGCGGGGTGGCCATCTCCTTCGCCCGCCCTGTCCTGGTGCTGGGCGTGGTGACGGTGCTGGCGCTCGTCGCCGTCCTGTCGATGAGCCTGCCCCGGCTGCTGGCTTCCCGTCGCGCTTCTTAGCCGACCTCACTGCCTGCCCCCACGGGACCTGCGTACAGCTGGCTATCCCGCGAACTGTGCGACTTGGCGAGTGTGGTTGCCGGCGACGTAGGTCGCACAATTCGATGAAGGTGCAGAAGTCGGCATCCCTCGTGAAAATTTTCACAAAGTTTTCCCGCAAACCGCTTGCACCCCCTCTGACCTGCGGAAATGCGATTTTCGGCGTTTTGACCGTGCTCACGAGCGGCTGCTAGGTTCGCGGATGACATGGCTGGGTCGACGCGGCAGACGGACTGGCAGGATCTCGGGATGGCGTGGAACGCCGTCATCGAGCTCGTGGCAGCGACGGTTGTCTACGGCGCACTCGGCTGGTTCGCCGACGCATGGCTCGGCACCGGTCACGTCCTCTTCATCCTCGGGCTCCTGGGCGGCAACGCCCTCGGC
>DATLOQ010000124.1:0-29451 GCA_035536235.1 Mycobacteriales bacterium
CCCGCATCGCCGTGTCGGTGGCGAAGAGCTTGGCCATCGCGGCCTGGCGCCCGTACGGCGAACCCGCGTCGCGCAGCCGTGCCGCGGCGAGGTAGAGCGCCCGGGCCGCCTCCACCTGGGTCGCCATGTCGGCGAGCAGGAAGGACACCCCCTGGAAGTCCAGGATCGGCTTGCCGAACTGGGCCCGCTCCTTCGCGTAGCCGAGCGAGTAGGCCAGCGCGGCCTGGGCCAGGCCCGTCGCGCAGGCGGCGATGCCGAGTCGCCCACCGTCGAGGGCCGACAGGGCGATGAAGAAGCCCTGACCCTCCTCGCCGATTAGCCGATCGGCGTCGACGCGAGCACTCGACAGCGCGATCTGCGTGGTCGGCGAGGACCGCAGGCCCATCTTCTTCTCGGGCGCCTGCGGCTCGAGTCCCGGCGTGTCGGCTGCGGCGAGCAGGCAGGAGATGCCCTTCGGGCCGTCGGCCCCGGTGCGGACCATGAGGTTGTAGAAGTCGGCGTGGCCGCCGTGGGTCACCCAGGCCTTGACCCCGTCGACGACGTACGCCGAGCCGTCGGCAGTCCGTGCGGCCCGGGTGGTCAGCGCCGCGGCGTCGGACCCCGACGACGCCTCGGACAGGCAGTAGGCACCCAAGGTCTCGCCGCCGAGCATGCCGGGCAGCCAGCGGGCCTTCTGCTCCTCGGTGCCGAACGTCGCGAGCGGGTAGCAGCTCAACGTGTGCACCGACACGGCGAGCGCGACGGCCATCCACCCGGTGGCCACCTCCTCCAGCACCTGGAGGTAGACCTCGTAGGGCTGCGCTGCCCCGCCGTGCTCCTCGGGATAGGCCAGCCCGAGGAGTCCCGACTTGCCGAGGGTGCGGACGACCTCGCGCGGGAACTCCTTGCGGTCTTCGAAATCCGCCGCCCGTGGGGCCACTTCGGCCGCGACGAGGTCTCGGGTGAGCTCGAGCAGCGACTCCGCCTCCGGGCTGGGCAGCGACCGCGCGACGGCCATCAGGCGCCCAGCGCGATCAGCGAGCGATCGACGTGGTTGAGCCGTTCCACCCCGTCCGCCGTGACCACGACGATGTCCTCGATGCGGGCGCCGTACCGACCCGGGAGGTAGATGCCCGGCTCGATCGAGAAGGCGAAGCCGGGCTCAACCGGCTCGGCGTTGCCCGCGACGATGTAGGGCTCCTCGTGCTCCTCCAGCCCGATCCCGTGACCGGTCCGGTGGATGAAGTAGTCGCCGAAACCTGCCTCGGCGATGACGTCGCGAGCCGCCTTGTCGACGTCCTCGCACGTCACCCCGGGCCGTACGGCGGCGCAGCTGGCCTCCTGGGCGGCCTGCAGCACGGCGTACATCTCGGCGAAGCCCTCCGGTGCCTCCCCCACGACGTAGGTGCGGGTGATGTCGCTGCAGTAGCCGTCCGGCGTGGTGCCGCCGATGTCGAAGACGATCGCGTCGCCGGCCTGGATGACCCGGGGCCCGGTGTCGTGATGCGGGCTGGCGCCGTTGGGGCCGGAGCCGACGATGACGAAGTTCACGTGCGCGTTGCCGCCGGTGAGGATCGCGTCGGCGATGTCACGACCGACCTCGCTCTCGGTGCGCCCGACGACAGGCCACTGCTGGATCTGCTCGTGCACCGCGTCGATGATCGCCGCCGCCTCGCGCAGCGCGTCGACCTCCGCTGTTGTCTTGCGCATCCGCAGCTCGCGCAGAACAGCACCGGCAGCGCTCTGCTTCGCGCCCGGTAGCGCATCCCCGAAGCGCAGGGCGTGCACCGCCCACATCCGGTCCGCGACACCCACCGCGGTGGCCGCGGACCCGAGCGTCTCGCGGAGCCTTCCTGCAGCCAGCTCGAAGGGGTCCTCGGTCTCGTCCCAGCCGATCACCTCGATGCCCAGCGCGCCGGCCGGCGACTCGACGGCCCGCGGCCGCTCCAGCCGCGGGACGACCAGCGTCGCCGCCCCGGCGGCCGGGAGCACCAAGCAGGTGAGCCGCTCGAGCGGCAGCGCGTCGTACCCGGTGAGGTAGCGCAAGTCGGCGCCGGGAGTCACGAGCAGTGCGTCCAGCCCGGCACCGGCCATCGCCTGCTGCGCCCGCGCCAGTCGATCCGGAGGGAAGAGGTCCGAGGTCATACCCCGAGCGTATCCGCGCCTCCGCCTACCCGCGCCACCTCCCCGCCTCCGCCTCCCCACCCCCGCGCCTCCCCGCCCCCGCCCCAACTCCGTGATCTTGCTGCGGCCATCCACAGCCTGTTGACGAGCACAGCAAGATCATCGGGTTTTTTGGGAGGGAGGGTGGCGCCGGGGTGGTGCGGCGGCGCGTGGGAGCATCGTCGCGTGGGCGACCGACTGATGCTGCTGGACACGCCGAGCCTGTACTTCCGGGCGTTCTACGGCGTGCCGGACTCGGTGCGCAGTCCGCGGGACGAACCGGTGAACGCGGTGCGCGGACTGCTCACGATGATCGCTTTCCTGGTCGAGAAGTACCGCCCGCAGCGGCTCGTCGCGACGATGGACCACGACTGGCGCCCGGACTTCCGGGTGGCCCTGCTGCCGTCGTACAAGCTGCATCGGGTGGCCACGGGTGACGACGAGGAGATCCCCGACGACCTGAGCCCGCAGGTGCCGGTTATCGAGGCTGTGCTCACGGCTATCGGCATCCCCGTGCTCGGCGCAGCCGGCTTCGAGGCGGACGACGTGATCGGCACCCTGGCCACTCGACACGACGGGCCCGTCGACGTCGTCACCGGCGACCGCGACCTGTTCCAGCTCGTCGACGACCAGCGCGGCGTGCGGGTGCTCTACACGCAGAAGGGCATCGCCAACATCGCGGTCTACGACGAAGCGGCGGTGACGGAGAAGTACGGCATCCCGGGCCGGGCGTACGCCGACTACGCCACGTTGCGCGGCGACCCCAGCGATGGGCTTCCCGGCGTGCCTGGCGTGGGCGACAAGACGGCGGCGTCGCTGATCACCAAGTACGGCGACCTCACGTCGCTGCTCGCCGCACTCGACGCCGGCGCCGACGGCCTCGCCAAGGTGGCCGGCGCACGGGCGTACGTCGACGCCGCCCGCACCGTCGTTGCCGTCGCTTGCGACGTCGACGTAACTGCCCACGACGCGACGCTGTCCCGCGAGCCCGCGGACCCGGCGGCGCTGGTCGAGCTCTCCGAGCGCTGGGGCCTCGACTCCCCCCTCAACCGGCTGCTCTCGGTGCTGGCTGCGACGTGACGGCCTAGGTCCGGCCCTTAGCCGGGTCGGGCTCGTCGAGGCAGCCGCCGGCTGCGCCGAGCGCCGCCAGCCCGGCGAGGTCGCCGGCCTGCAGCTCACCGGGCCCGCCCGCCGACGCGCCGCTGCCTGCCATGAGCTGGGACGGGTCCGGCACATGACCGAGTCCCAGGGCATGGGCGAGCTCGTGCAGTACGACGGAGCCGCGGGACTCGCTGGTCCCGAAGCCGGCGACGAGCGGCCGGGCCGTCTCGAGCACCACCTGTGCGGTGACGATCACCGCGCTGTCTCTCTCGATGATCGCGACCGGAGTCGCCACCCCCACCGTCTCGACACCGGTCCCGAGCCCCGCGCCCAGTGCGGTGCCCTTCAGCGGCGCCCAGGCGAGGAGCAGCGGTGCCCAGTCGTCGCCGTACCTGGCCTGCACGCCCGCACGATCAGCGCTAGGCGGCTCGTCGGTGCTGCCCAGGAAGTCGAACCGCAGGCCGCTCGCCTTGCTGAGCCGGCCGAAGGCAGCCTTCGCTTCCTCGATCGCCCCGGGAGGAGCCCCGGCGGGGTTGGCCACCCAGCGGATCGCCCGACAGGGATTCCACCTCACCGGGGTGCCGGCGGCGCTGATCCACGTCACCGCGTAGGACTCCCCCGGCACGCCCCGCACCGGCCCGGGTCGCAGGTCAGCGATTGCAGCATTGGCCGGCCAGACTGCTCGGCGTACGACGAAACCGGTGCCGATCAGCGTGACCCCGAGCAGCAGCCCCGCGGCGAGCGCGACCCAGCGCGTCGGCGGCGCCGGGTCCTTCTGCTGAGGAGCGGACGACGGCGCGCGCCCCAGCGGCGGCTCGACGACGACTGCCCACTCCGGCGCTGATGTCCCCCACCCTCCGTACATTGCTCTCCCATCGGCGCCGGTCCCCTCCGGCTGCAGCGGCGATCAGGTGAGAGACTGCCAGATGGGTGAGGGGCCATGTGCTGCTGGTCCCACTGAAGGGTTCGTCGACGTCGTGACCACCGTCCGTCCGTTCTCGGTGCGCCATCGGAATGCCGAGATCGCCGACGCCACCGCTGAGCCGCTCGACGTCCTCGTCATCGGCGCCGGCGCGACGGGGGCAGGCGTGGCGCTCGACGCCGCCTCCCGCGGACTCCGGGTCGCCGTCATCGACAAGGGCGACCTCGCCAGCGGCACGTCGTCGAAGTCGAGCAAGCTGATCCACGGCGGGCTGCGCTACCTCGAGAACTACGAGCTCGGGCTGGTGCACGAGTCGGTGGTGGAGCGCCGCCTGCTGCAGGAGCTGGCCCCGCACCTCGTCCGTTCCATGGATTTCCTCTACCCGCTGTTCCCCGACACCGCCAGGCTCCGCCTCGTCGGCCTGGGTATGACGACGTACGACGTCCTCGCGGGTTTCCGCAACGTGCGCCGCCACGAGCGGCTCAGCGCCGCCGAGGCGATCGCGCTGGCACCGGCCCTGGAGCACAGTGGCCTGCTCCGGGCCTTCGTCTACGGCGACTGCGCCACCGACGATGCGCGGCTCGTCCTCGCTGTGGTCCAAGCCGCGCGTCGGTACGGCGCCCTGACCCTGACCTACACGGAGGCTCGCCAGCTCACCTTCGCCGGCGATGGCAGCGTCGACGGTGCCGAGCTGCACGACGCGCTCACCGGCGCGCACTACGTGATCCGGGCCCGGCACGTCGTCAACGCCACGGGGGTCTGGGTCGACCGGCTGATGGGGCAGGAGGAGCCGGCCCGACGCCTCGCTGTACAGCCGAGCAAGGGCGTGCACCTGGTCGTGCCGGCCGAGCGCGTCCCGCTAGCCAACGCCAGCATCCTGCTGCCGAGCCGCCAAGGTGACGGCCGCAGCATGTTCGCGATTCCGTGGGGCCGGCAGACGATTCTCGGCACCACGGACACCACCTACGACGGCTCCTTGGACGCCGTGACCATCACAGCGGCCGACGTCGACTACATCCTGGCTGCTGCCAACGCGCTGTTCCGCAACGCCCTAGGTGTCGAGGACGTCGTCGGCGCGTGGGCCGGAACCCGGCCGCTGCTCCGTCAGCCCGACCGGCCGGCCGCCTCGCCGAGTGACATGAGCCGCCGGCACACGCTCATCGAGGGCCGAAGCGGCCTGCTCACGATCACGGGTGGCAAGCTCACGACGTTTCGTCGGATGGCGAAGGATGTCGTCGACCGCGTTGTCGAGCGCGACGGTCGGCGGGCCCGGTGCCGAACCGATGAGATCTCCCTCGGCGGCACCCGGCCCTACGACGAAGCGGTTCGGGACGCCGTGGGGGCGGCGCGCGCCGTCGGTCTCGACGCCGAGACGGCCGAGCTGGCGGTGCGCCAGCACGGCGACGGGGCGGCAGCGGTCCTCGCTCTGGCGACTCAGCCCGGCCTCGACGTCGTACTCTCGCCCGCCGCTGCCCACATCGCCGCGGAGGTCGTGCACGCGGCCCGGCACGAGGGTGCGGCCACCCTTGATGACGTCTTCTCCCGCCGCACCCGCCTGTCGCTGCGGGCGCGTGACGCGGCGCTGCCGAGCGCCGGGCTCGCGGCCGCGCTGCTGGCCACCGAGCTCGGCCACGACCCGGCCTGGGCAGAGGAGCAGGTCGCGGCGTACGCCGACGCCGTGCGGCGCGAACGCGGTGTCCTGGGCATGACGGCCGAGATCTGCGCCTAATACGCCGGCGACGCCTCAGATCTTGAGGCGCAGAGCACCCGGTCGGAGCTCGAAGCTGGCGGGCGTCGTGCCGACGTACCGACCATCCACCGCCACGGCGGTCGGCTTGGCGGTGGTGACCTCGACGCGCTTCTGCCGCCACTGCGCGATGTGCTCGTGGGGCAGGTGCTCGCCGTGCAGCATCTTGGGCTGCAGGGTGAACGGCAGGTGCTTGGGCCCGTCCCACACCTGCACGTCCCACGCTCCGTCGTCGGGCAGCGCCAGCGGAGAGACGTGCAGCCCGTCGTGGGCGAACTGTCCGTTGGCGATGCGCACCTGCACCGCCTTGTCGTGCCATTCGGCGAAGGTCATGTCGACGTCGAAGTGACGGGCCTGGTACGTCGCGACAGCCGACCACCACGCGCCCAGCGGACCGACGCGCGGGACGCGGCCCAGGCGATCCTGACGACGGCAGACCTCAGCGCCGAGTCCGACGACAGCGTCGTTGACGACGAGGTGCTCGCTGGTCTCGCCGTCGCGGCGCGAGACCGTCGCGCGGCCGACGTCGACCCGCATCACCCGGTCGCTGGAGAGCAGCAGAGCCGCGGGGCGGGGTACGACGTCCAGCCCGAACGTGTTGGCGAAGTCGTGCGGACGGCCACCCGGGAAGACCCCGAGGACCAGGTCGGTGTCGCAGGCCGCGCTCACCGCCTCGGCGAAGGACCGCTGGCCGCCGCAGATCACAACGAACCCCGAGCCCGCCGCGAGCTCTCGGCGTACGGCGTCGACCGGAGCGGCGGTCAGCCGGCGATGAGCGAGATCGCGGCGCGACAGCTCGGACTCGAGCTCGGCGACCATCCCCGCCTCGGCAGCGTCGCGGCCCAGGGGGACGACCAAAACAATCTCGCCGAGCGGATGCAGCATGGCCGGCGCGGGTCCTATCAGGTCCGGGGAGGCAGTCCGAGCAGGCGCTCGGCTGCGACCTCGAGGATGTCACGGGTCGGCGCTCCCGCAGCGGTCAGCATCCGCTCGGCCTGCGGGCAGGCGGAGACGACAGGAGCCGCCAGGCTTCTCAGCTCCGTGGCCCGCACCGCGGCAACCGCACTCGCCCCGTCGGCGTCCACCAGCGGGTAGGCCTGACCGCCGCCGCTGCAGCGGGTGTGCAGCCCCGTCGCGGCCGGCTCCCGCCGGTCGAACCCCAGCGCGTCAAGCACCCGGCGGGGCGCGTCTACGACGCCGAGGAGTCGGCTGAGGGTGCACGGGTCGTGCCAGGCAACGATCCCGGTCGTGCCGACGGCAGCCGGCAGGCGGTGCTCACTCAGCGCCGAATCGAGCCACTCGACGGAGGTCACCACGGCGGGGCCGCCGAGACCCAGCCGTGGCCAGTCCTCGCGCATCATCCGCGCGCACCCGGGTGAGAGGACCACGACCTGCTCGGCCCCAGCGACCTGCGCAGCGCAAGCCGCGGCCAGCGCCGCTGCCTCCGGCGCCAACCCAAGGTCTGCTGCCGCAGCGCCACAGCACGTCTCTTCGGCCGAACACCGCGCTGGCTCCCCGGCTGCCGCGAGCAGCGCCTGGGCGGCTCGTCCCACCTCGGGCGTATGGGTCTGCACGGTGCACCCATAGAAGAGCGCAGTCACCGCAGCGGGATCGCTGCCCGCCGCCAGCTCTCCGGCCCAACGATCACGCGGCCGTGGTGAACCTGTCCGGGAGAGCCGCGCCGCCACTCGCCCTGCCGCCGGCAGGCGCTTCCCGGCGGCCGCCGCGGCTGTTCGCGCAGCGCGGGACAGCTCAGGCAGCCGCACTCCTGGTGCACAGGAGTGACTGCACGCCCCGCAGCCCGTGCACGAGGCCGTGACGTGCAGCGCCTCGGCTGTCCAGCCAGAGCGCTCCGCGTCCCGCGCCGCCGCCGAGATGCGCCACGGCGCCACCGACTCTCGCCCCGTGGCCGCCTGCACCGGACACGTCGGCGCGCACAGCTTCGGGCACGCCGCGCAGATCGGTGCCTGCGCCAGCGGGTCGTCGGGTACGTCGGGAAGGGGGTCTCGGTGGTAGACCGTCTCGGCCGGCGCGGGGGCAGGCAGCAGCTCGCTCACAGGCCGAGCTTCCCCGGATTGGCGATCCCGGCCGGGTCGAGTGCGGCCTTGACCCGGCGCAGGACGTCGTGGCCGGTGCCGGTCTCCGCGGCCAGCCAGCTCCCCCGGGCGATGCCGACGCCGTGGTGGTGGCCGATGCTCGCGCCGGAGTCGAGGCAGGCCTGCATCGCCGCGGCCCAGGTGGCGTCGTACCGGCATAGCGCATCTGCTTCGTCGGCGGCGTCACTGGCGAAGGTCCAGTAGATCGACGCCCCCTCCGGATAGCAGTGGGAGATGTGCGCGAGTACAGCGGTCACATGCGGGGCCATCGCCGAGCGCATCGCTCTGTAGGTCACGTTCAGACGCGACCACACTGCCGCCACCTCGATGGTGTCGACGAGGCCGTAGGGCCCGAGCAGCTGGCCAGCGATGACGCGCGGCAGGTTGGCGCTGACGGCATAGCGGTGCGCCCACCAGTGCTCGCCCGGGCCAGTGCCCAGGTCCTGCGCAGCTCCGCACTCCGCCCGCAGGATGGCCTCTTCGGCAGCCACCAGCCGCGGGTCTCCCTCCACCGCCGTGACGAGGAGCGCACCTGGCTCGACAGTCAGCCCCTGGCCGCCGAGGACGAGAGACGTGTCGAGCTCGTCGTAGAGGCGCAGCACCGCCGGCCGGATGCCAGTGCGCATGATGCGGCGCAGCGCCTCGATGCCGCTGTCGAGGCCGGGGAAGAGCCAGCTGCCGAACCGGCGCTGCTCCGGCGCCGGGTGCAGCCGCAGGGTCACCTCCGTGATGGTGCCGAGCGTCCCCTCCGATCCGGCCAGCAGCCGCCAGAGGTCCGGGCCTGCGGCCGTCCGCGGTGCGGGCAGGGTGCGCCACACCTCGCCGGTCGGCAGCACGACTTCGAGCGCGACCACCATGTCCTCGGCCTTGCCGTAGCGAGTGCTCAGCTGCCCGGCGCCGCGGGCAGCGACCCAGCCGCCGACCGTCGAGCACATGATCGAGGACGGGAAGTGCCCGATCGTGAAGCCGCGCTCCGCCGCAGTGTCCTCGGCCAGGGGGCCCGGGGTGCCGGCCCGGAAGGTCGCCGTACCGCTGATGGCGTCGAGCTCGACCAGGCCGGTGAGCCCGCTGAGGTCGAGGCATACTCCGCCCTGGGTCGCGACGGCGCCGCCGACCACTCCCGAGCCGCCCGCGTAGGGAGTGACCGGCACCCGAGAGGCGGTGGCCCAGCGGTAGATCGCGGCGACCTCGTCCGTGCTCTCCGGTCGGACGACGACGTCAGGTCCGGCCAGCTCCGAACCAGCGCGGTCCAGCAGGGTCAGCCGCGGCCAGCAGTCCCGTGACTTGGCACGCAGCTCCATCACGTCGTCAGTGACCCGTGACGGAGGGATGACCGTGCTCAGCTCGTCAACCAGCCTCCCCACGGCTCGCAACCTACCGTCAGACCACCGATGAATAAGCCACGACGCCGCGGCGCATCGCGCGCACCGCCTCGCGTGCTGCGGCGCGCACTCCGCCAGCCGGATCAGCCACTGCGGCCACCTGGTCAAGCAGGTCGAGCAGCTGCTTCACCCAGCGCACGAAATCCCCTGCGGTGAGGTCGCTCTCGTCCAGCACCGTCTCGAGCCGGGTCCCCGATGCCCAGCGCCAGGCCGCCCAGGCGAAGCCTGGGTCCGGCTGGCGGAGGACGTTGAGGCCGTGGTCGGCTTCGGCGTCGGAGAGCGCCCCGTAGAGCGCAGCCATCTCCCGCAGGACGTCGCGCACCCGTCCGCCGGGGATCTTGGGCGCCGAGTCACCGGGGCCGCGGGCCTCGAACACCAGCAGCGAGACGCATGCCGCCAGCTCGGCGGCCGCCAGTCCATCCCACAGTCCTTCCCGCAGGCACTGCACGACGAGCAGGTCGGACTCGGAGTAGACCCGGGACAGCTGCTTGCCGGCGGCCGTCACGGTCTCGCCGTCGAGGTAGCCGAGCTGGGTGAGCACGCTGCACACCTGGTCGAAGGTCTTCGCGATCGAGCTGGTCCGACCGGCGACCTTGCCGCGCAGCACCTCGGTGTCGGCACCGAGCCGGTGGTGGCGCTCGGCCCACCGCGCGTGGTCCTCCCGGTCGGCGCAGCCGTGGCAGGGATGCTCCCGAATGGCGCGGCGCAGCCGGGCGATCTCCGTGTCGTCCGCGGCCGACGAGCGCCCTCGCCGCGGGCGCTCACCCGGTGGCAGGCCGAGGTTGCGCAGCGACGAAGCGAGGTCGCGCCGCGACTGGGGCGAGCGCGCATTGAAGCCGCGCGGCACCCGGACGGAGCCCAACGCCACCACCTCAGCGGGAAACGACTCCGCGGTGAGCTTGCGCACCTGTCGGTCCTCCGTGAGCACCTGCGGGGTCGGCGGAGCCTCGTCGAGGCCCGGGTCGAGCACCACGGCGAGACCCGCGAACCGGCCGGTCGGCACCCGTACGACGTCACCGGGTCGCAGCTTCTCGAGCGATGCCAACGCCGCCGCCTTGCGCTGCCGCGCTCCGTCGCGCGCGATGGACGCTTCGCGGTCGCGCAGTGCCACCCGCAGTGCGGCGTAGGCCCCGAAGTCACCCAGGTGGCAGGTCATCGCCTCGGCGTAGCCCTCGATCGCCTCGGTGTTGCGGGCCACCTGTCGAGCCAACCCCACTACTCCGCGATCGGCCTGGAACTGCGCGAACGAGGACTCGAGCAGCGCGCGGGCGCGGTCCCGGCCGACGCCTGCGGTGAGGTTGACCGCCATGTTGTACGACGGCCGGAAGCTCGATCGCAGCGGGTAGGTGCGGGTGGACGCGAGGCCGGCGACGGCGAGCGGATCGACCCCTTCGGTCCAGAGGACGACCGCATGTCCCTCGACGTCGATGCCACGTCGACCGGCCCGCCCGGTGAGCTGGGTGTACTCCCCCGGAGTGATGTCGGCGTGGGTCTCGCCGTTCCACTTCGACAGCTTCTCCAGCACCACCGACCGGGCCGGCATGTTGATTCCCAGCGCCAGTGTCTCGGTGGCGAAGACGGCCTTGACCAGCCCCCGGACGAAGAGCTCCTCCACGCATTCCTTGAAGGTCGGGATCATCCCCGCGTGGTGCGCGGCGAGGCCGCGCTCAAGACCATCTCGCCACTCGAAGTATCCGAGCACCGCCAGGTCCTCCTCCGGGATGTCGGCGCACCGCTGCTCGACGTACTCCCGGACGCGCTGTCGCTCCTCCGGCGAGTTGAGGCGCAGGCCCGCCCGCAGGCACTGCTGCACCCCGGCGTCGCACCCGGCGCGGCTGAAGATGAAGGTGATCGCCGGCAGGAGGCCTTCCGCGTCGAGCCGCTCGACGACGTCCGCGCGCGACGGCACCCGTACACCGGGGCGCCGGTGTCCGCCGCGCGCGGGGCGCCGGTCGAAGGTCCGGGCGACCTGCACCTGCTCGCGGGCGAATCGGACGAGCGAGGGGTTGACAGAGAGCTCTCCGACGGGGCTCTCGACGAAGAGGTCGTACAGCCGGGGGCCGGCCATCATGTGCTGGTAGAGCGGGACCGGGCGCGTCTCCTCGACGATGATCCGCGTCTCGCCGCGCACGGTGACCAGCCACTCGGCGAACTCCTCGGCGTTGGAGACAGTGGCCGACAGGGACACGATGCGCACGGACTCCGGCAGGTGGATGATCACCTCCTCCCACACGGCGCCGCGGAACCGGTCGGACAGGTAGTGCACCTCGTCCATCACGACATAGCTCAGACCGCGCAGGGCGTCGGAGCCGGCATAGAGCATGTTGCGCAGCACCTCGGTCGTCATCACCACGACGGGGGCGTCGCCGTTGATCGCGTTGTCCCCGGTCAGCAGGCCGACGTCTGCTGACCCGTGGCGGGCTACCAGGTCGCCGTACTTCTGGTTGGACAGCGCCTTGATCGGTGTCGTGTAGAAGCACTTGGTGCCGGTGGCCAGCGCCAGATGTACGGCGAACTCCCCCACCACGGTCTTGCCGGCACCCGTCGGCGCCGCGACGAGGACACCCGAGCCGGCCTCCAGCGCGTCACACGCTTCCCGCTGGAAGGGGTCGAGCCCGAAGGGATAGCGCGCCGCGAAGGTCGGGACTTCACTCATCGCGGACGAGCACCCGCACCGCGCCGGGCACGCACTCGCAGGTGAGCGGCAGCGGGCCGATGCGCTCGCCGTCGGCGTAGGCGACCGCGCGCGCCTCGAGCTGCACGACTCGCGCGCGCCGGATCGTCACCGCGGGATGGTGCACGTGGGTGCCCTTGTAGACCTTCGGGAACGTCTTGAGGAACTCCAGCTTGCTCACCGGCCCGAGCACGCTGACGTCGAGCAGGCCGTCGTCGATGATCGCATCCGGAAGGACCTTCATCCCGGCGCCGTACGACGACGCATTGCCGACCGCGACGAGCATGGCGTCGGACTCAACCACCTCGCCGTCGAAGGTGATCCGAAAGGGGACCGGCCGGAATCGCGGCAGCTCGGCGGCCACCGCGAGGTTGTAGCGCTGCGGACCCTTCGGCCAGCGCATGGCATTGGCCCGCTCGTTGACGACGGAGTCGAAGCCAGCGCCGAGCACCCCGCCGAACCACACCCCGGCCGGTTGCACGCGGACCGCGTCGATCAGCCGCGTGACGCCGTCCGCCACCACATCCGCCGCCGCGGCCGGGGACCGCACTGGGAGACCGAGGTGGTTGGCGAGGTCGTTGCCGGTGCCCTGCGCCACGATCCCCAGGGCGGTGGGCGTGCCGGCCACCGCCTGCAGGGCGAGGTGCACCATGCCGTCACCGCCGAGAGCGACCAGAGCGTCCACGCCGTCAGCAACAGCGTGGCGGCAGAGCTCCAGCGCTTGCGCACCATCTCGCCCGACCAGCTCGCGCACTTCGACGCCGCGCTGCCGGAGCCGGCTCGCCGCGACAGCCGTCGCGGCGCGCGCGGTGCCCTTCCCAGCGGTGGGGTTGCTCACCAGGGCGATCTGCATGCGGCCACGCTATCCGGGCGCCGGTGTCGAACGGGCCTTGGGCGTCCCGCGGCCTAGACGTCGATGGGGGAGGTCTCGTCGTCGGCCCAAGCGTTGACCGGGTTCTCCGCGGCCCGGCGGCGCCGAGCCTTACCGCGGATCCGGGAGTACACGACGACGATCTCGTAGAAGAACCACATGGGCAAAGCCATTGCGGCGAAGGTGAAAGGGTCCTGCGACGGCGTGATCAGCGCAGTGAACACGGCGATGCCGAAGATCATGCCGCGGCGCCAGCGCCGCAGCTTGATGTCGTCTACCACCCCGACGAGCTCGAGGAAGACCAGCAGCAGCGGAAACTGGAAGCTGAAGCCGAAAGCGAGAAGCACGAAGATGACGTAGTTGAGATAGCGGTCGGCCTGCAGGAACGTGGTGATCTGGTCGCCGCCGAAGCTGAGGAGGAAGGTCAGCCCGCGGTCGAGGGTGAGATAGGCGAAGACCGAGCCGAGGGCGAAGAGCAGCGTCGAGCAGCTCACGAAGGGGACCGCGAAGCGCTTCTCCTTCGCGTGCAGGCCCGGGGTGATGAAGGCCCAGAGCTGATACAGCCAGAACGGGGCGGCGAGGAGTACCGAGCAGATCAGCGCGACGCGCAGGCGCAGCAGGAACGGCTCGGCGACACCGAGCGTGATGAGCGTGCACTCGCCGGTCGCCTCGCCCCCGCGCAGGTCGGCGGGCAGATTGCAGTAGGGCTGCGTGAGGATCTTGAAGATGGGGTCGTAGAGCACACTCACCATGAGCGCGAAGGCAATGACGAGCGACAGCGATGCCTTGAAGAGCCGACTTCGCAGCTCAGAGAGGTGATCGAACAGGGACATTCGCGAGTCTTCCACGGCGGGTGCCGTCACTCGCCTGCCGGGAACTCGTCCCATGGTGGTGGCCACGGACGTGCCGTGGTCGCTCGGTGGCTACTCGCCCGCGTCGCGGGTGGTGACCGGCATCGGCTTCCCGGTCTTGTCGTCGAATCCGTCGCCGTCCTCGTCGCGCAGGCCCTTGGTCTCGGCCTTGAAGATGCGGAGGGAGCGACCCAGTGATCGAGCCGCGTCAGGCATCCGCTTGGCGCCGAAGAGCACCATGAAGACCACGAGGACGATCAGCAGCTCAGGAGCGCCGAGGCTAGGCATAAGAGACCCTTCGTCGAAGGCGAGTCGTGGTGAAGTGTACGCCGCTGCGCACGGACAGTCGCGCTTTCTTGCCGCACCGTCACCCAGTGTTCGTCTGACCGGGCCCGGCGGATTCGCGCCGCGGCGGCGGGGCATCCACCGAGGCCAGTCGATCACTGGCCCGTGCGACCGTCCGGCCGAGCGACTTGACCTGGCCGAAGAGCGTCACGCCCATCACGCCCAGCAAGAGCAGGCCGACCGACGCTGCGACGAGGGCGACGACCGCGGCGAGGGACATGCGCGGAGCGTAGCGGACCTAGCTGGAGGCCCCCGCGCCTGCGAATGAGGCCACCAGGTCCAAGCGGGAGAGCTTCAGGGCGAAGTCGAGGACGTCGTCGTAGCTGATCGCCGGCCCGTCGTGCGGCTCGAGCGCCTCCGCGGGAATCTCCCAGACCACAGCCTGCACTCCCCCGGAGAGCAGCAGGGACACCACGTGGTCGTCAGCGGGCTTGCGCACGTCGAGGCGGCACTGGCCGCACTCGAACGTGTAGTAGGACTGCGGCGCGGAGTTGCAGACCATCAGCACGACCTGCTCGGCAGTCAGCTCGACCTCACCGCAGTCGGGGCAGGTTGCCTTGATGGTGGTCATGGGCCGGGTCCTTCCGACGGGCTCGACTGTCCAACTCGAGCGACACCTCAAGCCTCGGCAGCAGTCGAGATTTCCTGAACCGTCCAAATGGGTGGTCTCCTAACCCATTGGAACTAGTCAGCCGCCGCCCGTCGGGGGCAGCGGGTAAGCCGCCAGCGCCTCCTCGGCCCGCGCCCGCACGGCCGTGACCAGTCCGGGCGGGTCGATGACCCGCGCAGCGGGCCCGAGCCGCAGCACGAGGCGGATCAGCCAGGCCGGGTCGGCCACCCGCAGGGACAGCCGCAGCCACCCCGCGGGGTCGTCGAGCTCATCGGCGGCCTCACAGGGGTAGTAGTCGGCCACCCACCGAGCCCCCGGGCCCACGTCGACGACCACCAGCGCGTGCTCCGCAGAGGGACGGAACAGGCCCTCTGCCAGGTCGCGCGGGGCTGCCTGCTCGGGCACCTCGGCCGCGACATCGAGGCGGGCCACGTCGACCACCCGGTCGAGTCGGAAGAGACGTACGTCGTCGACCCGGCGACACCACCCCTCGAGATACCACCAGCCGTCGACCATGATCACCCGCATCGGGTCGACGTCACGCTGGGTGACCTCGTCCCGGGCGGCCGAGTGGTAGGTCAGGGCGATTCGCCGACCGTCGCGCACTGCATCCCGAAGGAGCGCCAGCGTCTCGCCTTCCGGCTCCACCTGCACCTCGACGCCCGCTGCCTCGGCCACTGCGGGCGCGCAGGCCCGCTGGAGCTTCACCAGGGCGCGGTCGAGGGAGTCGCGTTCAGCCAGTCCGGGCACTGAGGCCAGGCTCCGGGCCGCCACGAGCAGGGCCAGGCCCTCGTCGGGAGTGAGCCGCAGCGGGCGACCGATGCCGGCGGCGTTGGTCAAGGTGATGCGGTCACCGGAGTAGCTGACCTCGATCAGGTCGCCGGGGTCGTAGCCGGGGAGCCCGCAGACGAAGAGCAGCTCGAGGTCCTTGCGCAGCTCGTCCTCACTGATCGCGAAGGTGTCGGTGACCTCGCCGATCGTCACCCCCGGTCGGGCGGCCAGATACGGAACCAGGTTCAGCAGCCGAGCGAGCCGTGGCGTCGCCGCGGTCACGGTGCAGCCGACTCGACCAGCGCCCGCAGCCGCGCGACCACGGCCGCGACCAGCTCGGGCGGGGCCGCAACCACTACGTCCGGGCCGTGGCCGACCACGGCATCGGCAAGCCGGTCGACGTCGCCCATCGGGACCTCGCACTGCTCCCACCCGTCGCCGGTCTCCACGCAGGCGGTCGCCGTACGCCGCAGCTCCCAGGAGGTCCCTGAGCGCACGCGCAGGACCGCGAGTCCTCCGACGGCCTCGGTCTCGAGCTCGGCGACCTGGCTCGCGAGATCGATGCCGTCCGGCACGGACACCTCGCCGATGGTCCCGACGATCGCTACCTCCCCCACGATCCGAGACAGTCGGAAGACCCGGGTCGCCCCTCGGTCGCGGTCGTGTCCGACGACATACCAGCGGCCCCGCCGATGCACCACGCCCCAGGGCTCCAGGCACCGCGGAGCTGCGGGGCCAGCGCCGCCGGTGCGGTAGTCGAAGGTGATCGGCTGGCGCGCCCGAGTGGCCGTCAGCACCGGCTCGAACGCCGCGTCGGCGCTCTCCACCCGCGGCTCGACCCCGGCCACGTCGACCTCCTCGGAGTCCACGCCGGCCGCTCGCAGCTTGAGCAGAGCCGACCGGCTCGCCTCCGCCAGGCCGGCCGACTGCCACAGGCGGGCGGCCAGGGCGACAGCAGCCGCTTCATCCGGCTCGAGGGAGATCTCCGGCAGCTCGTAGGCAGACCTACGCACGATGTAGCCCTGCTCGACCTCCCACGCGTCGACGAACGCCGTCTCCAGGGGCACCCCGAGGTCGCGCAGCTCGTCCTTGTCGCGCTCGAACATCCGCCGGAACGCCTCGCTGTCCGCCTGTCCGTACGCGGGATGTAGCCCTCGGATCTCCTCCACCGTGAGCGGACGTCGGGCAGTTAGCAGCATGATGAGCAGGTTCATCAGGCGCTCGAGCTTGCGTTGCGACATAGGGCTAGAGCTAGCCGACCCTGAGCAGGTCGACCACGAACACGAGGGTCTCCCCGGGTGCGATCACCGGCGGGAAGCCCTGTGCGCCGTACGCCTTGTCCGCAGGGATGGTCAGCTGCCGCCGACCGCCGACCTTCATGCCGACGATGCCTTCGTCCCAGCCCGCGATGACCTTGCCCGCACCGAGGGTGAAGTCGAACGGTGAGCCCGAGTTCCACGACGAGTCGAACTCCTTGCCGTTCGAGTAGGACACCCCGACGTACTGCACGGAGATCGGCTTGCCCGGAGCGGCCTCGGCCCCGTCGCCGACGACGAGGTCGTCGACCGCCAGCGAGGTCGGCGCGGGTCCGGCGGGGATTGTGACGGTCGGCTTCATGGAGAGATCCTTGCTGTCGGAGGCAGGGCCCGAGGATGCGGCGGTGCTCGCAGCACCCGGCGGCGAATCTCCCGAGGAGATCTCCGACGGGTCATCGCCACAGCCGGTGAGCAGGACAGCAGCGGCGATGCAGAGCGCGGCGAGGCGGCGCACGGCGAACCTCCACGGGGGGTCGGTAGGGAACGACCAGAGGCTACCCTCCGACGGTGATCCGGATGCGGCGGGCGAGAGTGACCAGCCTCGGCAACGCGTGGCCGGGCGCTGTGGAGCTCGTCGTTGACGTCGACGGAGCGCCGGGCCGGGCGCTGGCCTACCCCGCCCTGGTCGGGACCCCGGGGGTCGGCGAGGAAGTGCTGCTCAACACCACGGCCGTGGATCTCGGCCTAGGAACCGGCGGCTACCACCTAGTGGTCGCGAACCTCGACCAGCTCCCCCCCGACCGCACCGGGCCCGGCCACCTCGTCAAGGCCCGTTACACGCCGCTGCAGGCCACCGTCCTCGGAGTCGACGAGGAAGACTCACCGCATCGGACAGCGCTCGCTGGGGCGACGTCACTCGACGGCATGCCGGTGGTGGTGGCAGACCTGCACTCCGCACTGCCGGCCGTCGTCGTCGGCGCTCTGGCCTCGCGCCCGGCCGCGCGCATCGCGTACGTGATGACCGACGGAGGCGCCCTGCCACTGTGGTTCTCCCGATCCGTCGCTGAGCTCACCGCAGCGGATGCGCTCGTGGGGACGGTGACTGCTGGACAGGCTTTCGGCGGAGACCTCGAGGCGGTGACCCTGCACGCCGCGCTGCTCGCGGCGCAGGTCGTGCTGGGCGCTGACCTCACCGTCGTCACCCAGGGCCCCGGCAACCTCGGCGTCGGCACCCCGTGGGGTTTCTCTGGCGTCGCGGCCGGCGACGCGGTCAACGCCGTCGCGGCCCTCGACGGCAGGCCGGTAGCTTCGTTGCGCATTTCCGACGCCGACCCGCGCGAGCGCCACCGCGGCATCTCCCACCACAGCCGTACGGCGTACGGCCGGGTCGCTCTCGCCCGCGCGGGGGTGGTCGTACCAGTCCTGGCCGAACCCCTGGCCAGCGCGGTCGGGCAAGACCTGACCGAGTCAGGCATAGCGGCGCGCCACGATCTGGTCCGCGTGCCGGTCGATGGATTGCTGGATGCCCTGCGCGCCAGCGCCTTCGGTCTTTCGACGATGGGACGCGGCGTCGACGAGGACCCGGCCTACTTCCTCGCCGCCGCCGCCGCCGGCCGCTTTGCCGCTGGACTTCTCGCGACATGACGAAGGGGCCGCCGAGCATCCCGGGCGGCCCCTCCGTCGTACGTCGGTGCGGGCTAGCAGGTCTTCTTCGGTGCGCGCGGCAGGCAGCTGAACGCGACGCTGCTGTTGTCCGTCGTGCTGTCGTAGAACACCCGAGCCTGGCCAGCGCTCGTGGGCAGCGGGGCGAAGTGCAGCATGAAGGTCCGCTTGGACTTCAGCTTGACGTTCTTGATCACCGCGGTGACCTTGCCCTGACCCGCCGGCACGTCGACGACGAGCGCCCCCGCGACCTTCGGGAAGTCGGCGTTGCACGACTGTGCCTCGACGTCCTGGAATACCTGGAGGTTCAGCTGGGTGGCCGGACCGGCCCACGCGGTGAAGGTGACGGTCATGTCACCAGTGACGTCACCGGCCAGCTCGCCGACGAACGTCGGGAAGAGGCTGTTGCCAGCGCAATTGGTGTTCGGACCACCTACGTAGTTGGCGACCTGCTTGGACTTGGCCGACGACCCGGTCGGCGCCTGCTGGTCCAGGGTCATGAAGGTGCCGGTGGCGATGTTGCTCTCGACCTCGCCGAAAGCCTGGGTGCCATGCATGAAGTACGTCATGGGGATCGGCTTGGGCGCCTTGGGGGCCTTGGGGGCCGCCTGAGCCGAGACGCCGGTGGCGCACAAGCCTGCTGCGATGCCGAGGATGACAATTCGCTTCACTGGGTAAACCCTCTCGTCAAGTTGGCCGGGCATTGAGCCGTCAACGACGAGACTTCGACTACGTTACGCCGACTTCCTGCACAAGAGGACAAAAGTGGGGCAAACCCTCACATGCTGGCGATGAGCTTCTCCACCCGGTCGTCGACTGACTTGAACGGGTCCTTGCACAGGACGGTGCGCTGAGCCTGGTCGTTGAGCTTCAGGTGCACCCAGTCCACGGTGAAGTCGCGGCGCTTCTCCTTGGCCTTGGCGATGAACTCCCCGCGCAGCCGGGCCCGGGTGGTCTGCGGAGGAGTGTCCATCGCAATGGCGATGGTCGCGTCGTCGGTCACCCGCTCGACGGTTCCTCTGCGTTCGAGCAGGTAGTAGAGCCCCCGGTCACGGTTGACGTCGTGATAGGCCAGGTCGAGCAGGGCGATGCGTGGCGCCGACAGCGGCAGGGCGTGCTTGGCGCGGTAGCGCTCGATCATCAGGTACTTGCTCACCCAGTCGACCTCACGTCCGACGCTGTCGAGGTCTCCTGTCTCGATGGCCGTCAATGTGCGGCCCCACAGGTCGAGGACCCGCTCGGCGACCGCGTCACTTCCCCGCCGCGTGACGAAGTCGCACGCCTTCGCGTGGTACTCGCGCTGGATCTCGAGCGCGCTGGCCTCGCGACCGTTCGCCAGCTTGACCCGTCGTCGGCAGGTGATGTCGTGGCTGACCTCGCGGATGGCCCGGATCGGGTTCTCCAAGGTGAGGTCACGCATCACCACGCCCGCCTCGATCATCCGCAGCACGAGGTCCGTCGTACCGACCTTGAGCAGGGCGGTGACCTCATTCATGTTGGAGTCGCCGACGATGACGTGCAGGCGTCGGAAGCGCTCGGCGTCAGCATGCGGCTCGTCGCGGGTGTTGATGATCGGACGGGAGCGGGTGGTCGCCGAGGAGACACCCTCCCAGATGTGCTCGGCCCGCTGGCTGACGCAGTAGACGGCGCCGCGTGGGGTCTGCAGCACCTTGCCGGCCCCGCAGATGATCTGGCGCGTGACGAGGAAGGGGATCAGCACGTCAGCCAACCGGCTGAACTCGCCGTGGCGGCTGACCAGGTAGTTCTCGTGGCAGCCGTAGGAGTTACCGGCCGAGTCGGTGTTGTTCTTGAAGAGGTAGATCTGTCCGGCGATCCCCTCCTCGTGCAGCCGCTGCTCGGCAGAGGCGAGCAGCGACTCGAGGATCCGCTCCCCCGCCTTGTCGTGCGTGACCAGGTCGACCAGCGAGTCGCACTCCGGTGTCGCGTACTCAGGGTGGCTGCCGACGTCGAGGTAGAGCCGCGCGCCGTTCTCCAGGAACACGTTGCTGCTGCGACCCCAGGAGACGACCCGCCGGAAGAGGTAGCGCGCCACTTCATCCGGCGACAACCTGCGCTGCCCCTTGAAGGTGCAGGTCACGCCGTACTCGTTCTCAATCCCGAATATTCGGCGGTCCATCCGCTGATCCTAGGTGGCAGTCGCTATCCTCGGACCCATGATCCTGCGACGACGCGGCCGAACGGCACCGGAGCCCGCTCCAGTGCCCCGCGCTCCGGCCCGGACGGAGATGTACCAGGGCACGACGCTGACGCCCGACGAGGGTGCGGCGCTGCGCGTCGACTCGGCAGCAGATGTGGACCCCAACGTCAAAGCACGTGGTCTGTCGGGCATCCCTCGCGGCGATGCCGGCGGCTACGGTGGCGCCGGTACCAAGTAACCACTTGCTGGTCAGATAAACCCCGGTCCAACGACGCAACTTCGGTTTGCCGGGGCGGCCGGGTGGCAATCCCTGCGACATGGAGATCTCGCTCAGTCTGGCCTTCCCCAGAGACCTCCAGACCGTGCCGGTCGCCCGGCACATCGTGGACGCCTCGATGGTGGCGGTCGGCGTCACCGAGGCCTGCTCCAGTGATGTGGCGCTCGCCCTGACCGAAGCGTGCACCAACGTCGTCGACCACTCGGGGCCGGGCGAGGAGTACGAGGTCCGGTTCGCTCTGGACAACGAGGTGTGCAGCATCACCGTCGTCGACATGGGTCAGGGCTTCGACCCTGCCGCTGTGTCGCTGAGTGGCGCTGAGGCGGATGCGGAGAGCGGTCGAGGCTTCCAGCTGATGCGCCACCTGGTCGACGACTTGCGATTCGAGTCGAACCCCCAGGACGGCAGCACGGTGACGATGCTCAAGACCATCGAGTACGCCGAGGGTTCGCTGCTCGCCAAAGCCATCGAAGAATCGGCGGACTCCCCCGCGTAGCAAGGTCGATCGGAGCGTCAGCCCGCCATCAGCGAAGCGACCCGGGTGTCCGTCAGCCGTTTGAACTTCCGTCGGGGTCGAGTGCGATCGAGCACGGCGACTTCGAGCTGCCCTGCGGTCAGGGCCTTGTCACCGGTCGACATCAAGGTGCGCACCGCCAGGCTCACCGCATCAGCCAGGCTCATCCCGGGCTGGTGGTGCTCTTTGAGGTAGGTCGACAGCGGCTCGGCCTCGCCGCCCATCGCCACGATGTCCCGCTCGTCCGCGACGCTTCCGTCGTAGGTCAGCCGGTAGATCTGGTCGTCGGTCGGGGCGTCGCCGACCTCAGCGACGACGATCTCGACCTCGTACGGCTTCTGGTTCTCGGTGAAGATGGTGCCGAGGTGCTGGGCGTAGATGTTGGCCAGTCCCCGGCCGGTGACATCGACCCGGTCGTACTGGTAGCCGCGGATGTCGGCGTAGCGGACCCCGGCCGTGCGCAGCGTCTCGAACTCGTTGTACTTGCCCACAGCGGCGAAGGCGATGCGGTCGTAGATCTCGCTGACCTTGTGCAGCGCGGAGGAAGGGTTCTCGGCCACGAAGAGAATGCCGTCGGCATAGGACATGACGAGCACGCTGCGGCCGCGGGCGATGCCCTTGCGGGCGTAGTCGGCCCGGTCCTTCATCAGCTGCTCGGGCGAGACGTAGAACGGCATGGACATGCGGTCAGCCCCCCGGGTTGGCGTAGCGGGCGGCGACGACCTGGTCGACCACGGCCCCGACGTCGTGGTCGGGCACCCGCCGAAAGCCGTCAGCGGACACCTCGACGACGACGGGGTAGATCTTGCGCACGAGGTCCGGACCGCCGGTGGCAGCGTCTTCGTCCGCGGCGTCGTACAGCGACTCGACGGCGATGTGCACCGTCTCCTCCGTGGTCATGTCCTCGCGGTAGCGCTTCTTCAGCGCGCCGCGCGCGTGCAGCGAGCCGCTGCCGACCGAGTGGTAGGAGAACTCTTCGTAGCGACCGCCGGTGACGTCGTAGCTGAAGATGCGGCCGATGGCGCCGTCGACGTCCCACCCCGCGAAGAGCGGTACGACGGCGAGCCCCTGCATGGCCATGCCGAGGTTGCCGCGGATCATCGCGGAGAGCCGGTTCGCCTTGCCCTCGAGCGAGAGGGTGGAGCCCTCGAGCTTCTCGTAGTGCTCCAGCTCGACCTGGAAGAGCCGCACCATCTCGATGGCGATCCCGGCGGTGCCGGCGATGCCGACGCACGAGTACTCGTCTGCTTGGAAGACCTTCTCGATGTCGCGCTGCGCGATGGTCATGCCCATCGTGGCGCGCCGGTCGCCCGCCATGATCACGCTCGACGCGCTCGTCGCGGCCACGATCGTCGTACCGTGCGGCGCCTCGACGTGATGCGCCGGTGGCGTGCGCCGCCCCGGCATGAGGTCAGGGGCGTGCAGGTCGAGGAAGTCGGCGAAGGACCCGATGCCGGGCGTGGTGTACGCCGACGGCAGCCGCCCCGACCCGCTCACTGGCCCCCCTTCTGTACGTAGCCGCGCACGAAGTCCTCGGCATTTTCTTCTAGCACATCGTCGATCTCGTCGAGCATGGCGTCGACGTCTTCGGAGAGCTTCTCGTGGCGCTCAGCCACGTTCTCAGCCGGGGCGTCAGCCTGGACTTCCTCGACCTTGTCCGACTTCTTCGACGCGCGCTGCTGCCCGCCGCCAGTGTCCTTCGATGGCATGTGCCGCCTCCTGCGGAAAGCGTGAGATGTCATGATCGTGCGCATGCCGAGCCTAGCCCCTGATCAGGAGACGACCATGGCGCAGACCGCGAGCAAGATCGGCTGGAAGGTCGTGGGCATCGGTGCCGGCACGGCCGCGGCCATGCTGACCAAGAAGGCGATGACCGCGGCGTGGCGCGGCGCCAAGCACGCCGACCCGCCGGCCAACCCGGCCGCCCCGTCGACCTCATGGCCCGAGGGCCTGGCCTGGGCGGTCAGCACCGGAGTCGCCCTGGGCGTGGCCCGGCTTGTCGCTCAGCGCGGTGCAGCGGCCGGGTGGCAGAAGGCGACCGGCAGCCTGCCGCCAGGCCTGGAGAAGGTCGCCTGATCGGGCGGGTCAGCCTGCGGTGAGCCGCACTCGGTCGGTGGCGAGGCGCTTGCGCGCGTCGAACGGTCCCTGACCGAAGCCCCGCTCCAGCACCGTGATCCGGGTGCCGTCGATCTGGACGTAGGCATAGCTGGTGTTGTCGTTCTCGTTCGACTCCAGGACGTGTCCGAGCGCATCCGCCGTGGAGCGCACGACGTACCGGCCGTCGCGGTTTGCGGCGAAGTCGACGTAGTTGCCGTCCTGGTACCACAGGTAGATGTCGGCCCAGCCGGGCGAGACCCCCATCACGGTGCCGGTGGGGCCGAAGGTGCCCGTCGGCGTCATCTCACTGACACAGCGGGACTCCGTGCTGTCCTGGCGGTCCTGGTCGAAGCGATGCCAGTCGAAGAGGACGACGTCGGCAGTGCAGAAGCCCTGCTTCGGGCCCTCCCCGACCTTCGTCATGGTCCGGCGGGTGGTGTCGACGCTGAGCAGCTCGAGCGAGCCGAAGCCGGAGTGGTGGTAGTGCTGATGGGTCTTGTGGTACTCGAACATGCCCGCCTTGCGCTCAGTGAACGCGCCGGCGGAGTCGTAGACCCGCTGGTAGACCTGGCCGCTGGTCACCAGCCCCTCCAGCTGGGCGAAGCGCAGCTGGAATGGCCCGGGACCAGTGTTCGCCGGACCAAGGGAGAAGCGCAGGCAACGTCGGCCGCCGTACTCGGCCGCGTCGTCGGGGTTGCATCCAGGCGCTGTCGGCACTACGCCGAGCCCGCTCGAGAAGCTGAACTCGTACGGCGGCACGAGGCGCAAGTTGGGCAGCACCGGGCGCGGGCTGCGCGGGCCGGCCGTTGCCTCTGCCCGCTCGAGCTTGGCGCGCAGCCGGGTGCCCGCGGCCGACCGGGGCACCCGCACGGTCCACTGCCCGGCTGCGGGTCGGTCGACATACGCCTCGGCCGAGAGGTAGCCGTCTGAGGTGGCCGCGACCCGGCCGGCAGGATCCAGCACTTCGACGCTGGCACCGCAGCAGTCGGGGATGTCGACGGCCACCCGCAGGCTCCCGCCGCCGTCGGCCACGTCGAGGGCGTAGGCCACTCGGCCGCCACTCCAGTAGACGTGCTGACCGGGTCGAAGCGTGCCCACTACGTCGGAGTCCGCGGCGGCCGCCGCCCGGTCGCGTGGGATCGGCGCAGCGCCCCAGATCTGCGCGGCCCCGAGGCCGGTGACGACGAGCAGGACGGCCCGGCGCCTCATACGTTGGGCGGCAGGATGTCGTCAGCGAGCACTTTGCGCCGGTCCCACGGTGACAGCCCTCGGCCTCGCTCGAGCACCTTCACGGAGGAGCCCTTCACCTCGATGTAGGCGTAGCCAGAGTTGTCGGTCTCGTCGCTCTCGAGCACGTCGTTGCTCGCGTCAGCGACTGAGCGAACGACGTACCGACCGTCCGGATTGCTGCCGAACTCCACGTAGTTGCCGTCGAGTGACCACACGTAGATGTCGGCCCACCCTCGGCCGAGGCCCAGCTGGGTGCTCGTCGGCCCAGAGACGAGACTGCAGTCCTGCCGCACTGCGCCGGCCTGGTCGTTGGCGAACGACCGCCAGTCGGCAATGAGGAAGTCGAGCATGCAGAAGCCCTGCTTTGGTCCGCCACCGGCGGGAACTAGGGTGCCTCGCCGTGGGTCCGTCACGCGGTAGAGCTCCAGTGACCCGAAGCCGTTGTGGTGATGATGGGCATGCGTCTTGTGGTAGAGCGCACTGCCTGCCTGCCGCTCCGTGAGCGATCCGTCGGCATGGTCGATGAGCTGGTAGACCGGCTCCGGTGCGGCGAGGCCGCTCAGCGCCGGGAAGCGCAGCATGAAGGGGCCCTCACCGACGTTCGCCGGACCGAGGGAGAAGCGCAAGCACCGACGCGCGCCGTACTCCGCCTTCTCGTAGGCATTGCACCCGAGGTCCTGCCCCGCAGCCGGTGAGTCCATCGTGAACTGGTACGGCGGGACGAGCCGCAGGTTCGGCAGCAGGGCGCGGCTGCTGGCCCGCGGCTCCGGGGCCGACCGCTCGAGCCGCGCCCTCATCCGGAACTTCACTGCACGGCTGCTCCGGAAAACCACCCGAGCGACGTGGCGTCCGGCGTCCGGCTGGTCGAGGAACACCTCGGCGGAGAAGACGCCGGAGCTCTGCTCGAGCAGGATTCCCTTCGCCGAGAACACTTGCAGCTGCGGCGACACCTGGCCGTTGGTGTCGACAGCGACCCGCAGGGTGTCACCGCCCCCCGCGACGTCGATGGCGAAGTCGTGGCATCGCATGTTGTCGGCGCACTTCGGTGCGATCGAGGAGTCCCGCGGCGCGGACGAAGCCCAGAACGCGCTCGCGCCGACCCGTAGGGTGGCCGCCGGCCGCGCAGACGGGCCGTCCGCCTCCGCGCCGCCGACGAGTGCCCCAGCCAGCAGGGTCGGGGCCAGCACGCCGTGCACCGCACGCCGCCAGGAAGCGCGGCAGAACGTCGTCATCGACACAGGCTAAAAGAGCCCAGGGTCGATGCCTAGGTTCGGTCTGTGTCGGGTTGGCGACTATCGGGCGAGCGCATCCACGAGCTCGGCTGCCGACCCGCAGCGATCCAGCAGCGCCCCGACGTGCGCCTTGGTGCCCCGCGTCGGCTCCATCGTCGGCACCCGCTGCAGGGACTCCCGACCCACGTCGAAGATCACGGAGTCCCACGAGGCCGCGGCGACGTCGCCGGCGTACTGCGCCATGCACCGACCGCGGAAGTACGCGCGGGTGTCCTCCGGCGGCTCGGTCATGGCGCGGAGGACGTCGGCCTCCGTCACCAGGTGGTCCACTCGGCCACCGGCTGCCAGCTTGTTGTAGAGGCCCTTGTCGGGGCGTACGTCGTGGTACTGCAGGTCGACGAGCTGCAGCTTGTGGCTGGACCAGTCGAGGCCCTCCCGGTCGCGGTAGCCCTGCAGGATCTGCAGCTTGGTGACCCAGTCGACCTCACGCGAGCAGGTCATCGGGTCGTCCTCCAATCGGGTCAGCACGCTCTCCCACCGGGCCAGCACGTCGGCCGTCACCGGGTCGGTGGCCGTGCCCTCGTCGACTCGAGACTTCACGAACGCCTTCGCCAGCTCGAGGTAGACCAGCTGGAGCTGCACTGCCGTCAGGCGGCGTCCGTCGCGCATCGTGACGAGGTGCTTGAGGCTCGGGTCGTGGCTGACGGCCCGCAGCGTCGCGACCGGCGATTCGACCCAGAGGTCGGCGTCGATCCACCCTGCCTCGATCATGGCCAGGACCAGCGAGGTGGTGCCCACCTTGAGGTAGGTCGAGATCTCGTTCAGATTCGCGTCGCCGATGATCACGTGCAGCCGGCGGTGCTTCTCCGGGTCGGCATGCGGCTCATCCCGGGTGTTGATGATCGGCCGCTTCAGCGTCGTCTCCAGCCCCACCTCGACCTCGAAGAAGTCGGCCCGCTGGCTGATCTGGAACCCCTCACCCCGACCGTCCTGGCCGATGCCGACCCGGCCGGCTCCGCAGAAGACCTGGCGGCTGACGAAGAACGGAGTGAGATGCCGCACGATCTCCGCGAAGGGCGTCTGCCGGGCCATCAGGTAGTTCTCGTGGCAGCCGTACGACGCGCCCTTGTTGTCGGTGTTGTTCTTGTAGAGCTGCACCGGTGCCGTGCCGGGCACGCGCGCGGCCAGCCGCGCCGCTTCGGCCATCACCCGCTCCCCCGCCTTGTCCCAGAGCACGCAGTCCAGCGCGTTGGTGACTTCCGGGGTGGAGTACTCGGGGTGCGCGTGGTCGACGTAGAACCGGGCGCCGTTCGTGAGGATCACGTTGGCCAGCCCGAGGTCGTCCTCCCCCGGCATGTCGTGGTCGCTCATGCCCGCGTCGAACCCGCGCGCGTCGCGCAGCGGGTTCTCCTCCTCGAAGTCCCATCGCGTACGGCGCTCGCGTGAGGGCGAGTAGGCGTTGACGACGAGGGACGACGAGACCATGGCGTTGGCGCCGGGCTGGCCGGGCACCGAGACGCCGTACTCCGTCTCCATGCCCATCACCCGACGCGAAGTCATGGACTTAGGCTACCTGCCGCCTCAGAGGTACTGGCCCGTGTTGGCGATGGTGTCGATCGAGCGGCCGGTCTCGTTGCCCTTGGTCCCGGTGATGAGGGTGCGGATGTAAACGATCCGCTCGCCCTTCTTTCCGGAGATGCGAGCCCAGTCGTCGGGGTTGGTGGTGTTGGGCAGGTCCTCGTTCTCCTTGAACTCGTCGACGATCGCCGTCATGAGATGGGAGAGCCGCAGCCCCTTCTGCGCGAGGTCGAGGAAGTCCTTGATCGCCATCTTCTTGGCGCGCGCGACGATGTTCTCGATCATCGCGCCGGAGTTGAAGTCCTTGAAGTAGAGGACTTCCTTGTCGCCGTTGGCGTAAGTGACCTCGAGGAAGCGGTTCTCGTCGACGACGTCGTACATCCGCTCGACGGTGTGCTGGATGAGCGCCTCGCAGGCCGCCCCGCGGTCGTTGCCGTGCTCGGCGAGATCGTCCGGGTGGATCGGCAGCTCGGGCACGACGTACTTGCTGAAGATGTCGCGAGCCGCCTCGGCGTCGGGGCGCTCGATCTTGATCTTCACGTCGAGGCGGCCAGGGCGCAGGATCGCGGGGTCGATCATGTCCTCGCGGTTGGACGCGCCGATGACGATGACGTTCTCGAGGCCTTCGACTCCGTCGATCTCGCTGAGCAGCTGGGGCACGATCGTCGTCTCGACGTCGCTCGACACACCGGAGCCGCGGGTGCGGAAGATGGAGTCCATCTCGTCGAAGAACACGATGACCGGCACGCCCTCGGAGGCCTTCTCCCGCGCGCGCTGGAAGATCAGCCGGATGTGGCGCTCGGTCTCGCCGACGTACTTGTTGAGCAGCTCCGGGCCCTTGATGTTGAGGAAGAACGACTTGCCCTCGGGCTTGCCGGTGACCTCGGCGACCTTCTTGGCCAGGGAGTTGGCGACGGCCTTGGCGATCAGAGTCTTGCCGCACCCGGGTGGACCGTAGAGCAGGATCCCCTTCGGTGCCTTGAGCTGGTGCTCCTTGAACAGGTCCGCGTGCAAGTAGGGCAGCTCGACGGCGTCACGGATCGACTCGATCTGCGCCGCGAGGCCGCCGATCTGGCTGTAGTCGATGTCGGGCACCTCTTCGAGGACCAGCTCCTCGACCTCGCTCTTCGGGATCCGCTCGTAGACGTAGCCCGAGCGCGTCTCCAGCATCAGCGAGTCACCGGGCCGCAGCGGCCCGTCGAGCAGCGGGTCGGCGAGCAGGACGATGCGCTCCTCGTCCGTGCGGGTCGACACGAGCGCGCGCTCCCCGTCGGCGAGCACTTCCTTGAGCTGGACGACCTCTCCCTGTGTCTCGAACTCCAGAGCACGGACGACGTTGAGCGCCTCGTTGAGCATGACTTCCTGACCGCGGCGCAGCTCGCTGACCTCGATCGTCGGGCTCACCGAGACCCGGAGCTTGCGGCCACCGGTGAAGATGTCGATGGAGCCGTCCTCATCGGCGGAGAGGAAGACCCCGTAGCCGGACGGCGGCTGGGCGAGACGGTCGACCTCCTCCTTCAACGTCAGGATCTGGTCGCGCGCCTCCTTGAGGGTGGCCACCAGCTTGTCGTTGTGGGCGGCCAGGCCGGCGATGTTCTGCTGCGCCTCACCGAGGCGCTCCTCGATCACCCGGACCTGGCGGGGCGAGTCCGCCAGCTTGCGGCGCAGGAGGCCGATCTCCTCCTCCAAGGAGCGCGCCTGCACCTGGAGCTCGGCGACCTGCTTCTCGTACTGCGCAGCCCGGCTCTCGGCATCGCCCTTGCTGGCTCCGGCCACGATCACTCACCTCCACCTGTGCTTGCAGGGCAACCCTATACACGCACTCCGCCCGGAGGCCGCCGATTCGTCGCCAGGCCGCCGCCGTGGCGCGGTGTTACGGTCGGGGAGACCTAGGAGAACAGTGGCGTCGGACGAGCTGCGCGTGTACGTCGACCA
>DATLOQ010000125.1:0-19692 GCA_035536235.1 Mycobacteriales bacterium
GCTGAGCTCTAGCAACGTCGAGCAGGTCGCCTTCATCCCCTTCGAGGTCGGTACGGCGACGGGTGCCAACATCGTCGGCAACCGGCTCTACGTGACCAGCTGGAAGAACTTCTCCATCTACGACGTGAGCAACCCGCTCGCGCCCCGGCTGATCTCCACGACTCCCTTCGGCTTCAAGTTCGAGAACGAGAACGTGGCGACCAACGGCAAGATCCTGCTCTTCAGCGAGTCGCTGCCGCAGGACCTGCTGCACATTTACGACCTCGAAGACGAGCGCAGCCCGTCGGAGATCGCGGCGCTGCCCAAGGCGGGCGACCACACGACCAGCTGTCTGCTGAACTGCGCCTACGGGTGGGGCTCCGGCGGCACCGTGACCGACCTGCGCAAGCCGACTGCCCCGAAGATCATCGGCAACTGGACCGGATCCGGGCCGGGCCGCGGTGGCCACGACGTCACCGAGATCGCCCCCGGCGTGGTCTTCACCTCGACGGTGCCGGTCCAGCTCTTCGACGCACGGCGCAGCGTCACCAAGCCCACCTTGCTCGCGACCGGTGACAACACCGACTTCGCCCACTCTGTGCAGTGGCCGCGCGGGGGCAAGGACAAGTTCGCCCTCGTCGGCGGTGAGACCAACGCCAACACCCGCTGCGACGAAGGGTCGGCGACCTTCGACATCATGGACACGACAGGGTGGCGGAAGACCAAGACGCTGCGCACCGTCGACCGGTACGTGTACAAGAACGGGACCTACCTGGACGGCAAGCCGGCGGTCAACGGCCTCGGCTGCTCGCCGCACTGGTTCGACACCCACCCCACCTGGGTGGATGGCGGGCTCGTGGCGGTGGGCTCCTACGAGCACGGCGTGCGATTCCTCTCCGTGCACTCCAAGACCGGGAAGATGACCGAGCAGGGCTGGTTCCTGCCGCTGAGTGAGACCGGCACTTCCGCGGCGTACTGGATGACCCCAGAGATCGTGTACGCCGTCGACTACGCGCGCGGGCTCGACGTGCTGCGCTACACCGGTCGTCTGCGCAGCGCCGGAGACGAGCGGCCGGCCGCTCGACCGAAGCCCCAGCAGCAGCCGGCTCCCGCACCGGCTCCCGCTCCGGCCCCTGCCACCGCGGCGCTCCCGGTGCGGGCGCTGGTCCCGGCCCGGTCTCTCCGGTCTCGCTGATCTCGAGGTCGTCGTGAAGCGAAGGCTGGTCCTCGCCGCCGCTGTCGTGGCGACCGGTGCCGTGACGCTGCCCAGCGGTGCGCACTCGGGCCATGACCGCAACGCGCGGGCGATGAGGTTCTACCAGCCGATCCGGGTGACCCCGGAGCTCTCCGGTGGCGCGGATCCGGCCGTCGCCGTGGATGCCTTCGGCAACATCGTGGTGACTGCAGCGAAGGACAGCGCGACGCCCGTCGTTGCTCCGGACCGGCGGGGCACCGTCCCGGCCCGGGCGGCGTCCTGGCGCCTGATGTCGGTCGACCAGGGCGAGACGTGGCAGAACCTGCCCGGCGGCCCCGCGGGGCCGGCCGACGGGCTCCTGCCGGGCCTCGAGCCCGACGTCGCACTCGACGGCAAGGGCACGTTCTATGTCCTCGACGGATATCGGGCGGACGCCTCGCTGACGCGATACGACTCCCGGGGTCGCGACCGGATCACGCGAGGCGCGGTGTCGGTGCGCCCCACGGTCCGAGCGGATGTGCGGCCTTTCGTGGCAGCCCATGGCGCGGGTGTCGTCCTGACGATCGCGGCCGGGGACCCAGCGAACGCGCCGGCGCCGGCGGGCGGGCAGCCCGGTACGGGCTTCGGCCCAGGCCGCTACGAGGTCTACAGCTCTTCCGACGGCGGCATGGGCGGCCCGGTCGGCTACCCGCTGCGCGACTCCGACGTGTGCCGCCCGGCAGCCGAGCAGCGCGCCGGCTCGAAGCGGATGGTCGTCGCCTGCCTCGACGGACTCGGCACCGTCTTCGCCTTCCTCTCCACCGATGACGGAGAGACCTTCGACCGCTTCCCGGTGGGCCGCTACGACACTCGCGATGGCTCCCCCGGCGTGCCGTCCGCGACCTTCGCGCCCGACGGCTCCGTGCATGTCCTCATCGCCGATCCGGTCGCCTTTTCCGCCACCGGTGCGCCGACGGCCTCGCGGCTGCGGTTGTTCTCCTCGCCCGACGGCCGCCGCTGGCGCACCCGGGATGTCACGGACGCTCCCGGCGTCTACCGGCAGCCGACCATCGCCGCTGGACCCGACGGCCGGCTCGGCGTTGCGGCGTACTACCGGCTCACGCCGGCGGCCGACTGGACCGTGGTCGCCGGCTCCCTGCGGCCACGCGACCGGACGGTCTACCTCACCTCCTTCGCTCATGACGACCCGGTCGCGCCGGCCACCTCGGCAGAGCCGCCGGGCACGTTCCTCTCCCTGACCTGGGCAGCCGACCGCCGGATGCACATCGTCTGGACCCGAGTGGGCGATGCCGCCGACACCGGCCTGATGACCGAGGTTTGGCACGTCCGCTCGTTCTAGGGGCGCTTCGCTCCTCACCCGCCGGTGCGCGGTGCGACCGCTGTCCAGGCGATGGTGAGCTCCCCCTCGCGCCAGCGAGCCGGGTTGCGGCCGATGCGCCAGCCCTGCTCGGCGAGACCTGCGGCCGCGGCGACCCAGCGCTCCCGGGGGGTGACCGCGCCGGCTGCGGTGCGCCAGGTGGCGTCCCACGCGGTGAAGAAGTCGTGCACTCGCTCGCCGGCGACGTTGTGGTGGATCAGGGCTTTCGGCAGCCGCTCGGCCAGCGCTGACGGCCGTGGCAGGTCGGCGACGCGAGCCGCGAAGGTCAGCGTGCGCGGTCCCTTCGCGTCGATGCTCACCCAGCCCGCGCGCCGGCCCAGCTCGTCGCAGGTCCCCTCGACGAGCAGGCCGTCCTCGCCGAGCTGGCCCTGAAGCACCTCCCAGGCCTGCGCAGCGTCCGCTTCGCCGTACTGCCGCAGCACGTTCATCGCCCGTACGACGGTCGCCGGCCGCTCGTCCGGTGTGAGCGGCAGGTTGAACCCCCCGCAGGCGAAGCGCAGCCCCGGCCCCGCGAAGCGCTGCGCTGCGGCGACCCGCTCCCGGTCGATCTCGACCCCGACCACCCGGACCGCGGGCACCTGGCGGGTCAGCCGGGACGCGAGCTCAATTGTGGTGACCGGGTCGCGTCCGTAGCCGAGGTCGACGACGACGGGGGCGTCCGCGCGGCGCAGGCGGGCGAGCTGAGTGGCCACCAGCCAGCGGTCGATCCGGCGGAGCCGGTTGGGGTGGGTCGTGCCCCGTGTCAGGTCCCCGAGCGGCCGCGACGGCGGCGGGAGATGCGGACCCGGCATGGCGGCCGAGCGGCTTGATCTAGACGAGGCGGCGGCGTACGCCGACGACGGCGAGACCGATCGTGACGGCCGCGGCGAGCGCCACCGGCGGCAGCCCGCCGCCCGTGGCGGGCAGCGGAGCGGGACGCGGTGCCGGGCGCGGTGCGGGGGGCACCACGGGCGGGCGAGCGGGCCGCGGGGCAGCTGCCGGCGCGGGCCGGGCCGCAGCCCCTGCCGCGACGATGGGCAGCGTCACCGTCGACGCCGAGCCGGTGGCCAGCGTCACCACCTGGCCCAGGTTTGCCGCGATGGTGCCGCCGGCGGAGTTGCTGAAGCGCACCCGGACGCGGTGCCCCTTGGGGACCACGTAGTCGGTGTGCATCGAGGAGAACGACAGCGGCGTCATCGTGTTGGGCGACATGGGGGAGCCGCCCCTGGGGACGTTGCGCTCCGGCCCGGCCTTCACCGAGCCGCGGTAGAAGGCCCGGAGCCAGGCGTAGGTGATCAGCACTGCGTCGTTCGGCTCGGCGGCGGTGACGGCACCCTCGACGGCGGTCTCATCGTCGGCCGCGTCCGGGCCGAGGTCGGTGATGCTGACGGCGATGCTGGTGTCCGGGCCGAGGGTCGAGGCCATCAGGTTGAAGTCCACCATGCCGGAGAGTCGGGTGTCCTTGGCGAACGGCGCCGTGAAGAAGCTGACGCTCGTCGGTGTCCCGACGGCCGCCGGGCCATCGGCGTAGGTCACCGTCGCGGGCTCGTCGGCGCCAGCCGGCGGCACCAGCTTGCCATCGGGTCCGAGCGCCAGCACCTGCTTGGTGCCGGGGAGCGGGTACGCCGACGACGCAGCGAAGGAGCCGTCGCGCTGCTGCACCTCGACCGCCGTGCGGGTGGCACCGGCTTCGACACCCTTGAGGAACTGCAGCCACCAGCGGTGGTTGAGCTCGACGAACTTGTCGGGGATCGGCACCGGCATCTCGTGGCCGCTGGCCGTGCACGCGTCGACGGAGTCGCAGCGCGGGTCGGTGTGGTCGGTGTTGAGGAACAGCAGTCTCTTCGGCAGCGAGGCGGGCAGCGCGCTCCAGAGGTAGCCGGCGTTGTGCGGCTTGACGTTGAAGTCGAAGAGTCCGTGGACGATCAGCGTTGCCGCCTTGAAGCCGGCGGCGTCCTTCACGAAGTCGCGCTCGGACCAGAAGACGTCGTCGGCGTCGGCGTACGGCCGGGCGTAGCCGGCGTCGACGATCGCGCCCAGCGTGGCGATGCAGGCCTTCCGCTCAGCGACGTGCACCGGGTAGAGGATGTCGTCGGTGCCGGAGTTCTGCAGGTCCGCCCCGGCGAGCGCGGCGGTGAACAGTGCCGGCGTCGCGGCATGGCCTGAGGACTGCACACCGTTGAAGAAGTGGTAGTCGTACCAAGCGTCGATCGCGCGGATCGGGATGATCGCGGCCAGCGCCTCGGGGTGCTTGCCGGAGATGGGGGCCTCGGCCGCGGCACCGTTGGCGATGGTGCCGTCGTACGAGCCGCCGGTCATGCCGACCTTGCCATTCGACCACGGCTGCTCGGCGATGAAGTCCACGACGTCGACGGCGTCGATGACCTCGTCGCGGTCGCCGTAGGTCTGGCAGCCGGCGGAGTTGCGGGTGCCGCGCAGGTCCATCGCGACGTAGGCGTAGCCACGGGGCACGAAGTACTCGTCGTACCACTCGGGGAACGGCGTCTGGTTAGCGGCGCAGGTGGACAGGCCGGGGGCGCCGGGCGAACCTGGCAGACCGCCGGGCGGTGACTGGTGTGGGGTCTTGCACTGCGCCTTGTAGCCGCGACCGAGGGTGTTGTAGTACGGCGACGACATCATGATCGCCGGCACCTTCTCCTGGGTGTCCGGGCGGATCACGTCGATCCAGATCGTGTCCGGGCAGGTGGCGATGTTGACCGCCGGGTTGCAGGTGGGCGGGTTCTTGCGGGTCGGCACCTGGTAGTGCTCGACGACCGCACCGTCGTAGGGGAAGCGCACCGGGTCGAGGCGGTTGAGGTCCGGCAGGCCTGCGGTCTGCTTGGGGCTCGCGGCGTCGAACTCCGCGGTCACGGCAGCCGAGCTGGCCGGCGCGACGGCGACTGCCGCGACGAGAGCCACCATGGCGGCGGCAGCGGCAAGGCGGTGGGTCGTGCGCATCAGACCTCGATCGTGGGTGAGGGGCTAAGCCGGCTCGGAAAGGGCAGGGCGGGTCGGGGAGCGAAGTTAGATCGGGGAGCCAGTATCGGACTTCGCCGTCACACCGGTCGGCTCCTGCCCTGGCGCACGCTCGAGCGTGGCGGAGAGGTGCGGCTGCAGCGGCTGGCCGACCGCTGCCATGTCGACGGCGTACAGAAGCTTGCCCTCGACGAGACCGTAGAGGCGGGTGAGGCTGGCCACCTCCTTCGCCGACGAGGTGCGTACGACGACGTCGGTGGTCAGGGAGATACGAGTGCCCTCGATCGTGCCGACGTAGATCTCGGCCACGCCGGTGGGATGGGCGAGCACGACCTCCAGGCTGCCGTCGGGCTGGGGGCGCCAGTAGCCGGCCTCGGCGTGCGAGGGAGTGAGGTCGTCGAGGCGCCAGGTCCGCTGGCGATAGTGCAGCACCGGCTTGCCCTCATGCCAGAAGTCGGACTCCTCGCCGTATCGGAAGTCCGCCATGGTCGGATACCCGCCGACTCCTTCGCCGCGCCACGACCCGAGCAGGAAGGCGAGCGGCACAAGCGAGGGGTGTAGGTCGGCTGCCGGCATGCGCCCCATCGTAGGGACCGCTCTCGACGGCCCAGCTCCCGACACTACGACGCCGACCGATGCCCCCCCTGGGATCGGTCGGCGTCGGAGCCGGACGTATTAGGCGGTGGCGCGGGAGGAGCGGCCCATCTCCGTGACGACGAGACCGCCGGCGAGGAGCACCACGCCGAGGATAATCAGGGTCTGCGCGCTGGAGCCGGTGTAAGGCAGTGCAGCCTGCTGCAGCACGCTCGGGGTGACCCGGGCGTTGACGATCCGGGTGCCCTGCACCGCTGCCGGGCGGACGATCCGGACGCCCAGGACCTGCGCGCCGACCGGGGCGGCAGGGCGAGGCGCCCGGGCTACGCGCGCCGGAGCGGCGGCTGGCGCAGCTGCCACGGGAGGCGCAGCCTTGGCGGGCGGGGCTGCCGGCTGGGCTGCCGCCGGCTGGGCTGCCGCCGGCTGGGCTGCCAGGGCGGGAGCCACCACGACGGAGCGGGTGACGGTGGTGGTCCCACCCGGGACGACGGCGGTCGGGGTGGTCGTCACGACGGGCTTGGGCGTCTTGGCCGGCTTGGGCGTCTTGGCCGGCTTGGGCGGCTTGGGCGTCTTGGTCGGCTTCGGGGTCTTGGCGGGCTTCGGCGTCTTGGCCTTGGGGCCGCAGTGGCCGTTGTTGTCGTCCTCGCGGTCGTCGTCGTTGCCACAGCCGTTGTTGCAGTCTGCGCCGGGCGCGGTCTTGTCGTTGTTGTTAACGCCGCGGTCGGTGCCGGTGCCGTCCTGGTCCGGCCTGCTGGAGTTCTTGCAGCCGCTGGAGGGGGTCTTCGCGGGACGGGGGCTCGCGGTCGACTTCGGGCCCTGGGCCTTGTCGTCCTTCTCTTTGTCGTCCTTGGCCTTGTCTGCGTCGCGGACCTTGTCCTTCTTGGGACCTCCGCAGTTGCCGTTGTTGTCGTCAGCGCGGTCGGCGTCGTTGCCGCAGCCGTTGTTTCCGTCGAAGTCGCTCGACCCCTGGCTGCGGGCGAGCTGACCATCCGCCGCGTACGGCTTGTCGACCCCGCCGCCGTCGGGGTTCGATCCCGACCTGCCCTGCGTGTCGCCGCCCGATGCTGTCGACGGCGCGCCGCCGGGGCCGCCGGCACTGTGGTCCTTGGCGTACGCCGGCGTACCGAGGATGGCTGCGAGGGCGACCGCGCTGAGCACTGCGCTGCTGCGTCGAAGGGTGGTGGGCGTCATAGCCATGCTCCCGTGCCGTAGGTCGAATGCCCTTGTGGACATCCGGCGTACGGACGAGCCGGTCTCGCCACTCACTCCCCGCGAGGTCTTGGCGACCGTGTTCCTCCGTGCGCCGAGGTGCCGGCGTCGGTGAGGACCTCGCGGATCTTTGTGTCCCGTCCGCGCACCGCAGGTAACACGGTGCGTGGGGTTGATCACTGACAGTCACGAGATTACCCCGGCTGGTCCCATTCGGAAACATGCCGAACGGCGTCACTTTTCCTGCTCCGAATGGCCCAGTGAATGGTCCAGTGGAAGGGCTCCGGGCTCCCAGGAGTTGTTGCCCGGCGATGGCGGCGCCAGCCAGCCGCCAGAATGTGCACCGGAGCGAGGAGGTAGGTGGGGTGTCGCGCAGCACGCCCGTGCGGGCCTTGAGCGCATTGCGGCGGGTGGCGACGCTCTCCGTGCACACCTCGCCGCTGGACCAGCCCGGCACGGGTGACGCCGGGGGTCTGAACGTCTACGTCGTCGAGCTGTCCCGACGCCTCGCCGCGGTGGGCATCGAGGTCGACATCTTCACGCGGACCACGAGCTCGGGCCTGCCGGCCACCGTCGAGCTCGAGCCCGGGATCACTGTGCGTCACGTCAACGCGGGACCCTTCGAGGGATTGTCCAAGAACGACCTCCCGGCGCAGCTGTGCGCCTTCACGTCCGGGGTGCTCCGTGCCGAGGCCGTTCGCGAGCCCGGCTACTACGACCTCGTGCACTCCCACTACTGGCTCTCCGGCCAGGTGGGCTGGCTGGCCTCCGAGCGTTGGCGCGTGCCGCTGGTGCACACCTTCCACACCCTGGCGCGGGTGAAGAACGCGGCACTCGCCGCCGACGACGAGCCCGAGCCGACCGCCCGGGTCATCGGCGAAGAGCAGGTCGTCGCGGCGGCGACCCGTCTCGTCGCCTCCACCGACACGGAGGCAGCCGAGCTCGTCTCTCTCTACGACGCACGACCGGATCAGGTCTGCACGATTGCTCCCGGCGTCGATCTGAACCGCTTCTCCCCTGGCCCGGGACGCGCCGAGTCCCTCGCCGCGATCGGGCTGCCCGCCGACGCCGTGCTGCTGCTCTTCGTCGGCCGGGTCCAGCCGCTGAAGGCGCCTGACGTGCTGCTGCGGGCAGCGGCCGTGCTGCTGCAGCGGGACCCGTCGCTGCGCGCCCGGCTGCGGGTCGACATCGTCGGCGGACCGTCCGGCACCGGCACCCGCGACCCGGAGAACCTCGTCCAGCTGGCGCAGTCCCTTCACCTCGGCGAGGTCGTGCGCTTCCTCGACCCCGTCCACCAGGAGCGACTCGCCGAGTTCTACCGGGCCGCTGAGGTCGTGGTCGTGCCGTCGTACAACGAGTCGTTCGGACTCGTCGCCCTGGAAGCGCAAGCTTGCGGCACCCCCGTCGTCGCGGCGCGTGTCGGTGGCCTGCGCACCGCGGTGCGGGACGGCGTGTCAGGCGTCCTCGTCGACGGCCACGACCCCGGCGACTTCGCCGACGTGATCGCCGCACTGCTCGCGTCACCCGAGCGACGCGCGACGCTGTCTGCCGGCGCGGTTACCCACGCTGCGGGCTTCGGCTGGGCGGCCACGGCCGAGGGCATGCTCTCGGTCTACGCCGACGCGCTGCGAGAGCACGCCGTCTCGGCTGCGGCCGGTGCCCGATGAGCGGACCGGGACCGGTCGAGCTCGAGCGGGTCCGGCTCGACAGGGTGATCAAGGCGACGCTTGACGAGCTCGAGCTGGCGTACGAGCGCACTGCCGAAGGATCCTTCCTCGTCACCCTGGTGGGTGAGCATCGGCTGCAGACCATGACCTGGCTGGTCGTCGGGGACCACTCGCTGCGCGTCGAGGCGTTCTTCATGCGCAAGCCCGAGGATAACGAAGCCGAGACCTACCGTTATCTGCTGCAGCGCAACGCCCGCACCTACGGCGTCGCCTTCTCCTGTGACGTCCTCGGCGACGTCTTCCTCACCGGTCACGTCCCGCTCGCCGCGGTGTCCGCGGCGGAAGTCGACCGGCTGCTCGGCTGCGTGCTCTCCTACTCCGACGGCACCTTCGACGCCGCCGTACGACTCGGCTTTCGCGGCTCCATCGACCGGGAGCGCGCCTACCGTGCCAAGCTCGCCGCCCAGGGCGAGCCGCTCGCCCCCAACCCCTTGCTGGATGACTAGGAGGTCCAATTGCCCGGTTAACCGGCCAATTGGACCCCCTGAGGCTGCTAACAGTGTCCAATTGCCCGGTCACCGGGCAATTGTCGGGGGGGGTACGTCGGCGTGCGGGCTGGGAGATCGGATCAGGCGTCGGCGGTGTCGTCGGGCTCGGAGTCGCGACCCATCGGCGGGGCACCGCCCAGCGAGCGCTCCTCCGCCGGCCGGCCCTGGGCCGCGACGGCAGCGGCTGCGGCAGCGGCCGCCGCCGCATCCCCGAGATACCCCGACCGCACCGGCTGCATCCGCTCGTCGAGGGTGTAGACCAGCGGGATGCCAGTGGGGATGTTCAGCGCTGCGATGTCGTCGTCGGAGACCCCGTCGAGGTGCTTGACAAGAGCGCGCAGGGAGTTGCCGTGCGCCGCGACGAGCACGTTGTGCCCGTAGGAGAGGTCGGGTACGACGGCGTCGTACCAGTACGGCGTGATGCGGCGGACGACATCGGCCAGGCACTCCGTCGCCGGCAGCACGTCGGGCGGCAGCGCCTGGTAGCGCGGGTCGAAGCGCGGGTGGCGCTCGTCGTCGATCTCCAGCGGCGGCGGCGGGGTGTCGTAGGACCGACGCCAGGCGTGGAACTGCGCCTCGCCGTACTGCGCCAGCGTCTCGGCCTTGTCCAGGCCCTGCAGCGCGCCGTAGTGGCGCTCGTTGAGCCGCCACGACCGGCGCACCGGCACCCACAGCTGGTCGGCTTCCTCAAGGGCGAGGTTGGCGGTGCGGATCGCGCGCTTCTGCAGCGAGGTGTGCACCACGCCGATGTCGATGCCGGAGTCGGCGAGCAGCCGGCCCGCGGCACGACCTTGCTTCTCGCCGTCCTCGGTGAGGTCGACGTCGTGCCAGCCGGTGAAGCGGTTCTCGCGGTTCCAGACGCTCTCGCCGTGGCGCAACAGCACCAGAGTGGACGATGGCGGCGTCACGGGAAGACCAGTGTCATGAGGAATGGACCCGCTCGCCGGTGACCAGGTAGACGACCCGCCGGGCAAGCGACACAGCATGGTCGGCGAAGCGCTCGTAGTAGCGCCCCGCCAACGTGATGTCGACGGCGCACTCGACGCTGTCCGTCCACTCGTCATCCAGGAGGGCCGTGAACAGGGTGCGGTGCAGCTCGTCCATCGCGTCGTCGTCGGTCTCGAGCTCGGCAGCGAGGGCGACGTCGCGGTTGGCGATGCAGTCGCCGGCCTTGCTCATGATGAGCTGGGCCACCTGACCCATCTCGAGGATGGTCGAGCGGAGCTGCTGCGGCACAGCGGAGTTGGGGTAGCGGCGGCGGGCGATCTTGGCGACGTGCAGCGCCAGGTCGCCCGAGCGCTCCAGATCGGCGACCATCCGCAGTGATGTCACGAGGATCCGCAGGTCGCCGGCGACCGGCTGCTGCCGGGCGAGCAGGGTGAACGCCAGCTCCTCGGTGTCGTGGTAGACGGCGTCGATCACGACGTCGCCGGCAATGACCGCCTCGGCTATCGCGAGGTCCGCATCGAGAAGCGCGGTGGTCGCGCGCCCCATTGCCGAGCCGGTCAGCGACGTCAGCTCGACCAGACGCTGGGTGATGGCGTCGAGATCCTCGTGATAGGCGTCGCGCACAGCGGGTGCCTCCTCAGGGCCCAGGACGGCACAGCGTAGCGGGCGTCCAGGCGGCGAACGCTGCATGAACAACGCACCTCAGTGCCCTTTGACGTGCAGCCGACGCGGGCACCCGCCGTACCATCGGGTGCGTGACCGCTGTCCTCGCGTTGCTCATCGGCGCACTCGTCGGTGCAGCAGTGGCCTGGATGATCCGGGGTCGCCGCGTGCCGGCGGATGCCGTTGCCACCGAGATCCCGCCGCAGCTGCCGCCGCGGGTCCTCGAGGAGGCCCTGTCGACGCTGGCTGCGGGTGCCGTGGTCCTCGACGGGCGGGACCGCGTCGTGCTGGCCAACCGCACCGCGGAGGAGCTCAAGCTGGTCCGCGGCCGCGGGCTCGCCATCCCGGCGCTGGGGCGCCTGGTGGCCGACCTGCGCCGCAGCGGGCGGCCGGCCGAGGTCGAGCTGGACATGCCGGGGGGCCCTGACCTCGCCGCAGTACGGGTGCGGGCTGCCCTGGCCGGTACGACGGGGCACGCCGTCCTGCTGGTCGACGACATCACCGAGGCGCGACGGGTCGAGGCGGTGCGCCGTGACTTCGTCGCCAACGTCTCGCACGAGCTCAAGACGCCGGTCGGTGCGCTGGCCCTGCTGGCCGAGGCGATCCATGACGGCGAGGGCGACGCGGAGACCGTACGACGTTTCGCCGGGCGCATGGTGCACGAGGCCGGCCGGCTCAGCCGCCTGGTGCAGGAGCTCATCGACCTGTCCCGGCTGCAGGGAGCGGAAGCGTCCCCGGCCGCGACCGTCGTGCGCATCGATCACGTCGTGCGCGAGGCCGTGGACCGCAGCCGGCTGCGCGCCGACGCGAAGCAGATCACGCTCTCGGCAGAGAGTGATCTGGCGCTGGAGGTGCGCGGGGATGAGAGCCAGCTGGTCACCGCGATCGGCAACCTGCTGGACAACGCGATCGCCTACTCCGCCCCCGGCACCCGCGTCGCTCTCGGCGTACGTCGGCGCGACGACGTCGTCGAGGTGACGGTCACCGATGAAGGCATCGGGATCGCCTCCGACGATCTCGAGCGGATCTTCGAGCGCTTCTATCGGGCCGACCCGGCCCGCTCGCGCGAGACCGGGGGCACCGGCCTGGGGCTGGCGATCGTCAAGCACATCGCCGGCAACCACGGCGGTCGGGTCACCGTGTGGAGCGTGGAGGGCACCGGCTCCACGTTCACCGTGCACCTGCCGCTCGTCATCGACGAGGCGCGCACCGACCGAGAGGCCGTCCTGTCATGACCCGCGTGCTCGTGGTTGAGGACGAGGAGTCTTTCTCGGAGGCGTTGTCGTTTCTGCTCCGCCGCGAGGGCTTCGAGGTGGGCATCGCCACCACGGGCCCCGACGCGTTGACCGAGTTCGACCGCTCCGGCGCCGACCTGGTCCTCCTCGACCTGATGCTGCCGGGCATCTCCGGCACCGAGGTGTGCCGGACGCTGCGGGCGAAGTCGGGTGTGCCCATCATCATGCTCACCGCCCGCGACTCCGAGATCGACAAGGTGGTGGGCCTCGAGATCGGCGCGGACGACTACGTCACCAAGCCGTTCTCCTCCCGCGAGCTCGTCGCCCGCATTCGCGCGGTGCTGCGCCGTCGTGGGGAGGAAGAGGAGCTGCTGCCCGCCGTGCTCGAAGGCGGTCCGGTGCGGATGGACGTCGAGCGCCACACGGTGACCGTGGGCGGTGCCGCGGTGTCGTTGCCGCTCAAGGAGTTCGAGCTGCTCGAGCTGCTGCTGCGCAACGCCGGCCGGGTGCTCACCCGCGGCCAGCTCATCGACCGGGTCTGGGGAGCCGACTACGTCGGCGATACCAAGACGCTCGACGTGCATGTCAAGAGACTGCGCAGCAAGATCGAGCCGGACCCGGCGGTCCCGCGCTACCTGCTGACGGTGCGCGGCTTGGGTTACAAGCTCGAGGTGTAGCGCTACGTCGCCGCACTCCCACCCGCCGCGCACTCCCAGCCCCTGATCTTGCTGCCGTGATCCACAACTTGTGGACAGGGGCAGCAAGATCAGCAGTTGGTGGTGGTGGTGGTGCCGGCCCGTTCTCTGTCAGGCCGGGATGATGGGGAGCAGGGCTCGGCCGGGCTGCTCGGCCGGGTGCACTGCGAGGGAGCCCTGCCGCTGCCGCAGCGCGCAGATCCGGGCCAGCTCGGCGTACGCCGGCGCGCCCATGATCTCCGTCAGCTCTGGACCGTAGGTGAGGTAGAGCGAATCGCCCTGCTGGTGCGCGGCCGAGGACTCCGTGCACCACCAATGCAGGTCGTGGCCGCCTTCACCCCACCCGCGCCGGTCGAACTCGGTGATGGTGGTGACCAGCACCTGGGTCTCGTCCAGGCGGTCGACCCACTCCGCCTCGCGCTTGATCGGCAGCTGCCAGCACACGTCGGGCTTGGTCTCGAGCGGGTGCATCCCGCGCCGCAGCGCCATCGCGTGCAGCGCGCAGCCCTGTCCGCCGGCGAAGCCGGGCCGGTTCAAGAAGACGCACGCGCCCTCGTGGCGAGCAGTGCGCTTGCGGCCGTCCTCGACTTCCGTGATGCCGAGCTTGCGCCCGACCGATCGCAGCTGCCAGTCCTCCTTGGTGAGCTCCGCGGCGAAGCGGCGGACTCGCTTCTCGTCGGCCTTGTCGGAGAAGTGGGCGCCGTGGCTGCAGCAGCCGTCGTCCGGGCGTCCGGCGACGACGCCGTGACAGCCGCGGCCGTAGATGCAGCCCCAGGTGGAGAGCAGCCAGGTGAGGTCACAGCGGAACTCGTGCTCCGGATCCACCGGGTCGGGGAAGGTGATCCACTCCCGGGCGAAGTCCAGGTCGACGGGCGCCACTGTGTTCCTCTCGTCACGGCGGTCACGTGCGGATGCACCATAGGTGACCGGGGTGAACGGCGTATGCCGATAGCGTGCAGCGCATGCGCCTCGGCGTCCTCGACATCGGCTCCAACACCGTCCACCTGCTCGTCGTGGACGCGCACGTAGGTGCGGCGCCGGTGCCTGCCCTGTCGCAGAAGACGGAGCTGCGCCTGGCCGAGCGCATCGACGGCTCGGGGGCTATCACGGCCGAAGGCGGCCAGCTGCTCTACGACGCGTTGGTTCGAGCCCGGGCGGCTGCCGAGGAGCACGGCGTCGACGACCTGGTTGCGTTCGCGACGAGCGCTGTCCGGGAAGCGAGCAACGGCAGCGACGTGCTTGCCCAGGCCACGGCGGCAGCGGGCGTCGACGTGCAGGTGCTGCCCGGTGAGGAAGAGGCGAAGCTGACCTTCCTCGCGGTACGCCGGTGGTACGGGTGGAGCAGCGGTCGGCTGCTGGTGCTCGACATCGGCGGTGGGTCGTTGGAGCTCGCAGTCGGCTCGGACGAGGACCCGACCTACTCCGTCAGCGTGCCGCTGGGCGCCGGGCGGGTGACTCGCGACTTCCTGCACTCCGACCCGCCGAAGCGCAGCGAGCTGGCCGAGCTGCGCGGGTATGCGCGGGCGACGTTGCGCCCGGTGGCGGCGAAGCTGGCCGGCGAGGGCGAGCCGGACCGCGTCGTCGCGACGTCGAAAACGTTCCGCACTCTGGCGCGGCTCGCCGGTGCCGCGCCGGCCCGCCTCGGCCCGATGGTGCAGCGCTCGCTCACGCACGGCCAGCTGGCCGGAGTGCTCCATGTCGTGGCCCGGCTCCCGGCCGGGCACCGCGCGGAGCTCGACGGCGTGAGCGCCAGCCGGGCCCGGCAGATCGTCGGCGGCGCGGTCGTCGCTGACGTCGCGATGGAGAGCTGCGGCGTGGCGCGGGTGGAGATCTGCCCCTGGGCGCTGCGCGAAGGCGTGATCCTGCGCCGCTTGGACTGGCTCACCGGCAGTTGAACCCAGGGGCCCTGGGTACGCTGGCCAGCATGGCAGACAGGGCGGTGCGCGTGGGGAGCGCTCGGGTGGCGCTGTCCACCGCCTCGACCTACCCGGAGAGCACTGCAGCCGCGTTCGAGATGGCGGCTCGGCTCGGCTACGACGGCATCGAGGTGATGGTCTGGACTGACCCGGTGAGCCAGGACGTCGACGCCCTGCGCCGGCTCTCTGACTACCACCAGATCCCGATCCTGGCGATCCACGCGCCGTGCCTGCTCATCACCCAGCGCGTGTGGGGAACGGACCCGTGGGCCAAGCTGCAGCGGGCTAAGACTGCGGCGGAGACCCTCGGCGCGAGCACGGTCGTCGTACACCCGCCGTTTCGCTGGCAGCGCGACTACGCGCGGGATTTCGTCGAGGGCATCGACCGGATGGCGGGCGAGACCGACGTCCGCTTCGCCGTGGAGAACATGTTCCCGTTGCGCGCACGCGGGCGCGCGGTCGTGCCCTATGCGCCCGACTGGAACCCGCTCCTGGGCGACTACCGGCACATCACACTCGACCTGTCTCACGTCTCCGTCGCGCAGGGCGACGCCATGGGCATGGCGCTGGAGGCGGGCGATCGGCTGGCGCACGTCCACCTCGCCGACGGTGTCGGCACCGCACGGGACGAGCACCTGGTGCCCGGCCGCGGCACCCAGCCCTGCGGCGAGCTGCTGGAGCACCTCGCCACGATCGCCTTCGACGGGGTGGTGGTCGTCGAGATCAACACCCGGCGCACCGAGAGCCAGGCCGACCGGGAGGCCGACTTGGCCGAGGCGCTGGCCTTCACCCGGCTGCACCTGGTCGCGGCCCCACTCTCGGCAGGTGCCTGACGTGTTGCGCCGCGCCCTGCTGTCCGCCTCCCGCAATCCGACCATCGCCCAGGCCGTGCGCACAGCGCCGCTGTCTCGCGACGTCGTACGCCGCTTCGTGGCCGGTGAGACCACGCAGCAGGCGGTGGCCACCACCAGGGAGCTCGTCGGCGCCGGGCTGACCGTGAGCCTCGACCACCTCGGCGAGGACACCGTCGAGATCGCGCAGGCCAAGGCGGTGGTGCGGGCCTACCTCGACCTGCTGGCCGTGCTCGCCGACGAGGGGCTGACCGCTGGGGCAGAGGTGTCGGTCAAGCTCAGCGCGATCGGCCAGTCGCTGGACGACTCGATGTGCCTCGACCACGCCACCTCGATCGTCGAGGCAGCGACGCGCGCGGGCACCACAGTGACCTTTGACATGGAGGACCACACCACGACCGACGCGACGCTCGACACGCTGGCCACGGTTCGCAAGGAGCACCCGCAGACCGGCGCGGTCATCCAGGCTTATCTGCGCCGCAGCGCCGGCGACGTCGAGGACCTGATCCGGTCGCAGGCGCGGGTGCGGCTGTGCAAGGGGGCGTACAAGGAGCCCGAGTCGGTCGCCTTCCAGGGCCGCAAGCAGGTCGACCTGTCCTACGTGCGCCTGCTGGTGCGGCTGATGACCGACGGCGCCTACCCGATGATCGCCAGCCACGACCCGCGGCTGATCGCGATCACCGACAGCCTGGCGCGCCGGCTCGACCGCGCCCCGGGGTCCTACGAGTACCAGATGCTCTACGGCATCCGGCCGGCCGAGCAGCGCCGCCTGGCCGCCGCCGGCAACCGGGTCCGGGTCTACGTGCCGTACGGCGAGGAGTGGTACGGCTACTTCATGCGCCGCCTGGCCGAGCGCCCGGCCAACCTCGCCTTCTTCCTGCGCTCGCTGGCGACCAAGTCGTGAGCGGCCTTGCAGTGAGCCCTGCCTCATGACGACGTTGGCGGTGCTCGGCGCCGGCAAGATGGGCGAGGCCCTGCTCTCGGGGCTGCTGCGCTCCGGCACCTCGACCGGCGACGTCGTCGTCACCACCCGCCGGCCGGAGCGCGGCCAGGCGCTCGCCGAGCGCTACGCGGTCCGTGCTGTCACCAATGTCGAGGCAGTCGCCGCCGCGGACGTGCTCCTGCTCGCGGTCAAGCCGCAGGACATGGCAGCGCTGCTGGAGGAGATCGCTGCCTCGCTCGCTAGCTCCCAGCTCGTCGTCAGCCTCGCCGCAGGCATCCCCACTGCATTCCTCGAACAGCGGCTGCCGCCCGGCGTCGCCGTGGTCCGGGTGATGAGCAACACGCCCGTTCTGGTTGACGAGGCGATGAGCGCCATCTCGGCCGGGTCCTTGGCTACTGAGGAGCACCTGAGGCTGGTGGAGGAGCTGCTCGGTTCGGTCGGTCGCACTATCCGGGTGCCGGAGGACCAGCAGGACGCGGTCACGGCGCTGTCGGGCAGCGGACCGGCGTACTTCTTCTACCTCGTCGAGGCGATGACCGACGCCGGCATCCTGCTCGGCCTGCCGCGTCAGGTGGCCGCCGACCTGCTCGTGCAGACCGCGCTCGGCGCGGCAGTGATGCTGCGTGACTCCGGTGAGCACCCGGTGCAGCTGCGAGAGGCGGTGACCTCGCCGGCCGGCACCACGATCAGCGCCATCCGCGAGCTCGAGAAGCACGGCGTGCGGGCAGCGCTGATCGCCGCGCTCGAGGCCGCTCGCGACCGCAGCCGCGAGCTCGCGTCCGGCCACGAGTGACGCGGCGGCCGGGCGATCCCCCTCCGCCCTGCTCTGCGGACTCGCCAAGTCCGCAGTGAGCACGACTGCGGACCCGGGACGTCCACAGTGCGGCGGCGGGCGGCCCACGTCATACACAGCTTGAGGGGACTGGTGAGGGCTGTGCTGACTCGGCAGGACCCGTCACTGGGACGGCGAATAGCCGTTGCTATGCCTATGAAGCCTCGGCTCGTCTCCGGCGTGCTCGCAGCCGCCCTGCTCTCCGCCGCCGTCCCCGCCTTCGCCACCCGCTCGGCCGGTGCGGCGCACCGCGTGGAGTACGCCGGTGCCGGCGTGGTCCGCGGTGACCTCGGTCCGGCCCGCGGCGCCCCGCTCGCCGCCGCGCGGGCCGCACTGCGCGACCAGGCCGCCCGGCTGGGCGTCGACGCTGCGGCGTTCCGCTTCGAGACCGTGCGCACCTCCGTCGTCGGCACCCACGTCCGGGGCCGTGAGTTCCGCGGCGCCGTGCCGGTCACCGGCACCGCCGCTGCCGTCCACGTCGTCCGGGGCCGGGTGGTCCAGGTCGAGGCCCGCGGGCTCGCCGGCGTGCCCGGCAGCCCGAGTGCAAGCCCCGTCGCCCGATACGCCGCCGAGGCGGTCGCCCGCGCAGCCACCGGCACCAGCACCCCGCTGAAGGTCTCCGCTGAGCGCGTGCTCGCCCAGCGCGGCCGCAGCCTCGTCGACACCTGGCAGGTCTCGGTCATCTCCCTCGCGCCGGCCTTCGCCGGCCGGGTCGACGTCGACGCCGCCACCGGACGCGTGCTCGGCACTGTCGACGACCTCAAGCGTGTGGACGGCACCGCCAAGGTTTTCGACCCCAACCCCATCGTCAGCGCCCAGGACGCCAGCCTGCGCCAGCCGCTCGAGACGATGCAGCCGGTCGACGCCGACCTGGTCGACGCGAAGCTCGACGCCCAGCGTCGCGTGCTGCCGCTGAAGGGCCTCGACTCCACCGCGCTGGCGACCGGCCGCCTCTCCGGCCCGTGGGCCAACGTCATCGCGCCGGGCTACTTCGCCCCGCCCGGCAGCCCGGCCTTCGACGTCAGCCGGGGCGACCCGCGCTTCGAGGGGCTGATGGCGTACGCGCACATGGACTCCATCCAGCGCTACTTCCAGTCCCTCGGCTTCGTCGGCGCCAAGGGTGTCAACGACGAGTCTCAGGAGGTCATCGCCACCCGCGTGGAGGGCTTCGACAACAGCTTCTACCAGCCCGGCAACGACCTCATGCTGCTCGGCACGGGCGGCGTGGACGACGGCGAGGACGCCGAGGTGATCGTGCACGAGTACGGCCACGCGGTGCACGACGCTCAGGTGAAGGGCTGGGGAGCCACCGCCGAGGGCGGCGCCATGGGTGAGGGGTTCGGCGACTTCCTCGCCGCCACCTACTACGCCCGCACCGTCAGCAAGGGCTTCCAGGACGTGTGCATCATGGACTGGGACGCCACGTCGTACTCCGACGCCGACCCCGCCTGCCTGCGACGTGCCGACGTCAAGAAGCGCTACCCGGACGACCTGGCCAACCAGGTGCACGCCGACGGCGAGATGTGGTCCACCTTCATGTGGCGTCTGCGTCAGCGCCTCGGCTCCAACGCCGTCACCCGCTCGGACAACTCCCTCCGCCTGCTGCTGACGTCGCATGAGTTCCTCACCCCGCAGGCCGAGTTCGGCGACGCCGTGGCCGCTCTGCGTCTCGCGGCCCGCGCGCTGCGGCAGCCGAAGTGGGCGTCCCTCGTCGACGTCGAGGCGCGGCGCACCGGCTTCCCGCTCAACCCGTCCTAGCTACGCCCGTAACCCCAGTGGGCCTGCGTCCGTTGTGGCTGCCATGAGGTCCCGTCTGGGCGCGAGCCTGCTCGCGGCTCTGCTGCTCGCCGCCGCCGCTCCGGCCGCAGCTCAACGCCCTGCATCGGGAAGCCGGATCGAGTACGCCGCCCCCGGCATCGTCCGCGGTGACTTGGGCAGCGGCGCCGGCAGCGCACTGGACGCCGCGCGACGGGCGCTTGCCGCGCACGGGGGTCGGCTCGGCGTCGACCCCGCCGGCTTCCGGTTCGAGACCGTGCGCCGCTCGCTCATCGGCACCCATGTCCGCGGCCGCGAGTTCCGCGGTG
>DATLOQ010000126.1:0-3360 GCA_035536235.1 Mycobacteriales bacterium
TGCAGGGTGGTTAGCCGAGAGAGATGAGCTCGCCCGGGTCGACGTGGTCGGAGAGACAGAACGGGATCTGGTAACTGAAGCCGACGCAGACCTCGGCCTCGCTGACGTCGGCCTTCGCTCCGACCAGCGGCTGGCCCGGCAAGGAGGTGCCGACGCGGACGTTGTCGTCGCCGACCGAGTAGGTGACGGTCAACGGCTTGGGTGCGGCGTACGTTGTGGCACTGGCGGCAGGCGCACCCGCGAAACCGACGAATCCAGCGACCGCGACCGCCGTACAGAGAACGCGCTTCATGAAAATCCCCCTCGAGATGGATGACGCCACCTTAGGGGACGGGGGCGCTCCCGAAACGTCTCGCTGCTGCGGCCTCGGGCGCTGCTCAAAGGAGTTTTTCGCCACCAGCCGTGCGACTCGCCGAAGGCGGCTCAGGCTGAGCGGGCCGCCAGGCGCTCGGCGCGCTCCTCGCGCTTGGCAGTGAACTTCGTCGCCAGCCCGTCGACCGCCTCGAGGTAGGCCGTGACCTCGACCCGGGACTGCTCGGCTGCGCCGGAGAGTCCTTCGATCTCGAAGAACTTCCAGTGCCGCAGCAGCGGCCAGACCACCTCGTCGTGGTGGATGCGCAGGTCGTAGATGCCGGCTTTCGCGATCTCCAGCGCCTTGCGCTGGAAGTCGTTGATGCCGGTGCCGGGCATCTGGAATCCGACGACCTCGCCGGCGATCGCCTGCACGGTCGCCGAGGGGTCGATCTCCAGCGCTGCGCTGACGAGGTTGCGGTAGAAGATCATGTGCAGGTTCTCGTCCGCGGCGATGCGCTTCATCAGCTTGTCCGCGACCGGATCTTGTGTGGCCAGGCCGGTGTTGCGGTGGGCGATGCGGGTGGCGAGCTCCTGGAAGCTGACGTAGGCCAGCACGCTGAGGCCGGTCTTCTCGGCGGGCGAGTGGTAGCCCTCCTTCATCTGGGCCATCCGGTCGCGCTCGAGCTGCACCGGGTCGACGCCGCGGGTCACCAGCAGGTAGTCGCGCATCGCGTAGCCGTGGCGGCCCTCCTCGGCGGTCCACTGCCCGGTCCAGAAGCCCCACGCTCCGTCACGGCCGAAGGCGGTGTCGATCTCGCGGTGGTAGCTGGGCAGGTTGTCCTCGGTCAGCAGGTTGACCTCGAAGGACAGCTGCGTGATCCGGTCGAGCCGGCTCTGCTCGGGCGTCCACGGCTCATCGGTGAAGTCGCGACCAAGAGACCACGGGATGTACTCATGCGGCATCCACTCCTTGGCGACAGCCAGATGGCGGTCGATCTCGGTGGCGACGACCGGCTCGAGCTCGGTCAGCAGGTCCAGCTGGCGGCTGTCAGCGGTGAGGGTCATGGCTCGTGCTCCGGGGGGGAGGGGGTCGCGCCGCAGTCTTACGGCAGCGTAACTTACTTGTGCGTAGGTTACGCTACCGTAGGTACCCCGTCAAGCTGGCTGCTAACCCTGCGCGCCTGCCCAGTTCGCAGGAAGTTCGGCTTGGTCAGGAAGCCGTCACGTCAAGGACGGCGGCGTGGCCGAAGCTGTCCACCTTGATGCGGGCCACCCCGCCGTCGAGCAGCTCGCGCTCGAGCGCCTTCGCCTTGCCTTGCGGGAGGAAGAGCGACTCGATGCCGCAGCGCAGCGTGCCGTCGTACCGGCACTTCACGAAGGGACCGGCCGACGGCCGCTCGTCGAGCAGGCCACCGCCACGCCAGAGGTCGCCGTCGCGAACCAGCGGCACGAAAACCTCCTTGTCGTCGAGGCCCTCGGCGAAGCTCTCCGGCTGGAAGTCGGTGTAGCGCAAGGTGACGTAGGCGCCGCGGAAGGGCTCGATCGGATCCAGCGGCTCGACCCGCACCAAGTAGGTGTCGCCGAGCACTCGCGCGGAGAGTCGGGGCGCGACGGCGACCACGATCAGAGCTGCCTGTACGGCGACCGCCGCGATCAGCGCCGCCGTACGCGAAGGGCCCTTCATTCGGCCACCTCCTCGATCAGCCGGCGCCGCCCGCGGTCGGCGACCGCCCCGACCGCGATGAGGATGACGCCGAGGAAGAGGAAGAGCGCGGCGCCGGAGAGCAGCGGGGCGAACACGCCGAAGCTCTGCACGGTGACGAAGAGCACCAGCGCCGCGGTGGCCAGGTTGGTCAGCTGCGGGCGCTCCCGCACTGCGCCGACGACCGCGAACCAGATCGACGTGGAGAGATACACCACGGTCCCGACGATGGCGTGCAGCAGCTCGTCGGAGGTCAGCTCGTCGGTCACGTCAGCCGGTGCCCAGGCGGCCAGGAGCAGACCCGCCCCCAGCATGGCGACGACGGCTGCGATCTCGCGCCGAGACTGCGTGTCTGCTCGCACCGCTGCCGCGGCCGCGGCCAGCAGCGCGACGACGAGACCGGCGATGCCGGCCGAGGGGAGGTCGAGTCCCTCCCGGGCGACATCGGGCAGAGCGGCGACGAAGAGCGTGAAGAGCGCCAGCACTGCGGCCGCGATTGACCAGGGCAGGCCGAAGAGGCGCATCTCCCCACCGCCCTGCTCATGGACAGCGCCTACCGCCGTGGCGACCACAGCGGCGACAAGGAGGCCGACGAGGAACGACGCGCCGTCACCGGCTCGCTCCCCGAGCGCCCAGGCATACCAGCCGACCAGCGTCGCGATGCCGACGAGCAGCGGACCCACCGCCCGGCTGGCGTAGGCGTACGCGAGCGCACCCCCAGCCCAGCAGCCGAGCAGACCTGAGCTGTACGCCGGCACCTGCAGGCTCTGCGCCGCCTGGAAGATCGTGGCGCCGTACGCCGCAACGGCGATCACCCGTGCGACGCCGACGGCAACCGAGCGGTCCGCCCCGCCGCCTTCCGCGCCCGAAGCGCCGTGGTCGGGCTGCCTGCGGCGCAGCACCTCCGCCGCCCCGAGGGCGCCGAGCCACACCACCACGATCCCGACGAAGCGCACGGTAGGCGACAGGTCGTCGAGATTGGACGCGACCAGGCTGATCAGCCCGACGCCGACGAAGGCCGCGCCGAGCACGGAGATGAGCCGCACAACCGTCGTACGACGGCTCGCGGTGTAGCGCCCCAGGATCGACGCGGCACCCGCGTCGTCGACCAAACCCTCGCCGCGCCAGACAGCGACCTCGCGGCGCAGCCACTCAACCTGCGCCGAGGAGACCTCGGAGATCTTGGCCATGTCGTCCCTTCCCCCGCCAGTAGACCTCACCCAAGGCCAGGAGTTACGCACCGGCGCGATGACCGGGTGGCGTGCGCCGCAGTGTCCGCATCGTGCGAGTCGCACGCACCGCCACAGCCGGTGGATCTTGCGCACTCCTCGGATTCCCCGCACGCCTCGCGAGCCATGCGTCCA
>DATLOQ010000127.1:0-13194 GCA_035536235.1 Mycobacteriales bacterium
CGCCGGCTGCCTCGAGGGCGGCCTTGCCCTTCTCCGCAGCCTCCTTGGTGACCTTCTCCAGCACCGGCTTGGGCGCACCGTCCACGAGGTCCTTGGCCTCCTTGAGGCCGAGGCTCGTCAGCGTGCGCACCTCCTTGATGACCTGGATCTTCTTGTCCCCAGCGGCCTCGAGGATGACGTCGAACTCGTCCTGCTCCGCGGACTCCTCTGCGGCAGCGCTCCCGCCGCCAGCGGAGGGGGCCGCTGCTACGGCGACCGGGGCCGCGGCAGTGACGCCGAAGGTCTCCTCGAACTGCTTCACGAACTCGCTGAGCTCGATCAGCGTCATCTCCTTGAACGCGTCAAGAAGCTCGTCGGTGCTCATCTTCGCCATGGTGGCGGGTTCCTCTCGGTCGGTGCGGGCGTAGCCCGGCAGGGATGTGCAGGATTGACGGGCCGGTCAGCCCTCGTCTGAGCTCGTCGCTGGGTCGGCCGCTGGCGCGGCCGCGTCGGGACCTTGGTCGGCCGCTGGCGCGGCCTCTGTGGCGCTGTCCTCGGGTGCGGGAGTGCTCTCGGCCGCGGCAGGGGCCTCGGCGTCGTCGGTCGTCTCGGCCGCGGCAGATGCCTCGGTCGTTGCTGCCTCCTCAGCAGCGGGTGCCTCGTCGGCGGCCGGTGCTGCGTCGGCCGGTGCTGCGTCGGCCGGTGCTGCTTCGGCGGAAGCGGGGGCTGCTGGGCCCTCGCGCTCCACCTTGTCGCGCAGTGCCGCCGCCAGCCGCGCCGCCTGCGACAGCGGTGCCGCGAACAGCGACACAGCCTGGGACAGCGACGCCTGCATCGCACCGGCGAGCTTGGCGAGGAGCACCTCGCGGCTCTCCAGGTTGGCCAGCTTCGTCACCTCGGCGACCGAGAGCAGCTTGCCCTCGAAGACGCCGCCCTTGATGACGAGCAGCGGCCGCGTCTTGGCGAAGTCGCGGACCACCTTCGCCGTCTCGACGGCGTCGCCGGTGACGAAGGCGATGGCCGTGGGACCGGAGAGCAGCGCCTCGAGGCCGTCGACCCCCGCATCCCGCGCGGCGATCTTGGTGAGCGTGTTCTTGACGACGGCGTAGCGGGCGTTGCCCGCCAATGTCCGGCGCAGCTCGGTGAGCTCAGCGACCGTGAGGCCGCGGTACTCCGTGAGCACCGCTCCACCCGTGGCCTGAAACGCCTCGGTGATCTCGGCCACCGACGCGGTCTTGTCGGGCCTCGCCATGTGCCTCCTGTCCTGTCCTGTCTCGAGCCGGTGACCCGGCCCTGACATGACGGACGCCCCTACGCAGGAGCGCGGGGCGTCGTACGACGGCCGGGGCCGTCGAGGAGGCGAATCCGTGCACCTGCGCAGGTCGCCCGACGAGTCGGGGCTTTCGGCTGCCGAGCGGCAGCGACCGGCGGTCTGTGGCTGTGCTCGAGGGTAGGCGGCGAGCCGAGCGCGGTCAAACGCGCGGGCCTGCTGGGAAGCGCCCGGCTAGCGCCCCCTCGTCGAGCACTACTGCGCGTTGGCCTCTTCCATCAGGTTGCGAAGCTTGCTCGGGTCGATGGTGATGCCCGGGCCCATGGTGGTGGCCATCACGACCTTCTTCAGGTAGCGACCCTTGGCCGACGACGGCTTCGCCCGGGTGACCTCGTCCATCGCCGCGGAGTAGTTGCCGATCAACGCGGCCTCGTCGAAGGAAGCCTTGCCGATGACCAGGTGGAGGTTGCCCTGCTTGTCGACTCGGAAGTTGACCTTGCCGCCCTTGATGTCGCCGACCGCCTTCGCGACGTCCATGGTCACCGTGCCCGTCTTCGGGTTGGGCATCAGACCGCGCGGTCCGAGCACCCGGGCGACCTTGCCGACCTTGCCCATGAGGTCGGGCGTGGCGACGGCGGCATCGAAGTCGACGAAGCCGCCGGCCACTCGCTCGATCAGGTCATCCGAGCCGACGAAGTCGGCCCCCGCGGCCTCGGCCTCAGCGGCCTTGGCGCCGGTGGCGAAGACGGCCACCCGGACCACCTTGCCGGTGCCGTGCGGGAGGCTCACCGTGCCGCGGACCATCTGGTCGGCCTTGCGCGGGTCGACGCCGAGGACCACCGCCACCTCGACGGTCGCGTCGAACTTCGTGGTCGAGGTCTGTCGGATGATCTTGACGGCCTCGAGCGGGGTGTAGATGCGGTCCTTCTCGATCAGCTCTGCGGCCTTGCGATAGCTCTTGCTGCGGGGCACGACGTCTCTCCTGTCGTTCGTGGTGCGAACGGACCTACCGCTCTGGCGGTCCTCCCACGTGTGGCGGTGCGGTAACGCAGTAACCAGTGAAGCAGTGCTAGTCCTTGACCGTGATGCCCATCGATCGAGCCGTACCGCGAACGATCTGCTCCGCGGCGTCGAGGTCGTTGGCGTTGAGGTCGGGCAGCTTGGTCTCGGCGATCTCACGCACCTGCGCCTTGCTGACCGACGCGACCTTGGTCTTGTGCGGCTCCCCGCTGCCCTTCTCCACGCCCGCAGCCTTCTTGAGCAGCACGGCGGCCGGCGGCGTCTTGGTGATGAAGGTGAAGGACCGATCTTCGAAGACCGAGATCTCCACCGGGATCACCAGGCCACGCTGGCTCTCCGTCTGGGCGTTGTACTGCTTGCAGAACTCCATGATGTTGACGCCATGCTGGCCGAGCGCGGGTCCTACCGGCGGGGCAGGCGTGGCGGCACCAGCATTGATCTGCAGCTTGATGACCGCGGTGAGCTTCTTCTTGGGAGGCATGACACGTCTTTCCTGCTGGATGGAGGCGTGAAGTACGCCGGGACGGATGCGGCGTACCGCTAGAGCTTGGCCACCTGGCTGAATGAGAGCTCGACCGGGGTCTCGCGGCCGAAGATGGAGACGAGGACCTTGAGCTTCTGCGAGTCGGAGTTGATCTCGTTGATCGTGGCGGGCAGCGTCGCGAAGGGGCCGTCCATGACGGTGATCGACTCACCGACCTCGAACTCGAGCTTGACCGTCGGCTTCGGCTTCTCCGGCGGCGGAGCGAGGGTGGCGATGACCTCGGCCTTGGACAGCGGCGACGGGCGGGACGTCTGGCCGACGAAGCCGGTGACACCGGGGGTGTTGCGCACCGCCGACCACGACTCGTCGGTGAGCTCCATCCGGACGAAGAGGTAGCCGGGCAGCTTCTTGCGGATGACGATCTGCCGCTTGCCGTTCTTGACCTCGTTGACCTCCTCCGTGGGCACCTCGATCTGGAAGATGTAGTCCTCCATGTTGAGGCTGGAGATCCGGGTCTCGAGGTTGGTCTTCACCTTGTTCTCGTAGCCGGCGTAGGAGTGGATGACGTACCAGTCGCCAGGAGCGTTCTCGAGCGCAGCCGCCATCTCGTTGACTGGCTCGAGCTCCTCCAGCGCAGCATCGTCGGCATCGGAGGCACCGTCGGCGGCCTCGTCCGATGCGTCCGCTGCCTCGGCCACCTCAGCCTCGTCAGCGGGCGAACCTGCAGCGGCATCGACCGCAGGAGTCTCATCCACGTCTGAGCCACTATCGGATGTGGCGTCCTCCGCAAGGGCAGGGGTGTCCTGCGCCGGAGCTGCCGGGGTGTCCTGCGCTGCAGTTGCCGGGGTGTCCTCGTCAGCAGGAATCTCGGCCTCGCGCAGCAGCTGGTCGAGATCGAGGCCGCCGGTGGGGGCGGCGTCCTGCTCGACGGCGTCATCGGGCGGCGAACCCGGCGAGTCCTGCTCGTCGAAGGTCAGGGAGTTGTCGGACACAGGTGCGATTCCTTTTCGAGGTTTGCGGGTGGGCGCCGGGTGAGCGACCTAGCCGAAGAGCGCGCCGACGAACTTCACGAAGCCGAAGTCGAAGGCAGCCACCAGCGACACCATGAAGGTCACGAAGACCAGGACGACGATCGTGTAGCCGATCAGCTCCTGCCGGGTCGGCCAGATGACCTTGCGCAGCTCCGCGACGACCTCCCGGTAGAGCAGGGCAACCCGACCGAACGGGCCGCGGCGCTTGTTGCGCGCTCCAGCACCCTTGCCGCCCGCTGCCGGGGCAGGCTGCGGCGTCGGTGCGTCGGTCGTCGTGCTGCTCACCATCGTCCTCGTCTTCTTCTCGCCTGATGCCGGTGCGGTGCGGAGCAGGGCAGGAGGGACTTGAACCCCCAACCGCCGGTTTTGGAGACCGGTGCTCTACCAATTGAGCCACTGCCCTCCGAGCACGCGGTGACCCTGTCCTCGGGCGTGCCGAGACCAAGGCGCACGCACCCAGACCCCGCAGTGTACGTCGGACGTCCGGCGCGGCCAACCTGGCCAAGGCTCGCGGACGCAGACCCGCAGACTGGTCTGGGTCAGGCGGACTCCGCCGCCAGCGCCCGCCGGGAGCGAAGCGCTCGCCAGGCGAGCATGCCGAGCCCGGCAGCGGCGAACGCGCCGACACCGGCGGAGGCAGCGGCCACTCCCGGGCGGGTGCCGCTCACCACGCCGCGGCCGTAGACAGCGGCAGTCGCGCGGGCGCTGGGGGCGGCCGCCGCGGCCAGCAGCGCCGGCAGCAGGCCATCGGGGGGCGCCACCGAGGTCGACCCCAGCTCGGCGAGCGTACGACGCACGGCCCGGTGCCCGGCCGCGGCCGCAGCGCAGTCCGAGCAGTCCGCCACGTGCGCGCGAACCTCCGCCGCGCGCCCGGTGCTCAGCTCGTGGCCGTCCAGGCCGGGCAGGTCAGGTCGGACCGTCGCGCAGGTCCCGGGCGGCGATGCGGCCAAGCGCTTCGCGGCCCCCGATCGGTCTGCGTTCTCACTCCAGCGGCTCACGCGCTGCCCCTTCTCGCCCGGCGCGGCAGCCGGGTCACGGTGTCGTCGGACAACGAGGCGCGCAGCCGCTCGCGGGCACGGAACAGGCGCACCTTCACGGCCGTCTCGGACAGCCCGGTCAGCGTCGCGACCTCGGCTGTCGAGAGCCCCTCGACGTCTCTGAGCAGCACGATGGTGCGGGACGACTCCGGCAGGGCGGCCACGGCGGCCTGAGCCCGCGTCAGCAGCTCGGCCCGCTCGGCGCGCTCCTCCGGCCCTGGGTCCGGGTCGGCGATGGTGTCGTACCCAGACTCCCCCGGAGCCCCCACGGGCACCCGGCCGAGCATCGGGCGCCGAGCCCGCCTGCGCATCGACGTCAGCGCAGTGTTGACGGTCACCCGGTGCAGCCAGGTGGCAAAGCTGGACTCACCACGAAAGCCCGCCACGGAGCGCAGCACCCGCACGAAGACCTCCTGTGTGACGTCCGCAGCCTCCTCGCGGTCACGGACGAGCCGCAGCGCGAGGTTGTAGACGTCGGTGTAGGTCGCCCGAATCAGGGCATCGAGGGCGCCGGGCTCGCCACGCTGGCAGGCCCGGACGACCCCGGGGTCGACGTCCATCATGGAATTGGACTCCCTTGGGTCATTGGAGTTACCTCCGGGGTGAAGAGCTGCCCCTCCGCAGCCTCTCGCAGTCACCCCGCTTTCGAAAGGCTTCTCATGCCAACGCGAATCTCCCGCCGGGTCGGTGCCATCGCCGAGTCGGCGACTCTTGCCGTCGACGCTAAGGCCAAGGCCCTCAAGGCTGCCGGGCGCGACATCATCGGCTTCGGTGCCGGCGAGCCTGACTTTCCCACTCCCCCTGTGATCGTGGCCGCCGCGGTGGAAGCGTGCCGCAACCCCCGCTTCCACAAGTACACCCCGACGGCGGGGCTGCCGGAGCTTCGGGAGGCATTGGCGCACAAGACCAAGCGCGACAGCGGGTACGACGTCGCACCCAGCCAGGTTCTCGTCACCAACGGCGGCAAGCAGGCCGTCTACCAGGCGTTCGCCGCCATCCTCGACCCCGGCGACGAGGTCCTGCTGCCAGCGCCGTACTGGACGACCTATCCAGAGGCGATTCGGCTCGCCGGCGGTGCTGTGGTGGAGGTGACCACCGACGAGTCGAGCGCATTCTGCGTCTCCGTCGAGCAGCTCGAAGCGGCGAGCTCACCGCGGACCAAGGCCCTGCTGTTCTGCTCCCCCAGCAACCCGACGGGATCGGTCTACCCCCCAGAGCTGGTCGAGGCGGTCGGCCGGTGGGCAGCTGAGCGCGGCATCTGGGTGGTCACCGACGAGATCTACGAGCACCTGGTCTATAGCGGCGGTCAGCATGTCTCGATGCCGGTCGTCGTCCCGGAGCTCGCGCAGCGCTGCCTCGTCGTCAACGGTGTGGCCAAGACGTACGCGATGACCGGCTGGCGGGTCGGCTGGCTGCTCGGGCCGGACGATGTGATCGCCGCGGCCGCCAACCTGCAGTCGCACTCGTCCAGCAACGTGTGCAACGTCGCTCAGGCCGCGGCGCTGGCTGCGGTCTCCGGGGACCTGTCGGCCGTTGCCGAGATGCGCACCGCCTTCGACCGCCGCCGACAGACGATGCATCGGATGCTCAACGCCATCCCCGGCGTGGTGTGCACCGAGCCCACGGGGGCGTTCTATGCGTTCCCGTCCCTGCGCGGCGTGCTCGGGCAGTCATTGCGCGGACGTGCCGCCTCGTCCACGGCGGAGCTCGCTGAGGTCGTCCTCGACGAGGTGGGGGTTGCCATCGTGCCGGGCGAGGCATTCGGTGCGCCCGGCTATGCCCGGCTCTCCTACGCTCTCGGCGACGACGACCTCGTCGACGGCGTCTCCCGCCTCGGCGACCTGATCCGTGAGGGTTCTTAGCTGAGCCGGACGGTGGCCCGCGCGCCGGTGAGCACGCTGCTGCCGTCGACCTCGGCAGTGATGACCACGACGACCCGCTGGTCGTCCAGCTTCTCTTCGACCCGCCCGGACACCGTCAGCGAAGCTCCTGCCTCGTCATCCGGCACGACGACGGGACGGGAGAAGCGCACCGAGTAGTCGAGCAGTGCCCCCGGGTCACCCACCCACTCCGTCACGACCCGGGCCGCCAGCGCCATCGTGTACATGCCATGAGCGATCACGTTGGGCAGCCCCACGAGCGTGGCGATGCGCTCGCTCCAGTGGATGATGTTGAAGTCGCCGGACGCCCCGGCGTACTGGATGAGGTTCCACCTCTGGATCGACAGCGAGAGGGCGGGGAGCTCGGTGCCGACTTCGACATCGGCGAAGCGCACCTGGGCGGCCACGCCTAGCCCGCCTGCACGGGCGCGGTGCCGCGGATCACGACGACGTTGGTCACGGTCGAGACCGGCTCGCCGGCCTCCGTCGTGATCTCGCTGGTGATGGTCATGAGCTCGTTACGCCCGGCCACGCGAATGTCGGTGATGGTCGAGGTGCTGACCAGGCGGTCGCCGGCGACGACCGGTCGGTGGTGGGTGAAGCGCTGCTCGCCGTGCACGAGGCGGCTGTAGTCGAGCCCGAGGTCGGGGTCGGCGATGGCGGCGTTCGGTCGGCGGAATGCGACCACCGTGAGGAACGTGGGCGGAGCGATCACGTCGGAGTGACCGAGCGCGCGGGCGGCCGCAGCGTCGCGGTAGGCGGGATGGGTGTCGCCGATCGCCGCCGCGAACTCACGGATGTGCTCGCGGCCGACCTCGTACGGCTCCGAGGGCGGGAAGGACCGACCGACGAAGTCAGGATTCAGGGGCATCTGCCGCTAGCGCGTCTCGCGGTGCGCCTGATGGCTGCGGCAGCGGGGGCAGAACTTGGCCAGCTCCATGCGGTCCGGGTCGTTGCGGCGGTTCTTCTTGGTGATGTAGTTGCGCTCTTTGCACTCCGTGCAGGCCAGAGTGATCTTCGGGCGTACGTCGTTCTTGGCCACGGCGGAGCATCCTCAGCGACAGTCGGGGAAATCGAAGGGTGGAGCGACTCGACAGGGTAACCGACGCCCACATCCGCTGTCGAAGCCGGCATGGGGCCTCGAGGCAGCACGCCGAGGCAGGCGCGCCGTTCTCGAAGGCCGATCTGTGTAGCGGTGGCCGGACTTGAACCGGCGACACAGCGATTATGAGCCGCTTGCTCTACCAGGCTGAGCTACACCGCTCCGCCGGTCGGAACGACCGGAGAGAGCCCCCTTACGGAATCGAACCGTAGACCTTCTCCTTACCATGGAGACGCTCTGCCGACTGAGCTAAGGGGGCGGCATGCTCGGGGAAGGGTAGACGACATTCGGCGCCCGCGCCAAAGCATGGCGAGAGCCGGCGCGACGACGGACTAGACCCAGCTAGACGACCCGCCGCATCCGGCGGCGCTGGGCACCCGACTGCTGCGCACCGTCGTCGCCGGGACGCTCGCCGTCATCATCCGGTGGAGGCCGCTCGGCCAGCCAGGTGGACAGCACACCGGCCGGCACCGGGCGGCTGAGGTGGTAGCCCTGAGCCTGAGCGCAGCCGAGTTCGGTCAACCGCTCCCAGGTCGTCGCGTCTTCCACGCCCTCGGCGACCACCCGAAGGCCCAAGTTGGCCCCCAAGTCCACGATCGTCTGGACGATCACAGCGTCGTTGCGGTCGTGCAGCATGTCCAGGACGAAGGACTTGTCGATCTTGATCTCCTGCACGGGGAGCCGGCTGAGGTAGGCCAGCGACGAGTAGCCCGTGCCGAAGTCGTCGACTGAGATCGTGACGCCCATGCCGGCGAGACGCTGCAGCACCCCGATCGTGCGAGCCGGGTCGCTCATGACCGAGCTCTCAGTGATCTCCAGGACGAGCAAAGCCGGATCGACGCCGACCTGAGCCAGCAGCCGATTCACGTCGTCAGGCAGATCCGGGTCCAGGAGGTTGCGGGCAGAGATGTTGACCGCCATGGTCAGCGCCAGGCCCGTCCGCTGCCAGGCAGCGCACTGCTGCAACGCGCCACGCAGCACCCACTGGGTCAGCGTTCGAATCAAGCCGGTGTGCTCCGCCAGCGGAATGAACTCATCCGGCGGGAGCAGGCCATGCTGCGGGTGGTGCCAGCGCAGCAGCGCCTCCACCCCGACAACTCGCCCCGTGGGCAGGTCGGCCTTGGGCTGGAAGTACAGCGCGAGCTCGTCGGTCTCGATGGCCCGGCGGAGCTCACCGATCAAGGCGAGCCGGCGTGGGCTGTACTGGTCGCTCTCCGGTGCGTAGGTCTCGATGGAGTGGGTGCCCGCCTTGGCGGCGTACATCGCCACATCGGCGCGCTGCAGCAGCGTCTCGGGGTCGTCGCCGTGATTGGGGAAGATTGCCACGCCGATGCTCGCCGACACGTCGAGGCTCAGGGCTTCGAGCTTGAAGGGGCGCTCGAGAGAGCTCTGCACCTGGTTCGCCGTCGCCATCGCGTCCCACTCGTCCGCGACGACGGGCACCAGCACTGCGAACTCGTCGCCGCCCAGCCGGGCGATCGTCGTGCCGACTCCGAGAGAGCTCACCAGGCGGCGGCCGATCTCCTGCAGCAGCAGGTCGCCGTTGTGGTGGCCCAAGGTGTCGTTCACCTCTTTGAAGCGGTCCAGATCCATGATCATCACCGCGAGCTGCCCACTGACGTCGCGCGCAGCGGTGACGGCCTCGGCCACCCGGTGATGGAACAGGGTGCGGTTGGGCAACCCGGTCAGCGCATCGTGGAGGGCTTCCTGACGCAGCCGGGTGACGAGCCGCTCGTTCTCCAGCGCGACGCTGGCGTGAGCGGCCAGTGCTTCGAAGAACCGCTGGTCGTCGGTGTCGAAGCTGCGTACGTCGGTCAGCCGACTCGTCACCGCGATCGTGCCGTCGATGGTCCCGTCCCGCAGGAGGGGAGCAATGAGGACGCCCCGTGCGCCGTACCGGCTCAGATGGGCTCGCTCGGCGGGGTCGCGGGTGCCGTAGGAGATCAGCCGGGAAACGCCGTCGGCGCAGACCGCGGGCCAGGGCCAGGACTCGGCATGCACAGCGTCGACGACGGAGGTGCTCACCGAGTCGTCGTCGTCCAGCCACATGCGCACAAAGCTGCCGTCCCCGGACTCGTCGCGCAGCACCACCTCGGCGCCGGCGGCCCGCAGGAGGTCACGGGTGTGGGCCAGCAGAGACTGGCTCGCGTCGCCCGACTCGCGGATCTCCTCGACGGCCCGGCTGAACGTGTAGAGGCGCTCGAGGTTCGCGTGCCGCCCGTCGAGCCCGGCGTAGCCGCGGTAGGCGAGGAGGGTCACGCCCGCGACGAGGACGAGGAACCACCCGGCCCGAGCATCCGCCTGCAACGTCACCACGGCCACCAGGGCGAGGGAGGCCTCGAAGACCGCGACGGTGAAGCCGACGCCCGCTGTCGTGATCCAGCCGCGCCAGCGCAGCCACGACTCACTGGCTGCGCTGACCGCGACCGCGGTGTACCCGCGGATCAGCTCTGCGACCACCGCTGCGACGACAGCGGCGATCCAGCTCCGCGGTCCGGTCGAGACGTCTCCGGTGATCGCGCGGAAGACCACTACTGCGACGCTGGCCGACAGCGCTGCCTGGTTGATGTCGAGCACGATCTTGGCGGGTGGCTGACGGCGCGGCAGCGCGTTGAGCAACGACCCGACTACCCGGGCCGGCACCAGGGTCACCGGGTCGGCCACGAAGAGCGCCAGCACCAGGCACACCTCAGACAACGAGATGGACCTCGCCTCCCGGCGGAACTCCACGTGGATGGCCGCGGCGTCAGTGCCCGCGAAGAGCGCAGCGAGGACAAACCACGGGAGAGTCACGGGGCTGTCCAGGGGCGCCAGGTGGTAGACCCCGACGAAGTAGATGCCCAGACAGCTCAGGCCAAGCGCCGCGCTGATGTCGATGATCTGCCGTCGGCCGGTGACTCGCGGCGCCGGTGTCGGGTGAGGAGGGGTGCGCTCCTGCGACACGACGGCACCTCCCTCTGGGCACGCCGGCCGGGTCGGCCGGGACGCGGACGGACTCCGACGTCATCGGCACCACCGGGCGGGCACTGCAGTAACCCACGCCCCCGGCTCCCCGGCCACTACGCCGTTCGGCCGCTTGGACTGGTCCGAACGGGGTACGGCGGGCCCCCCACTCGTTCCTGGGGCCCGCCGCGCCGTGGTGGGAGGTGCAGGGTTCGAACCTGCGTAGGCTGAGCCGGCAGATTTACAGTCTGCTCCCTTTGGCCACTCGGGCAACCTCCCGCCGAACCCGCCAAGGTGCAGCTGGTGCGCAGAAGGATAACGGATCACCGAGCCGAGGAGAGCACCGATGGCAGACCCGTCGTTCGACGTGGTGAGCAAGGTCGACCACCAAGAGGTCGACAACGCTCTCAACCAGGCGGCGAAGGAAGTGGCCACCCGCTACGACTTCAAGGACACCGGGTCCGAAATCGCCTGGTCCGGGGAGAAGGTGGAGATCAAGAGCAACGCCGACGAGCGATGCAAGGCCGTCCTCGAGGTGTTCAAGGAGAAGCTGGTCAAGCGAGACGTCTCACTGAAGTGCCTTCAGCACGGTGACCCTCAGCCAGCCGGGGGCAGCACAGTCAAGCTGACTATCGAGATCAACCAGGGGATCGCCGACGACAAGGCCAAGGCGATCGCGAAGAAGATCAAGGCTGAGGGCCCCAGGGGCATCCAGGCGTCGATCCAGGGCGATCAGCTGCGGGTCACGGGTAAGAAGAAGGACGACCTGCAGACGGTGATCTCGCTGCTGAAGGAGAGCGACTTCGGCATCCCCTTGCAGTTCACGAACTACCGGTAGGTCAGGCCGGCAGCCGGGTGCCGGCCATCTCCTCGAGGCGGGCGATCCGCTCCGCCATCGGCGGGTGGGTGGAGAACATCCGAGCCATCCCGGACCCCCGGAACGGGTTGGCGATCATCAGGTGGCTCGACGCCACCAGCTCATTGCTCTGCGGCAGCGGCAAGGCCTGTGTGCCGGCGTCGAGCTTGCGCAGCGCACTCGCCAGCGCCAGGGGATCCCCGGTCACCTGCGCCCCGCTGGCGTCTGCCTGAAACTCTCGCTGCCGCGAGATCGCCAGCTGGACCATCGAGGCCGCGATCGGCCCGAGGATGATCAGCAGCAGCCCCCCGAGTGCTCCGCCGCCGCTGTCCTCGTCGTTGCTGTTCTCGTAGTTGCTGCGCCCGCCGCCGAAGATGGCGCCGAAGAAGGCCATCCGGGACAGAAACATGATCACGGTGGCCAGCGCGCCGGCCACCGAGCTGATGAGGATGTCGCGGTTGTAGACGTGCGCCAGCTCGTGGCCGAGGACGCCGCGCAGCTCCTGGCGGTCGAGGATCGACAGGATGCCCTGCGTGCAGCACACCGCGGCGTTGCGCGGGTTGCGGCCGGTGGCGAAGGCGTTGGGTGCCATGGTCGGCGAGACGTAGAGGCGGGGCATCGGCATCCGCTGTGACTGGGCCAGCTCCGCCACGATCGCGTAGAGCTCCGGAGCCTCCGCCTCGCTGACCGGCTGCGCATGCATCGACCGCAACGCGATCTTGTCGCTGAAGAAGTAGCTGATCCCGTTGACGGCCAGGGCGACGACGAGGGCAACGGTCAGCCCGGCGCTGCCGCCGAGCGCCTGGCCGGCGACCAGGATCAGCGCCGACAGCAGGCCGAGCAGGGCCGCTGTCTTGAGTCCGTTTTTGTGACGGTTGTGCATGACAGGGCCCTCCCGAACCCGCACCGGCACTGCGCCAGCCGCTCAGATCAACGCCCCGATGTCGGACGTCGTTCCGAGCCGGCAGCGTCGCCGGGCTCTAGCCGGCGGCCAGCACCGACAGCGGGGTGAAGTGCAGGACCAGCTCGGGGTAGAAGCCGATCGCGGCGGTCGCCACGACCGTGAGCCCGATCGCCGCCAGCACCGGCACGGGCACCCGTACCGGCTCCAAGGCCGCCTCCCCGGCCGGCTCGCCGAGTCCGGCGAACAGGCTGAAGGCGACCCGGAGGTAGTAGTACATGGCGAAGACGGTGTTGACCGCCATGACCACGCCGAGCCAGACGATGTCGCCGTCGATCGTGGCCCGGAAGACCTGGATCTTGGCGAAGAGACCGGCCAGACCCGGGGGGGCGCCGGCGAGGCAGAACAGGAAGAACGCGAAGGTGAGCGCCAGCAGCGGTGAGGACTTCACCAGGCCGCGGTAGTCAGCGATGAGGTTGCGCGGGGTACGGCGAGCGACGGCGGTGACGCAGGCGAAGACGCCGAGGTTCATCACGGCGTAGATGGCGAGGTAGGACAGCGTTGCGGCGAAGGCGGTGCGCGTCGCCGCCTCGCCGGCGCTGGCCGCCACGCCCAGCGGCACCAGGATGTAGCCGGCCTGCCCGATGGAGGAGTAGGCGAGCATCCGCACCATGTGCCGCTGCTGGATCGC
>DATLOQ010000128.1:0-20164 GCA_035536235.1 Mycobacteriales bacterium
TGCCGGCCGATCGCAAGTGGGTGCGCAACCACGCGATCAGCGCGCTGCTGCTCGAGACGCTGGCGGAGATGGCGCCGGCGTACCCGGCTCCGGACCTCGACCTCGCCGCGCTGCGCACGCGGCTGGAAGCGCCCGGCTGAGTCGCATTTGGGCGACGCCGCGCACCCCGGCAGACTGAGCGCATGGCTCAGTTCATCTACACGATGCAGAAGGTGCGCAAGGCGCACGGCGACAAGGTCATCCTCGACGACGTGACGCTGGCGTTCCTGCCCGGCGCGAAGATCGGCGTGGTCGGCCCCAACGGCGCCGGCAAGTCCAGCGTGCTGAAGATCATGGCCGGCCTCGACCAGCCCTCCAACGGCGACGCGCGCCTCTCCGACGGCTACTCCGTCGGCCTGCTCGCGCAGGAGCCGGCGCTCAACGAGGACAAGGACGTGCGCGGCAACGTCGAGGAGGCGGTCGCCGAGAAGCGCGCGTGGAAGCTGCGGTACGACGAGATCGGCGAGCTCCTCGGCGAGGCCGACCCGGACACGATGGAGACCCTGCTCGCGGAGATGGGCGAGCTGCAGGAGAAGCTCGACCACTACGACGTCTGGGACCTTGACGCGCAGCTCGACCTGGCCATGGACGCGCTGCGGGTCCCGCCCGGCGACGCCGACGTGTCCAAGCTCAGTGGCGGCGAGCGACGTCGCGTCGCGTTGTGCAAGCTGCTTCTCGAGGCGCCCGACCTGCTGCTCTTGGACGAGCCCACCAACCACCTCGACGCCGAGAGCGTGCTGTGGCTCGAGCAGCACCTCGCGAAGTACACCGGCGCCGTGCTCGCCGTCACCCACGACCGCTACTTCATGAACAACGTGGCCGAGTGGATCCTGGAGCTCGACCGCGGTCGTGCCTACCCCTACGAGGGCAACTACACGACGTACCTCGAGGCGAAGTCGGCCCGGCTGAAGGTCGAGGGCCAGAAGGACGTCAAGCGCAAGAAGGAGCTGGAGCGCGAGCTCGAGTGGGTGCGGTCCAACCCGAAGGCGCGGCAGGCGAAGAGCAAGGCCCGCCTCACCCGCTACGAAGAGCTCGCCGCCGAAGCCGAGCGGAGTGGCCCTCGCGACATGGAGGCGATCCAGATCCCGCCCGGTCCGCGACTGGGATCAGTAGTGGTCGAAGCAGGCGCGCTGAAGAAGGGCTTCGCCGACCGGACGCTGATCGAGGACCTTTCGTTCTCGCTACCGCCCGGTGGCATCGTCGGCATCATCGGCCCCAACGGCGTAGGCAAGACCACGCTGGTCAAGATGTTCATCGGCGCCGAGCAGCCCGACGCCGGCGAGCTCAAGATCGGGGAGACCGTCCAGGTGTCCTACGTCGACCAGTCACGGGCGGGGCTCGACCCGGCGAAGAACGTTTGGGAGACCGTGTCCGAGGGGCTCGACTTCATCAAGGTCGGTAGCCGCGAGCTGCCGTCGCGCGCCTACGTCGGAGCGTTCGGCTTCAAGGGCCCGGACCAGCAGAAGCCCGTCGGCGTGCTCTCCGGTGGCGAGCGCAACCGGCTCAACCTGGCGCTGACTCTCAAGGCCGGCGGCAACGTCCTGCTCCTCGACGAGCCGACCAACGACCTCGACGTCGAGACCCTGCGCTCCCTCGAGGACGCGCTGCTGGAGTTCCCGGGGTGCGCCGTGGTCATCAGCCACGACCGGTGGTTTCTCGACCGCGTCGCCACGCACATGCTGGCGTGGGAGGGGACCGACACGGATCCGGCGCGGTGGTTCTGGTTCGAGGGCAACTTCGCCGACTACGAGCTCAACAAGGTCGAGCGACTCGGTGCCGAGGCCGCGCGTCCGCACCGGGTCACCTATCGCAAGATGACCCGTGACTGACAGCACGCTCGCCGGCTCGGTCAGCAACCTCCAGCGTGACCGGGAGATCCTCGATCGCATGGTCGCCGACCAGAGCCTCACGGCCGACTTCGCCCCCGTCGTCGCGCTCCGGTCTGGACAGGTGGTCGGCTACAAGGCAATCGCGCAGGGTCCCGCCGGTACGGCGATGGCCACGCCCGTCGGCTTGCTGGAGACGGCGAAGGCGACCGGTCACCTTGAGCGCCTCGACTGGATGTTCCGCTGTCGCGCGTTCGAGGTGGCGCTGAATGCCGGTCTCGACAAGCGCCACCGGCTGCACGTCACCTTCGAGTCGGAGACCTACGGCAGCGCCTGCCCTCCTCGCCTCGCCGGTGTACTCGGACGCGCGCGGCGTGAGCTCTTCGTCGTCGTCGACGTGCCCGTGCGGGCATACGACGACCCGTCGGGTCTGTCGCGAGGGCTCGAGGAGAACCGCGCGATCGGCTGGCTGGTCGCCCTCGACGACGTGTGCGACCGGCCCGACGTGATCGAAGCGCTCGATGCCATCCGTCCGGACGTGATCAAGGTCGACTTCGCGCTGCCCGGCCGGGTCGACGGGCGAGGCCCGGCAACCGGGCGCGATGCGCTGCTCGCGTACGTGACCCGGACTAGCACGCCGCTGATGATCGAGAACGTCGACACCGTCTCAGCCCGCCGAGTCGCCGAGTCCCTGGGCGCGACCTACGCGCGTGGTGTCGTCTTCGGCACGCCGGCCCCGCTGCCCAGCGCATAGCGGTCGAACGTGCGCACAGTGCGGAATCCCATCCGGGCGTAGACCGAGGAGCCCAGCGCGGAGGCCTGCAGAGCAGCGCTATCGGCACCGGCGCGAACGCCGGCCGCAGTGGCCGCCCATGTCATGGCCGCTCCCAATCCGCGGCGCCGGGCCCGCTCGGCGACGGTTACGCCGAAAACACCTGCTATCCCGTGCACGACTGCTGATGCGGACGTAGCGACCAGGGTCTCATCGTCGTCCAGGTACCCGTTCAGCATCGTCACCCGGGGGTCTGCGAGCAGCGCCGGTGTGAGCACCGCCGCAAGGGCCGAGGGATCGGTCCCGCCGAAGCCGCGGGTGATCGCAGCGGCGTGGTCGGCGAGTCTGTCCCCGTCTGTCACGGTGACGAGGCGCAGCCCGAGTGGCGCGGCCGGGATGCTGGAAATTCGATCGTGGGCCATCCCGGGCAACGTCTCCACGAGCACCAGCCCCTGGCGCTCAAGGTGCGGTCCCACCGCCGACCGCAGGTCAGTGGGCACCTGGAACGCGTACCGGCAGTCGGTCGACGCCAGCAAGTCGATCGCCCACTGAACGGCGGTCGGAGCACCGCGTGGGACGTCGAAGGCGGCGGCCGTGTTGAACACGTCACCGCCACGCCCGACGGCGGTCACGACGATGCCGTCGCCCCGGGCGTAGAGGCCGTGGTCGCTGTTCTCGACGAGGGGGAGCAGCCACTCGGCGAAGTGGTCGTCGAGACGATCCCTCGGCCGCACGGCTAGGGCTTGTTCGTCAACGCGAACGCCGCGTCGGTCAGATAGCTCCGCAATGGCCCGTCGTGCTCAGCACGCAGCTCGAGGGAGTCCAGCGCGGCGAGCATGTGTCGCAGCCACGCGTCACGTTCTGCCGGGCCGATCGAGAAAGGTGAGTGGCGCATCCGCAGCCTCGGGTGGCCCCGGGTGTCGGCGTAGGTCGTGGGACCGCCCCAGTACTGCATCAGGAACAGCCGCAGCCGGTCCTCGGCGTCGGCTAGATCCTCCTCCGGATAGAGCGGCCGCAGCACTGGGTCATCGGCCACGCCGGCGTAGAAGTGGTGCACCAGGTCGCGGAAGACCTCGGCTCCGCCGACAGCGTCGTAAAAGGACTCCGGGAGCTCGCTCACTCGGACATTCTCCCTGGTGCGACCCCGAGCTGCCGTCACCTCCGCGCTAGGCCGCGAATCGCCCGGCGTGTCCTTGGCGCAGTGCAGAGCTGAGTGATCTCCGCAAGTCAGCCGAAGAGCCCGAAAACTCGGTAGCCCACCAGCGGCGGGCGCAGTACCGTCGCAGCTCGAGCCGATCCGCAGGAAGGAGGAGGTGAGCCGGAATGACCGTCGTCGTCCTTGCGCGCCCTAGCGCGCCCGCCCGCTCAGTCCTCCTCTCCCGAAAGGCTCACTGCCGTGTCCTCCTCGGACCTCGCTGACCTCGATCTCGCGCACCTCGATCTCTCTCTTCTCGCTCCACTCGGCTGGCACGACGGGCTGACCGACGCCGTCGCGTCGTACGCCGAGTCGGGCCTTCGTCCCGGCCGGGTCGCCCGCCCGGGTCGCGGCGCCCACCTGCTCGCCACCGGCGGCGGCTCTACGGTGCTCGCCGCGCCCTCGACCGCCCTGCTGCATTCGGTCGTCGACGACACCGCGTTGCCGACCGTGGGCGACTGGGTGCTGTGGCACGGCGGCGGTGACGGTCCCGCGCTCATCGATGTGGTGCTGCCCCGCACATCTGCCTTTCTCCGCCATGCCGGTGCCACGGCGACCCGGGCCCAGGTGCTGGCCGCCAACATCGACGTACTGCTCGTCGTCGTGTCACTCGCCGTGGCTCCTAACCTGCGGCGCATCGAGCGCTTCCTCACCCTCGGCTGGGAGAGCGGAGCGCAACCCGTCGTGCTGCTGACCAAGGCCGACTTGTGCCACGACGTCGACGTGGACACGCGTGATGTCGAAGGCGCCGCGCCGGGCGTGCCGGTGCATGCGATGAGCGCTGTCACCGGAGAGGGCCTGGCGGCCTTGGAGGCCTACCTGGACGGCAGGTCGACGCTCGCGTTGATCGGCGCCTCCGGTGTGGGGAAGTCGACTCTGGTGAACCGGCTCACCGGTGCTGCCACGATGGAGACCTCGGACGTGCGCAGCGATGGCAAGGGACGTCACACCACCACCCATCGAGAGCTCATCGAGCTGCCCCAAGGCGGCGTGCTCATCGACACCCCAGGGCTGCGCGGAGTTCAGCTCTGGGACGCCGAGGAGGGACTCGAGCAGGCCTTCGCCGACGTCGAGGTGCTGGCAGCGCAGTGCCGCTTCCCGGACTGCGGGCACGACACGGAGCCAGGCTGCGCGGTGACGGCTGCGATCGCCTCAGGTGAGCTCCCTGCTCGGCGGCTGGACAGCTATCAGCGGCTGCAGCGGGAGCTCGTGTACCTCGAGAACAAGCAGGACGCACGCGCGCGAGCAGAGGCGCGCAAGAAATGGCGAACAGTGGCGAAGGCGCAGCGAGCGCATCGACCCCGCCCGTGAGTCGTGAGACGCGGACGGCGGGTGACGGATACGGTACGACGACGACGTCGTCCTGGACGTTCGGGCGACCGACCCTGTAGCGGAGGTGTCGCGTGCCCGAGGCCCTGGTCCTCAACGCGACCTTCGAGCCGATCGGCGTCGTGTCTCAACGCCGGGCGGTCGTGCTGGTGCTGTCCGAGAAGGCTGTCTGCGTCGAGCGCGGCGAAGGCACGCTGCACTCCGAGCGAGCCACGATCGACGTGCCCGCGGTGGTCCGGCTCACCCGATTCGTCCGAGTGCCCTACCGGGCCTGGGTGCCGCTCACCCGCCGCGGTGTGCTCGTCCGCGACGGCGGCCGCTGCGTCTACTGCAACGCCATAGCGACCAGCCTCGATCACGTGATGCCCCGCTCGCGCGGTGGCGAGCACTCGTGGGACAACGTCGTCGCCTGCTGCGCGCGCTGCAACCGGCAGAAAGCGGCGCGCACCCTGGCGGAGCTCGGCTGGCATCTGCGGCGCCCGCCCGCGTGTCCGAAGGGGCTGGCCTGGGTGGTGCTCGGGGCGAGGCGGATGGACCCGGTCTGGACCCCCTACCTCGGTGAGGGTGCCGCCCTTGCCACGGCGTGAGCAGTGGTCTGGCGCGGTGGCGCGCAGTCGGCTCACGGCGTGATGTCGCCTTCTGGGCAGCGGTGCTGCTCAGCGCTGTCGTGCTGCTGGTGCCGCGTGCGCCGACGCCGGGACCAGACGTGCCGGGCCTCGACAAGGTGGTCCACGCGGGGATCTTCTGCTTGCTCGCACTGACCGCCTGCCGCCGCTTCGGCCGGCGTACGGCGGTCGCCCTCGCCTTGGTCGGCTACGCAGTCGGCACCGAGCTGGCACAGGGCCTGGTGCTCCCAGAACGCAGTGCCGAGGTGCTGGACGTCGGTGCGGACCTGGCCGGCGCGGCCGTGGGCTGGGTGCTCGCGCGAGGCTCGACCCGACCTCGGGTAGCGTCGCAGTGACACTGCCCCTTCGTGAGGTGAACCCGTGACCGAGCCTTCCCAGCGCACCAGCCCTTTCGGCACCCCCGCCCTCGGCGGACCACCGCGGCGCTTTCCCCGGTGGCTGATCCCGGTCGCCATCATCGGCGGCATCCTGCTGCTGCTCGTGCTGCCCGCCATCGGGTCCTACAACGGCATGGTCAACAAGGAAGAGGCGGTCGACACCGAGTTCGCCAACCTGGACACCCAGCTGCAGCGCCGCTACGACCTGCTGCCGACGCTGAGCCAGGCGGTCAAGGCAGCGCTCGGTCAGGAACGGGCCGTCTTCGGCCAGATCGCCGAGGCGCGGACCCGCTACGGCGGCGCGGCCAACCCGGCGCAGAAGGCCGCTGCGTCCGGTGAGCTGGAGAGCGCCTTCGCCCGCCTGCTGGTGATCGTCGAGCAGTTCCCGCAGCTGCAGAGCAACGAGCGGATCCGCGACCTGCAGGTGCAGATCGAGGGCACGGAGAACCGCATCGCGCAGTCCCGTCGCGACTACAACCTCGTCGTACAGGACTACAACCGCTCGATTCGGCGGTTCCCGCGGAGCCTGTTCGCCGGGATCTTCGGCTTCGAGCGCAAGCCGCTGTTCGAGGCCGGCGCGGGCAACCGGGACAACCCTGGCGTCGACTTGGAGCTCGACAGCACTCCAGTCCCTTCCGCGTCCTAGTGCCAGATCGCACACCGCGCGGGGCGAGGCTCTTCGTCCGGCGTACGGCGACGATGTTGGCTGTCATCGCAGCAGGTCTCGTTCTCACTCCAGGCACCGGGCTGGCCCAGGTCGACTGCAACGACCTGCCCAAGCCGTCCGGCTACATCGTCGACCAGGCCAACGTTGTCGATGACTCTGTGGAGGCAGCGCTGACCGGGCGGCTGCAGGCTTATGAGAGCGCGACCGGCGGCAACCAGGTCGCCGCGCTGGTCGTGTCCAGCATCGGCGATGAGGGCATCGAGGACTACGCGAACAACGTCTTCGGCTGCTGGGGCGTCGGCAAGGAGGGCGACGACACCGGCGTGCTTCTCGTCGTTGCGATCGAGCAGCGCCGACTGCGCATCGAGGTGGGACGCGGTCTCGAAGGCGACCTCACCGACGTGCAAGCCGCCGACATCATCCGTGACGTCATCACCCCGCGGTTCCGCGCCGGGGACGTCTCGGGCGGCGTCCGGGACGGCGTCGACGGCATCGTGACCGTGCTGGGCGGAGGGGCTGTCCCCGTCGTCCAGCAGCCGGTGCCGGGCCGGCGTACCGGCTCCGGATCGGGGCGAGGCTTCGGGCTGTTCTTCCTGCTGGTCGTCTTCGCCGTCGTGAGCTCGCTGGCCAACCGCGGCCGACGGGGTGGCGGTGGCGGCATCACCGGGGGCGGCATGGGCGGCTCCGGTGGGATGTGGCTGCCGATCCTGCTCGGCAGCGCCCTGGGGAGCAGCGGACGCAGCAGCGGGGGATGGACCAGCGGCGGCGGCGGATTTGGCGGAGGTGGTGGTGGCTTCGGCGGCTTTGGCGGCGGCGGCTCGGGTGGAGGTGGCGCAAGTGGCGGCTGGTAGGGCGATGAGTCCGCGTCAGGTACGGCGGGTCGAGAAGGCGGTGGACCGCGCCGAGCGCGCCTGTGGTCTGCAGTTCACCGTCTTCCTCGGGGGGGTCGAGACGGAGCCGCGGGCCTTCGCCGAGGAGCTGATGGTCGAGCTCGGTCTGCTCTCCCGCCCTGCCGTGCTGCTGCTCGTCGCGCCGCCGCAGCGACGGTTCGAGATCGTCACCGCCCCGCACGCCCGCGAGCGGATCACCGATCACGAGTGCCAGATCGTGGCCGCCTCGATGAGCGCATCGTTCGCCGTAGGCGACATCACCGGCGGAGTGTGCGAGGGGCTGCGGCTGCTCGCGCAGTACGCCGGTCCGGGCGCCGCCGAGCGGGTCGAGGACGAGCTGCCCGATGTCCTACTCGGCACGCAGCTGCCAGTCCCGCCCTCCTAGGAGGCGGCGTCCCCTGCGATGGCTGCCCGGGCTCTCAACGCCCGCGCGACGCCGTCGCGGCCTTCGAGCAGCAGCCGACGCAGGGCGGGCGCCGGATCTGCCTCGCGGATGTAGGCGTCCGTGCGGTCGCGGGTGTCCTGGTGGATCACCCCACTCGGATACATGCCGGTAGTGATGTTCTGCGCCACCTCGCTGGTGCGCGTCGCCCAGATGTGCGTCATCGCGGCGAAGAAGGGCTCGACGTACTCCTCCAGCAGCTCGACCTGCTGGGGCTGCTGGAAGCCCGACATGGTCGCCGACAGAACGGCGTTGGGCAGATCCGGGTCGTCGACTATCGACGCCCAGGCCTCCCGCTTAGCCTCCTGCGTGGGACGGGACGCGAGAGCCGCTGCGCCGTGCCGGTGGCCGGCCGCGGTGGGGTCGCGCTCCACCTCGACCGCGATCTGCTCGGCGTCGATGTCGCCGAGAGCCGACAGGCGGCGGACGAGATGCCAGCGCAGCTCCGTGTCGATGGCCAGGCCCGGCACAGTCACCGCACCGGAGAGCAGGTCAGCGATCATCGCGCGGTGCGCTGCCGACTGCGCGGAGGAGACGAACGCCCGCGCCCACGCCAGCTGATGGTCACTCTCCGGCACTGCCGCGTGCAGGTGGTCGAGCGACGCAGAGGCAATCCGCTCCAGCTCGGCGTCCCGACTAGCGGGGTCTCCGTAGTTGTAGATGGCCCCGAGCGACTGGGAGAGCAGGGTCTGCACGACACCGATGTCGGTCTCGGAGCCGATGTTGTGCAGGACCAGGCTCAGATAGTCCCGAGCGGGCAGCTCGCCGTCGCGGGTCATGTCCCACGATGCGGCCCAGCACAGGGCGCGGGGCAGCGAGTCGGGCAGCTGGCCCAGGCGGTCGGTGACGGTGGCCAGGGATCGGTCGTCAAGCCGGATCTTGGCGTAGGTGAGGTCGTCGTCGTTGACCAGGATCAGGTCGGGGCGGCGAACCCCCACGAGCTCGGGGACTTCAGTGCTGGCGCCTACGACGTCGAGCTCGACCCGCTGTCGACGGACGAGGGTGCCCCCGGTGACGTCTGCGCTGTCGATGTCATAGAGGCCGATCGCGACTCGATGCGACCGCAGCGTCGGCCAGTCGGCCGGCGCTTCCTGCAGCACGCGGAACGACGTGAAGGCATCCTTGGCGTCGACTGCGAAGCTGGCGCGCATCGTGTTGACCCCGGCAGTCTCCAGCCACTCCTTCGACCAGGATGAGAGATCGCGGCCGCTCGACTCCTCGAGGGTGGCCAGCAGGTCCTCGAGCTCCGTGTTGCCGAAAGCGTGACGAGCGAAGTAGGTGCGCAGCCCGGCGAGGAACGCGTCCTCGCCGACCCAGGCGACGAGCTGCCGCAGCACCGAAGCGCCCTTGGCGTAGGTGATGCCGTCGAAGTTCACCTCGACGGTGTGGATGTCGACCATGTCGGCTGCGACCGGGTGGGTCGAGGAGAGCTGGTCCTGGCGGTAGGCCCAGGTCTTCTCCTTGTTGGCGAAGGTCGTCCACGCGCCGGTGAAGCGGGTGGCCTTCACCTGGCAGAGGATCGAGGCGTAGGTGGCGAAGCTCTCGTTGAGCCACAGGTCGTCCCACCACCGCATGGTGACGAGGTCGCCGAACCACATGTGCGCCATCTCGTGCAGGATCGTCTCGGCCCGCCGCTCGTACGACGCATCGGTGACCTTCGACCGGAAGACGTAGTCCTCGAGGAAGGTCACGCAGGCGGCGTTCTCCATGGCCCCGGCGTTGAACTCCGGCACGAAGAGCTGGTCGTACTTGTCGCCGAAGGGGTAGGCGCAGGCGAAGGCCTCCTGGAACCAGGCGAAGCCCTGTTCGGTGACGGTGAAGAGCTCCTCGACGTCGAGGTGCTCGGCCATCGACCGCCGGCAGAACAGCCCGAGGTCGATGCCTCCCCGGGTCTCCCGCACCTCGTGGTAGGGCCCCGCGACCACGGCAGTGATGTACGTCGAGATCGGGGGCGTCGGGGCGAAGCGCCACTCCCCGGCCGCTCCTGCTGCCGGTCGCTCGACGGGTCGGGCGTTGGAGATGACCACCCAGTCCTCGGGAGCATGCACGGTGAGGGTGAACGGCGCCTTGAGGTCCGGCTGGTCGAAGCACGCGTAGACCCGGTGCGCGTCGAAGGTCTCGAACTGCGTGTGCAGGTAGACGCGCTTGTCCACCGGGTCGACGAAGCGGTGCAGGCCGACACCCGTGTGCATGTAGGCGCAGTCGGCGACGACCTCCACAATGTTGTCGGCGGCCAGGCCGGTGAGGTGCAGCCGGTTGCCGTCGAAGGCCGCGGCGTCAACGTCAGCGCCGTTGAGGACGATGCGACGTACGGCAGGGGCGGTCAGCTCCAGGAAGGTCGAGGCGCCGGCTTCGGCGCAGCGGAACTCGACCACGGTCGTCGACTCGAACTGCTCCTCGCCGAACCGCAGGTCGAGGGTGACGGCGTACGTGACCCCCGAGATGAGCGCTGCGCGCTCCCTGGCTTCGTCGCGGGTGAGGTTGTTGTCAGACATGCCGCTGAGGGTAGTGCAACGAAGTTTGCCCGAACGTGCTTGGCTTGGGTATGACAACCCGCACCCCAGTGGACTTCTGGTTCGACCCTGCCTGCCCTTGGGCCTGGATGACGTCACGGTGGGTGCTCGAGGCGGCGACGGTCCGCGACCTCGAGGTCACCTGGCGACTGCTCAGCCTCTACGTCCTCAATGAGGGCAAGGAGCCCAGCGAGAAGGCCCGGGAGAATCACCTGCGCAGTCATCAGCAGGAGCGGGTGATCGCAGCCGCCCGCAACGCCCACGGCACCGACGTCGTCCTGCCGCTCTACACGGCGCTCGGCACCAGCTATCACCTTGAGAAGACACATCGCGATCGAGCAGTTGTCGAGGCCGCCCTGCTCGGCATCGGGCTTCCCGCGGACCTTGCGGACGCCCTGGACGACGAGAAGTGGGACGTCGCGATCGCGGCTGACCACGACGAGGGCATGGCCCGAGTCGGTCTCGACGTCGGTACGCCGATCGTCGGGCTGGAGGACACGGCGTTCTTCGGGCCCGTCGTGACGCCCGCACCGAAGGGCGAGGATGCCGGCCGCCTCTGGGACGGTGTGCTCCTGGTGGCGCGCACCCCCGGCTTCTACGAGCTCAAGCGCACCCGCGACGCGAGACCGAGCTTCGACTGACCAGGTTCCGACCAGGGAGGTGCCGATGAGCGTCCACCAGTGCCCGGACTGCGAGCTGCGGTTCCGCAACGAGGCTGAGCTGCGCGACCACCTCGACACGGAGCATCCGGGTCGGATCGGCGAGCACCTGCCGCACCCGGGACCCCACGCCGATTGGCCCCGCGAGGGGTCATAGGCTTCGGCACCTGAGGCTGGCAGGTCCAGTCCCTTACCTCCGGAGGCGCTGTGCAGAGCCGCGACACGTTCTACGTCGGCGGGCAGTGGGTCGCACCCGCCGGCGCCGGCACGATCGAGGTGGTCAACCCGGCGACCGAGGACGTCATCGCCACCGTCCCGGCAGGTGCGCCGGCCGACGTCGACCGAGCGGTAGGCGCGGCGCGGGCAGCCTTCCCCGGATGGTCGGCCACGCCCGTGGAGGAGCGGGCCAAGGCCCTCTCCCGGCTGCAGGAGGCGCTCGGCGCCCGGGCCGCAGAGGCCGCCGAGATCATCACCGCCGAGATGGGGGCACCGACCAAGTTCGCCCAGGCCGTGCAGGTAGGACTGCCGGTCGCCATCCTGGGCACGTTCGCGGCGCTGGTCCTCGACTACGCCTTCGAGGAGCAGATCGGCAACTCCCTCGTCGTCCGCGAGCCCGTCGGGGTCGTCGGGGCGATCACCCCCTGGAACTACCCCTTGCACCAGGTCGTGGCCAAGGTGGCGCCGGCGCTGGCCGCCGGCTGCACCGTGGTGCTCAAGCCCAGCGAGGTGGCACCGCTGGCCGCCTACCTGCTCGCTGAGGTGATCGACGAAGTAGGGCTGCCGCCCGGCGTCTTCAACCTGGTGACCGGGACGGGACCTGTAGTCGGCGAGGCTCTCGCTGCACATCCGGACGTGGACATGGTGTCGTTCACCGGGTCTACGCGCGCCGGGTCCCGCGTCTCCGAGCTGGCCGCCGCGACGGTCAAGCGGGTCGCGCTGGAGCTGGGCGGCAAGTCCGCCAACGTCCTCCTCGATGACGCGGACTTCGCCAAGGCAGCCAAGGTCGGCGTCGCCGACGTCTTCCAGAACGCCGGGCAGAAGTGCACCGCGTTCAGCCGCATGCTCGTCCCGCGGGACCGGCAGGAGGAAGTGGTCGAGATCGTTCGAGCCCTGGCCGAGGCCTATGCACCGGGAGATCCGACGGTCGAGACGACCCGGCTGGGTCCGCTGGTGTCCGACACGCAGCGCGAGCGGGTGCGCGGCTACATCCAGGCCGGCATCGACGACGGCGCGCGGCTGGTGACGGGTGGGGTCGAGCCGCCGGCCGGCCTCGACCGTGGCTACTACGTGCGGCCCACGGTCTTCGCCGACGTGACCTCCGACATGCGCATTGCCCAGGAGGAGATCTTCGGCCCGGTGCTCGCTGTCATGCCGTACGACGACGAGGACGACGCGGCGCAGATCGCCAACTCCACCGTCTACGGACTGGCGGGGGCGGTGTGGGCGGCCGACCTCGAGCGGGCAACCGCCTTCGCCCGGCGGATGCGCACCGGCCAGGTGGACGTCAATGGCGGCCGCTTCAACCCGTTGGCGCCCTTTGGCGGCTACCGGCAGTCGGGCAACGGCCGCGAGCTCGGGACCTTCGGGCTGGAGGAGTTCCTCGAGGTGAAGTCGCTCCAGCTGCCCTAGCCATCCCGGGAGATCAGCAGACCATGCGCATCGGCAGGCCGCGGGCGTCGTACGCCGGTGACGTGGGCCAGCACACAGCGGTGCCGTGTCGCCAGCGGGATGCGGCCTGGGCGCAGGCCAGGGCGTCGAGCGCGTCATCGGCCCTGGCCCCGCGCGGCCGGCCGGCGACAGCTTCGGCCACCGCTGGAAGCCAGGGCGCGAGCAGCGCTGCGCGGGTGTCCAGTCCAGCGGGGGTCTTCTTCGTGCCGACCGGGCGACCGGCCAGGCGGGCGAAGACGAGCTCGGGGTGCACCTCGACAACCCGGTCCGCGAGAGCGGGCGTCATCGCGCGGTCGACGTCGACGATGCGGGCCCCGATGAAGAAGGCCTGCTTGGACAGGCCCTTCCCCATGAGCCGGCGGTGGGCCGCGTTCGCCAGGCGGTAGTCGTTCTCGGCCAGCACCTCCCGCGGTGGCGCCGGGAACACACAGGACCGCCGCTCGCGGAGCTCGGCGCGGGCCTCGGTGTCGGCTGCTCGCGTGCGGCCCGGCTCGGGCAGCCCGATGGGGATGTCGATGCCCACCACGTGCACTCCCGGCTCGTGGAGCAGCCCGATGACGCCGACCGCGTCCCGCAGCAGCCGCCAGTGGCAGGTGCCGGCGTCCTCGTCGACCAGAGCGGCGACCCACCCCCCGGGACAGCCGTCCACCCCAGCGACGAGCGGCACGGTCAGTCCTGCGGCGGGGTCGGCCCGACGGTCCTGGGGGTGGCGGTGGCGGAGGATGGCGTCCTCGCGCCGGGCCGGGGCGGGGTCTCCGCAGGCGGCACGGGCTCGCGTCGACGCACGACCACGCTCTGCTCGGCTTGCTCGTCGTGATGCTCGCCCGGACGAGACACGTCGCGTGCCCGCATGGAGCCGCTCACACCGACGATCGACGGCCCGGCTCCGACGAGGCCGCCCACGCCGCTGCGGTCACCGCGCCCGCTCTGTGGCCGGCCCGGCCTGTTGGGGTTGGCACGGCGGGGCTGCTCGGGCATGGCACCTCCGGGAGGATGAGACGGACGGGCGGCTCGCCGCACCTGCTCTGGACAGGAGTACGTCGGAATGCCCGAGGGGCACACGATCCATCGGCTGGCGCGTCGACACAACCGGCTGCTCCGGGGCGAACAGCTGCGGGCGTCCAGCCCGCAGGGTCGGTTCACCGCGGGGGCCGGCCTCATCGACGGTCGGCTGCTGCTGCGGGCCGAGGGCTACGGCAAGCACCTGCTCTACGACATCGACGGCCCCTGGACCCTGCACGTGCACCTCGGGCTCTACGGCACATTCCGCGAGCTCGCCCAGCCCGCGCCGGCGCCAGTCGGCCTCGTCCGGCTGCGCTGGGAAGCGGCCACGACCTGCCACGACCTTCGTGGTCCGACCGCCTGCGAGCTGCTCGAGCCGGACGCCGTACGCCGACTCGTCGCGCGGCTCGGACCCGATCCGCTCCGCCGTGATGCCGACCCCGAGCGGGCGTGGTCGGCGCTGCGGGCGCGGCGGATCCCCATCGCCGCTGCGCTGATGGACCAGTCGGTGCTGGCGGGCATCGGCAACGTCTACCGCGCTGAGATCCTGTTCGTGCATGGCATCGACCCGTTCCTGGCCGCCCGGGACCTGCCTCGAGAGAGCTTCGACAACTTGTGGGCGCGCGCAATTCAGATGCTGCGAGCCGGGGTGCGGTCCGGGCGCATCGTCACCACCGAGCCGGCGGATCGCACGGGGAGCAGTCGGGCGTCCCGGGACGACGCGCACTACGTCTACCGCCGGGCCGGGCTGCCGTGTCGGCGATGCGGCAGCGAGGTGCAGAGCGCGGTGCTGGCCGGTCGCAACCTCTACTGGTGCCCGAGGTGCCAGGCCGGCTGACGCTGTCCCGAGATCTAGAACACCTCGGGACAGCACGGCAGCGGAGACCAGGTGTACACCCGATCCGCCAGGTCAATCGATCCCGCGGTGAGCTCGTGCACCCGGCCGGCTGCGGCGAAGGCGCGCAGCCCCGATCCGCCCAGGTAGACCGCGCCGACCTCGGCCACGCCCAGCCGGAGGTCAGGCTCGCTGCTGGTCGCCTCGCAGGTCACCCCGTCGGCAGCCACGGTGAGCGCCCAGCGGCCGGAGTTCCACCCGCAGAGCTCGTCGGTCACCTCGAGGACGACGTGGCCGGGGCTGGCATAGCTGCGCGGGCGCAGCGCGGCGGGGACGTCGACCAGACGCAGCCACAGGTTGTCCACTATCCGGGAGGGTCATGGGGGAGGTCTACCGGTGCCGAGCCGACCGGACAATGGGATTCGATCAGGCGGCTAGCTCGAACCACACGGTCTTGCCATCGACGCGCTCGCTGACACCCCATGAGCTGGCCAGCTGGGCGACGAGCTGGAGCCCTCGTCCGGTCATCGCATCCTCGCTGCGCTCGCGGAGGACCGGGACAAGGGCGCAGGAGTCCGAGATCTCGACCCGCATGTGATCGCGCTCCCCGACCAGGCGCAGCTCGACATCGGAGCGCGCGTGCAGCACGGCGTTGGTGACGACCTCGCTGACCAGGAGGATGATGACGTCGACGAGCGCCTCACAACCCCATGAGGTCATGGTCTCCGCGACGAACCGCCTCGCGATGCCGGCACTGGCGGGGACCGGGCGCAGCAGCAGGTGTGCCTCGATCTCAAACCCTCCGCGTATCCGAACAGCTGCGGGACGGACTACCGGTGGACACTTCCCCTGAATGCGGGGCAGTAAACCATCACCGTGAGGTGAGATTGGGGACCCTGGAATACTCAATCTGCCGATACGACAGCAGGGGGTTGCGTGGCCTGGGGGGGACGATGGAGCCAGCGCGCTCAGGCTCGGCTGACGATGGCTGCCCTGCTGGCCCTCACCGCCCTCGTCTGTGGGCTCGGGCTGCTGGCTGGTCTCGTCATCGCGCCGCCGGGGCTGCTGGTGCTGCCCCTCGTGCTCGGCGCGCTTGTGCTGCCCCGGACGGAGATCCAGGTTCTCCTCGTCGCGACGGCGGGGGGCACCGTGGCACTCCTGGCCCGCCACGGGGTGCGGGACTTTCGGCCCGGCACCATTCTCCTTCTCGCCGTCATCGGCTGGGTCAGCTATCAGCTCGCTGCCGACCGGGACGAGCTGGGAGTGCCGGGTCTCGGCGGCGGCTCGATGCTCGTCGAAGTGCGGGACCGGCTGCGGCAGCAGGGAGTGCTGCCGGCCCTGCCGCACGGATGGCGGGTCGAGGTCTCGATTCGGTCGGCGGGCGACGCCGGCTTCGCCGGTGACTTCCTGGTCTCTGCTGTGCAAGGTGGACGGCTCGAGATGGCCCTGGTGGACGTCTCCGGCAAAGGCATCGATGCCGGCAGCAGAGCTCTCCTGCTCTCGGGTGCGCTCGGTGGTCTGCTCGGTGCAGTGCCCCCCGAGGACTTCCTCCCTGCCGCCAACTCCTATCTGCTACGCCAGGCGTGGGACGAGGGGTTTGCCACCGCCGGCTACCTGGTCCTCGATCTCACCACCGGCGATTACCTGGTCCAGTCAGCCGGGCATCCGCCAGCGGCGCACTTCGCCGCCGCCACGGGCTGCTGGTCCACGAGCGCGGCCGAGGGCGCGATCCTGGGGGTCATCGAGGGCCCCGCTTGGCCGGCCGAGCGAGGGCGCCTGGGCCGCGGCGATGCATTGCTGCTGTTCACCGACGGCATCATCGAGGTGCCCGGTCGGGATCTCTCCGTGGGCATCGACAAGCTCATGGGCGAAGCCAACCGGCTCGTCATCTCGACGTTCGAGGGCGGCGCGGAGAAGCTCGTGGACGCGGTGGCGCCGGACGGCTCCGACGATCGGGCGCTGGTGCTGCTCTGGCGTCAGTAGTGACTGCTACGTGACCGCTCGGACCGCCCACGGCTCGAGGTGGGCATAGCCACGCACGCTGGTCCGGCCGATCCGGCGTACCGCGAGATCCGGCGTGCCGTGGAGCAGCGCCGCTCCATCGCGGTCGATCAGCACGGTGCCGGGGCGGGCGATCTCGCAGAGGCGGGCGGCCAGGTTGACGACCGAGCCGAGCACGTCGCCGTGGTGCGCGACCACCTCCCCCCAGGCGAGCCCAACCCGCACCGGCGGCAGGTCGTCGTCACCAACCGGCAGCCGAGCCAGGTCCAGGCCCAACCGCGCGGCGGTGACGCAGTCGGGCACGGTGAAGAGCACCGCGTCGCCGAGGGTCGACACGACGCGACCGCCGTACGACGCGACGGTGTCGGTCACCCGGGATTCGAAGGTGCGGATGACGTGGCGCACCACCGCCGGCGGGTGCGTTCGGGACATGGCGGTGTAGCCCGTGACGTCGACGAAGCCCACCGCGAGCGTGCTGACATCACCCGGTTCGTCGGACGCCAGCACCTCGGCCAGTGCCGCGACCAGGTGGCGCCGCCAGACGAAGACGAGCAGCGCCTCGATGTCGGGCACGACGTGCGCGAACGAGCGCAGAACGTCCTCGGGATCGGTCTTCGCGGTCACGGCGAGCTGCTCGACCACTTCGGCCTGCGACCGGGCCACTCCAGCGAGGGCCCGGCCCATGGCCCGGGTCAGGCGTATCGCGACCTCGTCGTCGACCAGGCCGGTCCCGATCAGCCGGTCCAAGGACTCCAGGGCCGCGACGTCGTCGCCGGAGTAGCGCATCGCGTCGTCGGCGGCGACAGGGAAGCCGAGCGCACGCCAGAGGGCCCGGTCCCGTTCCAGGTCAGTGTCGGTCAGCTCGGCGAGCCGGGGGCCGGTCAGCTCGGCGGTCGTGCCGAAGAGCACCGCGTGGAGCTCGCGCGCGACCTCGGCAGAGCTGGTCGGGTCCATGCAGCGAGCCTAGGCGGGCCGTCGCGGGAGGTGACGGCCCGCCCAGGCCGCTACGGATTCTGGTGGTGGTTGTATCCGCAGGGCGGGTAGCAGCGGATCCGCTGGCCGTCACAGCAGGCGTAGGCGGCACGCCAGCCCGGCGGGCAGGTGTTGTTGGGGCCAGGCGCAGTCCGCGGGTCGCCGCAGTCGACGAACTCATGGCAGAAGCAGTTGCCCTCGAGATCGCGCAGACAGGAGCAGCGGTTGAAGGGACCGCTGTCACCACACTGCGGCTCGTTCGCGATGGGGTCGCAGGGGTTCTCCCGGGGGCCGGCCGGGGGACAGTTTGCGCACGGCTGAGAGCCCTGCGCGTGAGCGGGCTGCAGGGTCAGCAGCGCCGGGGCACCCCAGGCGACCGCGGTCCCGGCAGCGATCTTCTTGACTGCAGAGCGGCGGGAGATCCCTCCCGTGGCGTCCGTGACGTGATCGTCCACAGGATCCTCCTCATGTCGAGCCCCAGCCCCTCAGCTGGACTCAACACCGTGCTGTCCTAGGGTGGATCACACGTACGACGTAACTTCTCTACGCTCGCCGCGCGGCCGCACGAGAGGATCGGCCGATGGCCACCCTCATCGCGCGTGCCGTCACCGCGTCCTATGGCGCGGAAGAGGTGCTGCACGGCGTTGACGTGACCGTGGGCCCCGGCGTGCGCCTCGGTCTGCTCGGGCCGAACGGCGCGGGCAAGTCCACCCTGCTGCGGATCCTCGCCGGCGAGATCGCGCCAGACCGCGGGTCCGTGTCAGTGACCGGGACCGTGGGGCTGCTTCCGCAGGAGCCGGACCGCCGAGCCGGCGAGCAGCTGCTCGGCTACCTGGCCCGTCGCACGGGGGTCACCGACGCCGATGCCACCTTGCAGGCTGCTGCCGCCGGGCTCGACGGCGGAGACGACGCAGCCGCGACGTCGTACGCCGACGCGCTGCAGCGCTGGCTCGACCTCGGCGGCGCCGACCTGGACGCGCGGGCGGTCGAGGTCTGCGGTGACCTGGGTCTGCCGGCGGACCTGCTCGACGTGGAGACGAGCGGACTCTCCGGTGGGCAGATGGCGCGGGCCTCACTCGCGGCGGTGCTGCTCAGCCGCTACGACGTCCTGCTGTTGGACGAGCCCACCAACGACCTCGACCTCGACGGGCTCGCCCGGCTCGAGGACTTCGTGACCGGCCTGCGCGGCGGCCTCGTCGTGGTGAGCCACGACCGGGAGTTCCTCGCGCGTTGCGTCACCGCTGTCCTGGAGCTGGACCCGCACAACCGGGTCGCCCGGCAGTTCGCCGGCGGCTGGGATGCGTATGTGGAGGAGCGGGCCGTTGCGCGGCGGCAGGCGCGCGAGCAGTACGACGACTTCGTCGACCGTCGCGAGGAGCTGCAGGGTCGCGTGCAGTCCACCCGGGAGATGTCCGTGCGCGGAGCGGTGCGAGCCAAGCGCAAGGCGCCGGACAACGACCGGGCCGCGCGTGGTGCCCGGATGGAGGCGGCGACCTCGGCAGCGTCGAAGGTGCGGTCGCTCGAAACGCGGCTGCGGCGTCTCGACGGCGAGGCCGTGCAGGAGCCGCGCAAGGAGTGGCAGCTGCGCCTCGATCTACCGGCCGCGCCGCGCTCCGGTGACGCAGTGGCTGTCCTGCGCTCGGCCGTCGTGCGACTCGGTGCGTTCACCCTCGGCCCAGTCGACGTCGACGTGCGGTGGGCGGACAGGGTGGCGGTCGTCGGGCCCAACGGCGGCGGCAAGACGACGCTGCTGCAGGCGCTGCTCGGGCGGCTGCCGCTGGTCTCCGGCACGGCCACGCTGGGGCCGGGAGTGGTCGTGGGGGAGCTCGACCAGGCTCGCCGGTCCTTCGCCGGGGAGGCGACCGTCGTCGATGTCGTACGGCGCACCGCTCCCGACCTGCTGCCCGAAGAGGTGCGCACGCTGCTGGCGAAGTTCGACCTCAAGGGGCCCGAGGTGGGGCGCGCGGCCGGCTCGCTGTCGCCCGGGGAACGCACCCGGGCGGGGCTCGCCGTGCTGATGGCGCGCGGCACCAACTGCCTCGTCCTCGACGAGCCGACCAACCACCTCGACCTGCCGGCCATCGAGCAGCTGGAGGAGGCGCTGGCGTCGTACGGCGGGACGCTGCTCCTGGTGACCCACGACCGACGGCTGCTGGAAGCGGTGCCGCTGACCCGGACCTTGCACGTGGTCCACGGCCAGGTGACCGAGTCCGGCTGAGAGCGGGTGACCGGGATCGAACCGGCATGGCCAGCTTGGAAGGCTGGGGCTCTACCATTGAGCTACACCCGCAGGAATGACCGCGGCGACCAGTCTGCCATCCCGCGGACCATCGCCCCGCACGTGCGGGCCG
>DATLOQ010000129.1:0-14753 GCA_035536235.1 Mycobacteriales bacterium
TGAGTCCTGCTAACGAATTCGTGTTCGGCCCCAGCCGGGGTGGGTCGGAGCGCGGGCGCATCATCTAGCGTACGCCCGCACTCCAACCGCCCTCAGCGCGCGAGCTGCCGTTCTGCCTTGAGCCGACCTTCACCCGAACCCCGCACTCTCACGTGTCATCTATGACACATGAGAGCGCAGGGTCACCGAGCGTCCGGTCGGTCCGTCGTCGTAGGTGTGGCCGTCACAGGTGCCGCCTCTGCGGGTGCAGGGGCGGTCTTCGCAGGGGCGGTCTTCGCAGGGGCGGTCTTCGCAGGTGCGGTCTTCGCAGGTGCGGTCTTCGCAGGGGCGGTCTTCGCAGGTGCGCTCTTCGCAGGTGCGGTCTTCGCAGGGGCGGTCTTCGCAGGGGCGGTCTCCGCAGGTGCGGTCTCCGCAGCTGCGCTGGGTGCAGGTGCGGCCACGCTTTTCGTCGGAGCGCTGGCCGCCGGCGCGGGGCTCACCGGTGTGCTCGACTCGGCCACGCTTTTCGTCGGAGCGCTGGCCGCCGGAGCGGCGCTCACTGGTGCGCTCGACTCGGCCACACTCTTCGTCGGTGCGCTCTTCGTCGGTGCGCTCTTCGTCGGTGCCGCCTTCGTCGGTGCGCTCGCCGCCGCTGGGCTCTTCGTCGGAGCGGGCGTCGTCGGAGCGCTGGCCGCCGACCCAGCCTTCACAGCTGCGCTGCCCGCCGGCGCGGCGCTCACTAGTGCGCTCGACTCGGCCGAGCTCTTTGCGGGTGCGCTCTTCGCAGGTGCGCTCTTCGCAGGTGCGCTTTTCGCCGGAGCGCTGTCCGCAGGTGCGCTCTTCGGCTGAACCGGGGCACCGGGCTCAGCTGACGGGCGAACTTCCTTGCTAGGTGCTGACCCCCCGACCGAGGTGCGCAGCCGGGCCGGCGACTCGATCAGCGGGGCTAGCGTGTCCGCGAGCTGCTGCACCGCCGACTCCAGCTCGTCGAGTCGCCGGTCGTCGCCACGCAGCTGGTCGGCGACGAGCAGGCTGCCGCCGACGACAGACAGCACGACGACCGCCATGCCAGCCGACGCGAGCAAGGGCACCTGGCGGGGCAAGAACGGCTCGCCGGAGATCTTGTACCACCCGACCGCACCGACTGCGGCGGCTAAAGCGAGGAAGCCGACGCCGGTGTAAAGACGGGAGCGGGTCGAGGACATGACGGTGCCTCCGGAGTCAGTGCCTGCGGCATCGGGTCGGGCAGAGTCAGTGCGGACGGCATTTGTGCGGGCAGGTCGGGATCGTCGGATGTACGTCGCCAGCCCCCACAGAGCCAGGATCGACAGCGCCAGACCCCCGAGCACGATGCCGAAGGTCTCGTCGAGCTGCACAGCCTGTGCCGCCAGCGTCACGGCGCGGCCCGGCCCAAGTAGGCCTCGCGGAGACGTCCCTGCATGGTGCGCACGTCGGCGCCCTCTGCGGTGGCCACGATCTGGCCTTTCTCGAGCACGTAGGCGCGATCGGCAAGGTCAAGGGCGAGGACGTTCTGCTCGACGATGAGCACTGCCACGCCCGTGCGGTTGACCTCGGCGATGAGGTTGAAAGCCGTCTCGGTCATGATCGGCGACAGGCCGAGCGAAGCCTCGTCGACGAGCATGAGCCGGGGCCGAGACATGATCGCGCGGCCGAGTGCGAGCATCTGCTGCTGCCCCCCGGAGAGGGTGCCAGCCTTCTGGCTGCGCCTCTCGGCGAGGATCGGAAACGTCGTGAAGGCCTGATCCAAGGAGGCAGCGATGGCCGCCTTGTCCCTGCTGACGTACGCACCCAGAGCGAGGTTCTCGGCGACCGTCAGGTCACGGAGCATGCCCCGGCCCTCCGGGACCATGACGACCCCGCGTGGCACCAGCGTCTCCGGCGGGCGCCCGGTCACCTCTGCGCCGTCGAGCCGCACGTGGCCGCTCATCGGCTTGATCAGGCCGGTGACGGTGCGCAGCGTCGTGGTCTTGCCCGCCCCGTTGGAGCCCATCAACGCGACGATCTCACCCTCCCCGACGGTCAGCGACACGTCGAAGAGCACCTGCAGCGCGCCGTAGCCGGAGCACAGGGACTCGACTTCGAGCAGAGGGCTCGTCACGCGGGTGCCGGCTCGCGGAGCGAGGCTGCACTGCCAGACTCGCGGAGCGAGCCTTTGCCCAGGAACGACTCGATCACGCGCGGCTGCGCGGTCACATCGTCGGGCGTCCCCTCGGCGATGAGCTGGCCCGACTCGAGGCAGTACGTGTAGTCACACACCCTGGCGATCAGCGGCACGTGGTGCTCGATGACGACGAGCGTCAGACCGAGCTCCGAGCGCAACGCCAAGAACCGGTCGCCGAGCGCATTGGCCTCCTCCGGAGTCAGCCCGGCTGTCGCCTCGTCGAGCAGCAGCAGGTCGGGGCCCGTGCTGACCGCCGCAGCAATCTCACAGATGCGCATCGTGCCGTACGGAAGTCCGCCCAGCGTCTCGTTCGCGAGGTGGTCTAGCCCGAAGAGCTCAAGGGCCAGGTCCGCGCGCCGGCGCAGCTCGCGCTCGTCGCGCACACTGGACCCGAGCGCGAGGATCCCGGCGGACTGCGGGTAGCGGGCCATCCACCCCTGTGCCAGCAGCAGGTTCTGCCGGACGGTGTCGGCGCGGATCAGCCCCATGTCCTGGAAGGTGCGCGCGATCCCCACGCGGCTGCGCCGCGCGGCGTCGGTGCCCACGAGCTCCTGCCCCCGGTAGCGGATCGAGCCTTGCACAGGGGCCAGCCCGCTGACGGCGTTGAAGAAGGTCGACTTGCCCGCGCCGTTGGCTCCGATCAGGCCGACGATCTCGCCGCGGCGCACCTCCAGTGATACGTCGGACAATGCGCGTACGCCGCCGTACTGCACCGTCACGTCTCGACCGGTCAGCAGCGCGGGCACCGGCAGCCTCGACGGAAGTCCGCGTGGCACGTCTCGGAGATCAGCGGCCCGTACGGCGGAGGCGACTGGGTCGGTCGCCTGCGGGCGGGGTGACGGTCGAGCGCGCGGACCGGAGAGCAGCAGCTCGATGCGGCGGCGGGCCGACCGGAGCTGCCCGCCGGTCCCTTCGGGATTGGCGACGACGTTGATGACGAGGAACGCCGCGAAGAGGATCGGGATCGACGTCGCGACCTCGCCGATGACCGGCAGGGACGCGCCCGGGGGGATGAGGTTGGGCAGCGCTCGGACGAAGAAGGCGGCCAGGCAGATGCCGACAGGAGAGCCGGCACCGCCGACGACCACCACGGCGACGAGCAGGAGGGAGGCCTGCAGGTTGAAGGTGCCGACGTCGTTGACGCTGCCTTCCTTGAAAGCGATCAGCGCTCCGCCCAGCCCGGCGATCGCTCCGGAGAGTGCGTACGCGAGCAGCTTCGTCGGCCCGGGCGTCACCCCGAAGGCGACCGCTCGCGCCTCGACGTCACGGACGGCGACGAAGGACCGGCCGGCCCGCGTGGCGTCGATCCGACGTAGGACGAGGACGGTCAGCACGAGCAGGACGATGCCGAAGTAGTACAGCCGGCGGAAGCCGTGCTGCGCCGGGTCGAAGAAGGACGGCGGGGTGAAGGTCAGCGTGTTGTCCTTCACCCAATTCTGCTGGAAGAGGAACGAGTCGGCGAAGACCTGGAACGCCAGCGCCGTGATCGCCACCTGCAACCCGCGGATCCGCAAGCTGGGCAATCCGATCAACGCCGAGGTGGCCGCCGTGATCGCGATGGCCCCGACGAAGGCCAGTGGCCACGGGATGCCACGCCCACCCAACCCGATCGCAGAGAAGGTGCCGACCCCGAGCAACGCGGCGTGAGCGAGGGAGAGCTGGCCGGTCTTGCCGACGAGCAGGTCGAGACCGAGGGCGGTGATCGCAATGGCGATGGCGGTGACGAGCGTGGACACCTTGCCGGGCTGCAGCAGCAGTGGACCGAGAAGCACCACGACGGCAAGCACCAGGCCGAAGACGGCGGGTACGACGGGCGGCCGGCGGCGAGGGGCGAAGAGCTCAGGCGACACCGGCGGTCCCCAAGATCCCCCGTGGGCGCACGAGCAGCGTGCCCAAGACCAGCACGAGCACGGCCATGCTGGCGTAGCCGTTCTGGCTGGAGCTCACGTTGGACTGCACCACCGTCTCGACGACGCCGACGAGCAGACTGCCGAGGATCGCGCCCCAGATGCTGTCGAGGCCGCCGATCACTGCGCCGGCCAGCGCGCGGAGGGAGAACTGCGTCTGCGCGAACGGCGTGAGCTGGCCGAAGGCCGGCACGAGCACTGCCGCCGTCAGCCCCGAAAGCGCACCGCCCACCCCCCACGCGAAACGGTAGACGGAGTTGACTTTGACCCCGAGCAGCCGGGCCACCGTGGGGTCGCTCGTCGCGGCCCGGGTCGCTAGCCCGAACTTGGTGCGGGTCAGGAAGACGAAGAGCGCGCCGGCCACCAGCGTGGCGAGCACGAAGGCGGCGACGCGGGTCGCCGGGAGCGGCGCGCCGAGGATGGTGATGACCCTGTCCCCAACGGGAGACGGGGCTGGTACCGGGTCCTCGCCGTAGATCTTCAGCTCGAGCAGCGCGAGGAAGAGCGCGACGCCCAGCGTCGCGATCAGTCCATCGAGCGGCGGCCGGCGGACGAGCGGTCGCATGACGACGCGCTCGATGAGCAGTCCGAGCAGACCGCCGATGACGACGGCGATGACGCCGGCCCACAGCGCCGACGGCTTCCACCCGAGGACCGGGATGCCGTCGGCCCGCCACCGCAGCCCGACGAAGAGCCCGAAGGCACCGATCTCGCCCATCGCGATGGACAGGGTCCGGGTGCCGGAGTAGATGAGCACGACCGCGACGGCGATCAGCGAGTACGCCGCCCCGACCGCGAGCCCGGTGACGACCTGGGAGAGGAGCACCCGAGGGGCCTAGTAACCGCTGCGGTAGTCGGCCTCGACAGCCCAGCTCTGATTGCTCTCCTTGTATGTGACGACCTTCGTGGCACCCGTGCGGACACCAGGACCGAACGCCAGCGGTGACCACAGCATCGGGGTGCCGTCGACGACGCTGGTGCTGCCGATCTGCAGCGTCTGCATCGCGGCTCGGAAGTTGTTCTGCCCCAGGTCCTGGCCGACGGTCTTCAGGGCTGTCGAGATGATCTGTCCGATGCCCCAGCCGGGGATGCCGAGGTCCTCCGGCGGGTCGGCGTACAGCGACTGGTACGCCCTCTTGTAGGTGGCGGTGCGCGGGTCGTTGAGGGCCGGCCAGGGGCTGAAGGCACGCGCATCCCGCATGGCGCGGTTGGCCCCACCGCCGAAGACGATGTTGAAGTTCCACGAGATCGAGTTGGCGAACCAGATCGGGTGGTAGCCGATGGCATCTGCCTGACCAGCCAGCTTGGCCGCGGGGATCGGCGCCATGTAGAGCCACGTCGCGGTCGCCCCCGACTCGCGTAGCTGGGCAGCCTGCGCGGAGAAGTCGTTGCCGTTGCCGTCGATCTGCGACTCGTAGACCACGTCGAGTCCGAGCTTCTTGGCCTCGGTCTTCATCGCCTCGACCCCGGGCTTGAGGGTGTTGTCCGTCTCGTAGACCACGGCGACCTTGGTCGCCTTGAGACCGCGCTTGAAGTACTGCGCGATCATCGTCCCCTGCGAGTCATGGTCGATCGTCAGGCCGAAGGTCCACCTCTGCGAAGCCGGCAGGTTGACCGGGGTCTGCACCTGCAGGTTGGGGAAGTTGCGGTCGTCGAGGAACTTGCCGATGGCCTGCTGGACTCCTAAGCGGTCGAGCGCCACCACCATGAAGTTGCCGTCGTCGATGGCCTGCTGAGCCACCTCGCGCGCGACCTGCTCGTTGGACGTCGTGTCGTAGATGGTGACCTGCACGTTGCGGCCGGCTACCCCGCCCTTGGTGCGCAGGTAGTCCCAGTAGGCGCGAATGCCCTGCTCGACCTGCGGCGGCACCGGTGCCGCGCCGGTCTTGGGGATGAGGTAGGCGAGCTTGATCGTGGTGGCTGTGATGCCAGGCTTCTTGCCCGGATCAACCGAAGACGGGCCTGACGCGGGGCGGGTGGACCCGGGCTGTGGTGCGCCGGCGCTGGGCCGGGTGCCCGGCGCCGCACTCGCTCCGGGCCGCGTCGGGGTACCCGGACCGCCAGCTGGTCCCGCCGCGGTCGCGCTCCGCGGCTTGCCCGGAGTCGACGGCGTACCAGGTGCAGCACTGGCGCCTGGCTCGGCAACCTCATCCGCAGCGACGACCTCACCGGTCGTGGTGTCGACGACCAGACCGTCACCGGCGTCGACCAGCGTCGATCCGGCGGTGTTCTCAGGTCGCTCGAAGCGGGCGGCACACCCAGTGGAGGCGAGCGCCAGCGTGAGAGCAGCCACGCCGGCGAGCCGACCGGATCGCGCAGCAACCAGACGTCGAAGCCGAGACGACACGGGGACCCCCCTAGGGTGAACGAGCCGCTCGGCGTACACCGTCGGCTCGAGTGATCTTACGGAAGAACTGCGTGCTGCGGGGTAGCGTTTCGCCCGTGAGCCGCCGCCCGGACCCACCCCCGCTCGAGACCGACGACGTGCGGACGGTGCTGATCGGCACCGCCGCATGGGTGCTCACCGGACTCGCTCTGCTGCCGTTCTATGGCGCACTCGACAGCGCCGACCGCTTGTGGTGGCTGTGGGCCTGCGGCGCCGGCGCCACGCTCGGCCTGCTCGGCCTCTACTACTGCCGACGACGGGAGCGCGCAATCGCCCGCGACGCCATGGGCGACGAGCACCAGGGGGCGACCTCGACCGGTCGGAGCGCCGGCGCACCATAGAGGCTGCGCCCGCGCTCCAACCGGCTAGTCGTCGGCGCTGGTGATGTAGTCGGCTGCGCCGTCATCGGCGGCAGCGGCGGCGGCACCGACGTCGTCACCATCGGGCAGCCCGGCCACGGCGACCTCGTCGACGACCTCGAAGGTGAAGTCGTCGACCAGCGCCGGCGCCGGGCCGATCTCGGCGACGAGCGCCGAGCCCTCCGAGTGCGCGCCACATCCGTGGTCCACCGCTACCACTCGACCGTCGTCGGGGGAGAACTCGTTGGCACAGCCGCCGAAGCCCTGGCCAAGCCCGCCCGCGAGCGCCACGAAGAATCCGCAGGAGACGCAGCGAGCCGGGGCTTGCCGGGCGTGCGGACTCTGCGGGCCCGCGTCGCCGTCGTACCACCGCTCGGCGGCCTCGATGCGCCCGACCTGCGAGAGCACGCGAGGGCGGCCGAGGCCCCACTCGATCAGCGGGTCATCGGAGAGCGCGTCCTCCAAGGCGAGAACGAGCCGGTCGTCATCCGGCGCCGCCGGCAGCAGATCGCCGACTCCGAGGTCGCCGGGGAGCAGGCGCTCGGCCCAAGGCACCCACTCCGGTGCCTGGATCGAGTCAGGACCAGCGACGCGGAAGACGTCGTTGACGCTGACTTCCTTGGCCCGCGAGGCGCGAGCCACCTGGACCCCCCAGCGCCACCCCACATAGCCGGGGTCGGTGCACTCGAAGAGATGCGTGAGCATCCGCTCGCCGTCAACCTCGACCCCGACGTGCTCGCCCAGCGAGCCGAGCCCGACCTCCGCTCGGGCTGCCTCGCGCGCGACCTCGACGGCGGCGGCACAGACGGCGTCGGGGGCGTTCTTGCCGGTGGTCGGGTGCTCCAGCGTGGCGGTGGTCACATCCCCATCATCGCGCACTTCCGCACCCACCGCGACGACCCCAGAATGGGCCGGTGTTGACTGAGAGCAGCCGGGCCTCGGCAAAGCCACCGCCGCGGGCGGCGCCGTGGCAGCGCGGGGGATTCGTCCCCCTGGTCCGGGTGCACGCATCGCACACCGCCGGGGATGCGCTCGTCGCCGTCTCGCTCGCCGGGTCGCTCTTCTTCTCCGTGCCTGTCGGCGAAGCACGCGGGAAGGTGGCGCTCTACCTGCTCACCTCCATGGCGCCCTTCGCCATCGTCGCCCCGGTGATAGGGCCGCTCCTCGATCGAGCCCGCAGCGGGCGGCGTACGGCGATCGTGGTCACGCTCGTCGCGCGGGGTGCGCTCACCTGGCTGATGGCCGACACGGTCGGCCTCGCCCTCTACCCGTTGGCCTTCGGCGTGCTCGTGTTCTCCAAGGGGTACGGCGTCGCGCGCAGCGCAGCCGTGCCTCGCCTGCTGCCGGAAGAGCTGTCCCTCGTCGCGGCCAACGCCCGGCTCAGCGCCACCGGCGTGGTGACCGGTGCGGCGGGCGCGGGCCTCGGTGCGGCGGTCATCGCGCTGTCCAGCGCCAACTGGTCGCTGCGGCTGGCCACGGTGGTCTTCGCGGCCAGCGCTGTCCTGGCGCTCCGGCTCCCGGCGGCGGTGAACAGTCCCGCGGCCGAGCTGCCGACGGGAGTCGCACCGGCTGCCCGCCGCCTGCAATGGACCGGGCACCTGCGGACCACGGTGGTGGCCACCGTCTCGCTCCGGGCGCTCGCCGGCTACCTGACGATGTTCCTGGCCTTCCTGCTCCGATCCCAAGGGGTGAGCACGCTGCAGCTCGGGCTCGTCGTGGCCGCCGGTGCCACCGGCAGCATGCTCGGCACCGGGCTGGGCGTGGGGCTCCGGGCGCGCGCGCCGGAGGCGCTGCTGACGGCATCTCTGGCAGTGGCGTCGGCGGGGTGCACGCTTGCCGCGTTGTCCTTCAGCCTCCGCACTGCTGCCCTCGCCGCAGCGGCGAGCGGCCTGGCCGGATCGCTCGGCAAGCTGTCTCTCGACTCGATCCTGCAGCGCGACATCGACGACGAGCTGCGCGGGCAGGCATTCGCCCGATCGGAGACAGCTCTGCAGCTGGCCTGGGTGGCGGGCGGCGCCCTCGGCATCGTGCTGCCGCTCCGCGGCGGCCTCGGCCTCGGCCTCGCCGCCGTGGCCATGTGCGCCGCCACGACCTCGACCGCGCTCAGCCGGCGCACCTGAGCGCACCCGCGATCGATCGGGGAACTCTGCGCCGGCAGGTAACCTGAATGCATGGAGCCGGCCTGGGCATGGCGGGTGCTCGGGCTGCCCCCGGGCTCTGCCCCCGACGTGTGCCGACGTGCTTTCCGCACGGCGGCCGCCCTGCTCCACCCGGACCGCGTCGGTGACCTGCCGGTCGACGTCCAGGCCGAGGCGCACCGGCGGATGGTGGAGCTGGCGGATGCCTACCGCGTGTGCAGCGCTCTGGCGTCCGGAGCACCGGCACCCGCACTCCGCCGCGGCAGCCGCAGCGCGACGGCGGCCGGTGCGCTGCGCCAGGTGGGCGGCCAGGCGCAGGAGCTGCTCGCCCAAGCGGAAGCGGCGCTGCCCTCCCTGGCGACGTGGGACGCCTACCGGGCGCACCTGCCCACGGTGCTCGACTGGACCACCAATGCCGCCACCTCACGCGAGGTGGTGCGGACGCTCGAGCACGTAGCCGAAGGGTGGCCGGGCACTGCCGAAGGCGACCGGGCACGCGCTCTGCTCGTGACGTCGGTGGCGGCACACAACAGCCTTGCTGCCCGCGAGCGAGCCGGCCACCTGGTGCTGCTCGTCGACCACGCGGCCCGCGACGCTGCGTGGGACGGTCTGGCCGGGCGGGACGAGCTCGCGATGGCGCAGGTGGTCTACGCCCACCCGACGGTCACGGAGGAGCTGCGGCGACGAGCGCGCACCCGGCTCGCAGAGCTCGGTGACTGGGCGACGATTGCGGCCGACGGCGATGACGACATCCGACTGATGGCCCGGGCCCAGCTGCTGCTGCAAGAAGCTCGGGGACTGCTCGAGCGGGCCCCCTGGCTCTCCCGCCGAGAGCGCCCAGCCTTCGACGACGAGCTGGGCGCTTGGCGGGCGCGGGTCGACGCGGCCCGAGCAGGAGAGCTGTCCGCCAGCCTGCGCGACGAGCTCGACGACGCCGCGAGCTCCATTCGCAAGGCACTGGCACCGGCTCGCTCTGGCCGCGGCTGATCGATGAGTCTGACTCTGGTGGTCACCGCCGTCGACGCGGAGCGCGACGCGGTGGCCGATGGCATCGGCGCTCCCCACCAGGTCACGGTCGGTCCGTACCGACAGGGGCGACGCTGCGAGACCGCCGGCGCGGATGTGCTCGTCATCGCTGGGGGCGTGGGACCGGCAGCCGCGGCTGCGGCAGCGTCGTACGCCGTCGCGACCCACGACGTGTCGCACCTCGTTAGCATGGGGATCGCGGGAGCCTTCGCGTCGGCCAACCTGGCCGCCGGCGCGGTGGCATTGGCGTCGGTGATCGTGGCGGCTGACCTCGGCGCGATGACACCGGAGCGCTTCCTCGCCCTCGACGCCATGGGTCTCGACGGCGGCGCGACGGTGGCGAGCGACGACGCGATGCTCGCCGCCGCTCGCGCAGGGCTGGCGCGGACGGAGCTGACCGTGGCCGTCGGCCCGCTGCTGACCCTCTCGACCATCACCGGCACGACGCACCGTGCTGCCGAGCTGATGGCACAGCACGGCGCGGTCGCCGAGGCGATGGAGGGGGCCGGGGTCGCACACGTCGCGGCGCTGCACCACATCCCCGTCCTCGAAGTGCGCACCATCAGCAACCAGGTGGGCATGCGCGATCGTGAGTCGTGGGACCTGTTGGGCGCGCTGTCGTCGCTCACCACGGCAGCCGGCGCGATCCTCTGTCCAGGGTGGACATGACGCTTCGGGTCGGCATCTCACCGTGCCCCAATGACACCTTCATCTTCCACGCCCTCGCGCACTCTCTCGTTGACGGCCCTGCCGTCGAGATCGTCTTCGCCGACATCGACGAGCTCAACGCCCTGGCCGCAGCAGGCGCGCTCGATGTGGTCAAGGTGTCGTACGCCGCACTGCCCTGGCTGCTCCCGACGTACTCCCTGCTGCGATCCGGAGGCGCGGTAGGTCGCGGCGTCGGCCCGCTGGTGCTGACCCGCAGTCCCGCCACCGCCGCCGACCTGCAAGGCGCGCACGTGGCGGTGCCGGGTGACCGCACCACGGCGTACTTGCTGCTTCGGCTGTGGGATCCCGGCGTCGGGTCCGTCACGGTCATGCCATTCGAGGAGATCATGCCGGCGGTGTCCGCCGGCGTAGTCGACGCGGGTCTCGTCATCCACGAGTCGCGCTTCACCTACTCGCACCACGGCCTGCACCTGGTGGCCGACCTCGGCACCTGGTGGGAGCAGTCAACCGGTCTGCCGCTCCCCCTCGGCGGGATCGTCGCCCTTCGAACGCTCGGTGCCCAGATGACTACCGCATTGGACGCGGGGATCTGCGCCTCGGTGCGCTATGCCTGGGACCACCCGCGGGCGAGCCGTGAGTGGGTCCTGGCGCACAGCCAGGAGATGGCACCCGAGGTCGTCGACGCGCACATCGCGCTCTACGTCAACGAGTTCACCGCAGACCTCGGACCCGAAGGCGTGGCCGCCGCCCGCGTGCTGCTCGAGCGCGCGGCGACCGCAGGACTCGTTCCAGTCACGCAGCTGGTCGTCTAGCAGAGGAGTTCTAGCGGGTCAGGCTTCTATCTCACGGGCCACTGCGTGCAGCACCTCAGCGATCTTCTTCGCGCTCTTGCGCTCGGGATGCTTGCCCCGCCGGTAGTCGTGCTGCACCGTGTCGAGGAGCTTGATCATGTCCTCGATCATCCCGTGCAGCTCCTCCGGCTCCCGCCGCGCAGGTCCACTGCCGCCGCCCACGCCCGGCATCGTCGGCGCCGCTTCGAGCACCCGCACCGACAGCGCCTGCTCGCCGCGCTTGCCCTCTGCGACACCGAACTCCACCCGCTGGCCGGGCTCGAGTGACTCAACCCCGGTGGGCAACGACGACGTGTGCACGAAGACATCGCCTCCGTCGTCGCGGGCGAGGAAGCCGAAGCCCTTCTCGACGTCGAACCACTTGACCTTGCCGGTGGGCACTGCGGACCTCTTCACCATCGCGGAGCACTGCTGCCGGCGGGAAGCAGGCATCGTAAGGCTAGCCCGTCATCCGCCCGCCCACGAATTCGTACGACTGATGCTCACCGAAACCTGGCCGGGTCGGCGAGCAGCACGTTCATCGACCCTGACCGAAAGCCTGCTGGGTCGACCTCGGCTCGGTCGAAGCCAGCCAGTACCAGCACCTCGCACACGTCTTCGGCGCGCCGCAGGACGGCGGGAAGAGCCGCTGCGTCGACCTCGAGCCGCGCAGCGTCGCCGAGGTCGCGTACCCGTAGATCCCGCACCGCGATGCCGGCGTCACGCAGCCACGTCCGAGCCGCGGCTTCAGCACGCTCGACTCTCGACAACCGCATCGGCGAGATCTCGACGCCGAAGGCGACCCGGCTCGACAGGCAGGCCGCCGCCGGCTTGTCCCAGGTCGGCAGACCCCACGCGTACGACGCCTCGCGCACCTGCGCCTTGGACAGCCCTGCGTCGAGCAGTGGCGTCACGGCCCCCCGCTCGGCCGCCGCGCGGATGCCGGGACGGAATCCGACGACGACGTCGTCGGCGTTGGTGCCGGTAGCCACCGTGGCGATCCCAAGGGAGTCAGCCAGCGGTCGAAGCGTGTCGAGCAGCTCGGCTTTGCAGTGGAAGCACCGGTCGCCGTCGTTGGCGCGGTAGCCGGGCCGGGAGATCTCGTCGGTCGACGGCAGGTGATGGGCCACCCCAAGCGACGCAGCGAAATCTGCCGCCGAAGCCAACTCCACTGCCGGCAGGCTGGCCGATACAGCGGTCGCAGCGACGACCTTCGGGCGCGGCAGCGCCCGGGCCGCTGCGGCGAGAAGGAAGGCCGAGTCGGCGCCGCCGCTGAAGGCGACCACCACGCCGTCGTACGACGACAGCGTGCGGTGCAGCACGTCGAGCTTGCCAGCGAGGTCCACCCCGCCATCCTCCCGCGTCACTCGGAGGCAGTCGAACCGCCTCCGCTGCTGCCGGTCCCGCGTCGGCAGATCACCGCGCGCCGGTCGCCGACGCGTACCACTGCGGGAAGTCGGTCAACGAGTCGAGCACGACAGTGCTGCGATGCCGGGACAGCTGGCCGCGCGTGCAGGGACCGGTCGGCACGGCGACTGCGACCACCCCGGCCCGCCGAGCTGCGTCGACGTCGCTGACGTGGTCGCCGACGTAGCACCAGGCACCGATCTGGCGCAGCGTCTCCGTCTTCTGCGGTCCCCAACGCCAGCCGACCAAGTCGTCGACGGTCAGGTCGAGGTGGTCCAGCGCGAGCTGAGCGGTCGCTTCCCACTTCGCCGTGATGACGACGGCCCGTCCGCCGGTGCTGCGTACGGCGTGGACCGCATCGTGCGCGCCCGGCAGCGCGGTGGTCAGGGCTGCTGCTCGCTCGGCGGAGAGCTCTCGATAGCGGTCGGCCGCGGCCGGCACCGCGGGAGCCTTGAACCAGTTGGCCAGCTCGACCTCCAGTGGCGGGCCAAGTCGTGACGCCACGAGAGCGCTGTCGATGGCGACGCCGGTCTCCGCGGAGAGCTGGTCGAGACACACCACCACGCCGGGGCGCGGGTCGATGAGCGTGAGGTCCAGGTCGAAGCCGACCACGTTGGCGCTACCGATGCTGCATCGCGTCCATCAGGATGCCGATCGCGGTCGCCATCTTGAAGTCGAGCCGCTGGTCCTGGATCTCCATCACGTAGCGGTCGCGCCATCCCCAGATCCGGGTGTGGGTGAAGATCGGCACTCCGTCGGCGACTGCGTCGAAGTGGAAGACCCATGGCACGGGGATGTTGTTGGCGTAGGGGATGAGGTCCCAGAAGCGCCGCAACAAAGCGACGGCCATGCTGCGCTCGGTGATCGTCACCGTGGGCAGGCCCGGCTGCTCCATCTCCCAGGTGGAGCGCAGCAGCGATGCGGCGCCGAGCTTCTTGACGGTGCCGACGACCTGGCCGGTCCCGGCGTCGGTGACCGTCATCGCCGATCGGATGTCGATGCGTCGGTCGGCCTTGATGTCCAGGACCGGGCGGGTGGCAGCCTCGTCCGCGTAGACGGTGAAGGCTTCCTTGAGCGCCATCCGCTTCTGCTTCACGAAGGCGACGAGCTCCCCCGGCTGCCCATCGGCATCCCAGAACACTCGGTAGACGTTCTGGAAGGGAGTGATCTTCTGCAGGATGTGCAGCCGGGGTGGCACCTTCTGCTGCTGAACGTCGCCGAGGGTGGAGAAGTCTGTGCTTGCTGTGCTGGTTGTGCTGCCTGTGCGCGCCGGCGCGACGGGTGCGTCGGAGGAGACCTGCTCGGTCCACGTGCTGCCGTCCCAGAACCGCCTCTGGTGCTGCCCGGAGGGGTCGGGATACCAGCCGGCGGGCGGACCACTCTGCTGCGTCATGCGGCTAAGCCTGCCACGGCCCGTCAGGTCGCCCGTACGACGGCGAGAGGGCGGCCCCGCTGAAGCGGGACCGCCCTCTCGGTGGAACGGGACTCTAGAAGCGCCTGTTGCCTAGAAGTCCATGTCTCCCATGCCGCCGCCGCCGCCGGGCATGGCCGGAGCAGCCTTCTCCGGCTTGTCCGCGATGACGCACTCGGTGGTCAGGAACAGCGCCGCGATGGACGCGGCGTTCTGCAGCGCCGACCGGGTGACCTTGGCCGGGTCGATGATGCCGGACTTGATCATGTCGACGTACTCGCCGTTGCTGGCGTCGAGGCCGAAGCCGGTCTTGAGCCCGCGCACCTTCTCGCTCACGACGCCGCCCTCGAGGCCGGCGTTGATGGCGATCTGCTTGAGCGGCGCCTCGAGCGCGATGCGCACGATGTTGGCACCGGTCGCCTCGTCACCTTCGAGGTCGAGCTTCTCGAAGGCCGTGGT
>DATLOQ010000130.1:0-13673 GCA_035536235.1 Mycobacteriales bacterium
TACAGCGGCGGGAAGCCGGCCGGGCCACTGGCGCGCCAGGTCAGGCGGGCGGTCGACGTCCCTGCCGCCCGAGCCGCTGCGGCGGCATCCACACCGGCGAGCTGCGCTTTCGCGGGTAGCACCCCGTCGACGGCGTGCACCCCGAGGCGCGCCGTGGCTGCACTACGCGGGGATCCGGGGGCGGGGCTGTTCGCAGACGTCATCGTCGATCCGGCGAGCGCTCCCTGGGCCGACGCGCAGGCCAGGACGAGAACCAGGGCTAACCGCTGAGATCTGTACATGGCTTTCCTCCTGTTGCGGCGTCGCTCAGGTCGGCAACCTGCACACAAGCGGCTGAGCGTCGGCGTTGTTGTCGACCGGCGTCGCGCGGTCGCTCAGCGCGGCGGGGGCGACAAGACGATCGTCGGAGTCAGTGAAGTCGGAGTAGGTGTAGCCGAGGCCCGTGGGCGACCTCACCGACTCTGCCGAGAAGAAGCGGCCGGCCGCGGCGAACGGTTGCATCGGCGTACTGGCCTCACCAGCCGGTTGGAACGTGGCTGCTGCGTGCAAACCCTGCCACTTAGCCCACAGTCGGTCGATGTTGGAGTGATGCAGGAAGAACACCGGATCACTCGGCGACGTCGGCATCAGCATCGTGCCGAAGATGGTCGGCCCTACCGCGCCAACCGGCTCGGCCACGATGCCTCCGGTCCATGAGTGCACCTGGTTGTGCAGTCGTCCGGCGTCACGGCTGCCGACCACCCGGTCGTCCGGCCCGCAATGGGTGTGGTCCAGCGGATCAGCGAACCGCCTCCCCGCCGGGTCGGCGCGCCACCATCCCTCCAGGGCGTTACGGAAGCTGCGGTTCGGGTCGACGGACATGTCGTACGGCGCCGCGTCGTATTCCGGCGCCGTCAACGCCCATGCCACATCGGCGACGGGCGGCAGCGCAGTGATCCCGCCGGACCCGAACTTACGGACCAGGTGCGGCTGGTAGGACTGCGCCCAGGGCGCCATCTCCGGCCTGACGTGCAGCGTCCAGCTGTCCTTGCGGAACGGTCCTGTGGTTACGGCGTAGCCCTGCGACGGGTCGCCGTTGTCCCCCATGAAGTCGTCGGCGAACACGACGGCGGTGCTCTCGGGGTCGCTCCAGTCCCAGTACGGCACGGCGATGCGCTTGTGGCTCACGTCGCGCAGGGCCTTCTCGAACAGCAGGACGAAGGCGCGGTGCCACGGCAGGAAGAACGGCCCGCCGTGCCCGGCCCGGATGTCGTGTTCCTGCCCTGAGCAGCGGTACAGCGAGACGTGCCACACCACGAACTGGTCGTAGTAGCTGTACCGAGCGTCGAAGGGCGACGGGGCCTGCTTCAGCGCGAGCACGGCGTCGACGAAAGCCGTCCGCTCGTCCGGACTCAGCTCTTTCACATTGCGCCGGACGAGGTCCCCCCGCACTACGTCCGCGGCCGTGGCACCGACCGGAGCCATCCCCGTGAACGTCGCGATCACTACCAGCAGCAGGACGACGGTGCGGATCCGGGTGATCGTGCGCCGACGATGGCGCCGGCGTGCGGTCTCGGCGAGGATCACTTCACGACCCAGTTGCTGTTTGCCACATTCCACTTGGTTGCCAGGTAACTCTCCGCAGCCGGACTCGGGTCGTAGTAGTCGTCCTGGTTGCAGTCGAACTGCCGATCCCCGTCATACGGCAGGAGGCGGAGCGGGTCGACGCAAACCACCTGGGTGGAGCGATCGTCCGCGGTGCCCGCCGTCCCGTCCGGCCCGCGGAAGTAAGGGCCATCGTCGTCGTAGCACATCAGGTCGAACTCGTCGAAGCAGTGACCCTGTTGACTGCTGTGCGGAGCAGAGTTCTGGACCGCTCCGAGGTTGTGGCCGACCTCGTGCAACGTGGTGGTGCCTTGCCAACAAGCGATCAGGGAGTACGCCGGACCCGTGTTGTTCCGGTTGTTCAAGCCCGGGGAGTCGTCCGCATCACGTTGGCCCTCGCCGCATTTTGAATAGGCGCTGCCGTAGATGTTGTCCACAAAGGTCACGTAGATGCGGTCGCTGCGTCGGAAGCCGGTGCTCCTCTTGCCCTTACCCGGACCGCCGGCGACGCTTCCGTACATGTCGTCGAACGTGAAATCGCGATCGCTGCCGATCGGTGCGAGGGCCACCTTCTGCACGGCCACCTGCCTGCTGGCATCGCAGACCCAGCGGAGGTGCTGTGCCGTCCCTGCGTCACTGCTCTCGAAGTAGCTGTCGGCGAATGCCACCGCGCTGCGGATCGCTGGCACAGAGGCGGCGTAGTTGTCCGGTGTATCCGACGGGTAGCCGTAGATGACCTCGATCCGGTGGCCGGACTCACCGTCGCCGAAGCACGGTGCAGCCGGGGCCGGACCGGTGTCGGCGGCGAACACCTCAGCGCCGTTGGCGTCGGTGGCCGGGTCGGCGCCGTGGCTGCATACCGGACCTGTCTCGGGGTCGTCGGCGGCCTTCTGGAGACCATGGCCGCAGCCGGAGCCAGAACCAGAACTAGAACCAGGATCCGCCGACACCGTCGGACCCTGGAGCACAACCGTCGAAAGCAGGCTGAGCACCCCCACGATGACACGCCGCCGCATCACAGACCCCCCTCGGTCGCTGGGAACCTCTTCGACGAGTTCCGCTTGACGGATGCCGCCGACGCCCTTCCAACGGGCGGGGGGCCGCCGGCGTCTACGCCGGGATCTGTCTGGTTTCCGTCGATTCGCGGGTAGACAGATGCGCCCCCTCGGACGTGGGATGTACGGAAGGGGGCGGCATGACGACAGCGCAAGTCGACGACGTCGGCAAGCTCACGTCGTCGTTCGAGGAGGCGTACGTCGAGCTGTTCCGGTGTGCGATGCGAATTGGCTACCGGATCTCCGGCGACGCGGCCCTTGCGGAGGATTTAGCTGCGGAAGCGCTGGCGCGCGCCTACTCCCAATGGCCGCGGGTGAGCGCTCTCCCCCACCGGGACGCCTGGGTCATGCGCACGGCCAGCAACCTCGCCATCGATGCCGTGCGGCGCCGCCGGCCGGCCGCGACCGCAATGGCCTTGTTGTCCGCGAGGCCGAACGAGAACAGCGGAATCGAGGATCTCGTCGTCACTCATCTCGCACTGGTCGCCGCGCTGCGTCACCTTCCGCGACGTCAGCGGGACACGATCGTCTTGACCTACTTCGGAGAGCTCAGCGACCACGAGGTCTCCCAGTCTCTCGGCATCACCCCCAGCAGCGTGCGCACCCACCTGCAACGCGGTCTGAGCGCCCTGCGCAGCCGCCTCGACGGAGACGGAGCACAGGCGCATGCGGTCTGACATCCACGACGTGGAGCCCACGCGGCCGTGGGACGAGCTCATCGCCACTTCCCGACGACGAGGGACGTTCCTCCGTCGCCGGCGTCGGACGCTCCAAACGCTGCCGCTCGTCCTGCTGCTACCGCTCGCTCTGCTGTCTCGAGGCGGGTCGCAGACGTCGTCCATCGACGTCGTCGACCGCCCCGACATCGTCGAGCCCGCCCCTGAGCCGACCGATCCGGCAATCATCTCTTCGCCTTACATCGAGCCCCCGAACGACAGTGGGGCAATCACACGGAAGGCGACTGAGCGGCAAGCCGCCCACCGCGTCACCGGCCCTTACGACGAAGCACGGACGAGGACTCCGACAGCCCCCCGAGCGGGCCTCTCTCCGGAACTACCTCCCAAACCCGCATATCGCACCGAGGGGTTCGCGGTTGAGGACGCTCGCGGCGACGCTGACGGCGGGACCGGCGTGCCAGCGGCGAGTATGGGTTTCGCTGACATAGTGCGGACGGAGTACAAGACGGACCCGACCGGATTACGCCTTTCCATCGAGTTGGCGGAGCCCCTTGACGAGAGCGTGTACTACATGGTCCACGTGATGTCGGTTGACGACGGTTGCTACCTAGAGGTCTTTCTCGATGGCCCCACAGCATCCGGCTTCTTTCTCATCTGTGGAGAAGAGACGGAGGGTTCGTTCGTCAACGTCGAGAGCCAAACCAACGGGCTGGGGACGCACATGACGATCGAGCACGCCCTTGTGCCAGGGAAGATGCGTGCGAAGTCAGACCTGACGTTCCGCGCCCTCACCGAGTCGTCGACCCTCTACGACATGGACCCGAACTTCGACACTGTCGAGTCAGCTAAGACGCTCAGGCGTCGCTGAGCTCGTCGCCTGGGCCAGCAGCTCGGCGCTAGCGCGCTAGCGTTGCTAGGCTAGCCAGGCGTCGACGGGGACGGCCGGGGTAATTCGGCCCATCACCCCTGAGCAGCGGGAAGAACAGCCGGGTGACGGCCTACTAGAACCCGCCGGGTCCGCCCGACATCGCGGAGCACGAGAGGTCCCGGGCTGAGCTGCCGGGGCAAGGAGGGTGGTACCGCCGGGTCGCGAGACCTGGTCCCTCCGGGCATCGCCGACGTACGACGACCCGGAAGGCAGCACTCCCCGATGAGCTCTCCCGGCTTCACCCCCGTGCCCGCGCAGCTGGACCTGCCCGCGATGGAGCAGCGCATCCTCGCCCGCTGGGCCGAGACGGACGTCTTCGGCCGGTCGCTGGCGCAGACGAAGGACGGCCCGGTCTGGGCCTTCTACGACGGCCCGCCGACTGCCAACGGCAAGCCGGGCGCCCATCACGTGGAGCCGCGGGTCTTCAAGGACCTCTTCCCGCGCTTCAAGACGATGAAGGGCTGGCACGTCCCGCGGCGGGGCGGCTGGGACTGCCACGGCCTGCCGGTGGAGCTCGCCGTGGAGAAGGAGCTCGGCTTCTCCGGCAAGGGCGACATCGAGGCCTACGGAATCGCCGAGTTCAACGCGAAGTGCCGCGAGTCGGTGCTGCGGCACGTCAGCGAGCACGAGGAGCTCAGCCGCCGGATGGGCTACTGGGTCGACCAGGTCGGCGCTTACCGCACGATGGACAGCGACTACATCGAGAGCGTCTGGTGGTCGCTGCAGGTCATCTTCGACAAGGGCCTGCTGGTCGAGGACCACCGCGTCGCGCCGTACTGCCCCCGGTGCGGCACCGCCTTGAGCGACCACGAGGTCGCGCAGGGCTACGCGATGGTCACCGACCCGTCGGTCTACGTCCGGCTGCCGGTGACCAGCGGCCCGCTCGCCGAGCTGGGTGCCGACCTGCTGGTCTGGACGACGACGCCCTGGACCCTGGTCTCCAACACCGCAGTGGCAGTGCACCCCGACGTGACGTACGTCGTCGTCCGGGCGGCCGGGGGCGAGGTGCTCGTCGTCGCCGAGCCGCTGGTCACCTCCGCAGTCGGTGAGGGCGCCGAGGTGCTGCAGTCGATGACCGGACGGGACCTCGAGCGGACGACGTACCGGCGTCCCTTCGACCTCGTCGAGATGCCGAGCGAGGCCAACTACGTCGCCCTGGCCGACTACGTGACCACTGAAGACGGCACCGGTCTGGTGCACACCGCGCCTGCGTTCGGCGCCGAGGACCTCATCGTCGGGCGGGCCTACGGCCTGCCGGTCGTCAACCCGATCACGCCCAAGGGTGAGTTCGCGTCACAGGTGCCGCTGGTCGGCGGCATGTTCTTCAAAGCGGCTGACCCGGTGCTCACGGCGGATCTTCAGCAGCGGAGCCTGCTCTGGCGGGCCGAGTCCTACGAGCACAGCTACGCACACTGCTGGCGCTGCGACACCGCGCTCATCAACTACGCGATGCCGTCGTGGTACATCCGCACCACGGCCGTGAAAGACCGGCTGCTCGCGGAGAACGCCAAGACCGACTGGCATCCTCCGTCGATCCGCGACGGCCGCTACGGCGACTGGCTGAACAACAACATCGACTGGTCCGTGTCCCGCAACCGGTACTGGGGCACGCCGCTGCCCATCTGGCGCTGCGTGGGCGAGCCGGGGCACCTCACCTGCGTCGGCTCGCTCGCCGAGCTCTCGTCGTACGCCGGTCGCGACCTCTCCGACCTCGACCCCCACCGGCCCTTCGTCGACGCGGTCACCTTCGACTGCCCGCAGTGCGCAGCGCTTGCCACCCGGGTGCCGGAAGTCATCGACTGCTGGTACGACGCCGGCTCGATGCCCTTCGCGCAGTGGGGGGCGCCGCACCGCAACCTTGAGACGCAGCAGCGGGAGTACCCCGCGCAGTTCATCGCCGAGGCCATCGACCAGACGCGCGGCTGGTTCTACACGCTGATGGCGATCGGCACGCTGGTCTTCGACCGGTCGTCGTACGAGACGGTGCTCTGCCTCGGGCACATCGTGGACGCCGACGGCCGCAAGATGAGCAAGCACCTGGGGAACATCCTCGACCCGTTCGAGCTCTTCGCGACGCACGGTGCCGACCCGCTGCGCTGGCTGCTGCTCTGCGTGGGCAACCCGTGGGCCAACCGCCGGGTGCATGGCGCCGCGATCGACGAGGTCGTGCGCAAGGTGCTGCTCACCTACTGGAACACCGTGAGCTTCTTCACCCTCTATGCGTCGGTGGACGGCTGGACTCCCGACTCGGCCGGTGAGTCGACAGGGGAGCGCCCGCTCATCGACCGCTGGTTGATCAGCGAGCTGCACCGGACCGTTCTCGAAGTCGACGCGGCGCTTGAGGGCTTCGATCCGACCCGCGCCGGACGGCGGCTCACCGAGTTCGTCGACGACCTGTCGAACTGGTACATCCGCCGCTGCCGCCGCCGCTTCTGGCGGGGGGCGCAGACCGACGACGGCCGACACGCCTTCGGCACGCTCTACGAGGCGTTGCTCACGCTCACCAAGCTGCTGGCCCCCTTCGTGCCGTTCATCACCGAGGAGGTCTGGACCGCGCTGGGGCAGCCGCAGTCGGACTCCGTGCACCTCACCTCCTGGCCGGTCGTCGACGGGTCCGAGATCGACTCGGCGCTGAGCGAGCAGATGGCCCTGGTGCGCCGGCTGGTGGAGCTGGGCCGGGCTACCCGCGCGGAGAGCGGGGTGAAGACCCGGCAGCCGTTGGGACGTGCTCTCGTCACTGCGGCCGGCTGGGCAGGACTGCCGGCGGGCCTGCGACTGCACATCGCCGAGGAGCTCAACGTCGAGCGGGTCGACGATCTCGCCGGCGAGGGCGAGCTGGTCGACCACGTGGTCAAGCCGAGCTTCCGCGCGCTCGGCGCTCGCTTCGGCAAGGCCACTCCGGCCGTCGCGGCGGCGGTAAGCGCTGCCGACGCGGCGGGGCTAGCCCGCGAGCTGACGACGGCCGGCACTGCGACAGTCGTCGTCGACGGCGAGCGGATCACCCTCACTCCCGACGAGGTCGTGGTCACGGAGTCGCCGCGCAGCGGCTGGGCGGTGGCCTCGGACTCCGCGGGGGCGACCGTGGCGCTGGACCTCACCCTGACTCCCGCGCTGCGCCGGGCCGGCCTCGCGCGGGACGCGGTGCGCGTGCTGCAGGAGTCGCGCAAGACCAGCGGGTACGACGTCACGGACAGGGTCGAGCTGTGGTGGCAGGCCGCCGGTGACCTCGCCGAGGCGCTGCGAGAGCACTCGACGCGGGTCGCCGACGAGGTGCTGGCCGTGGGCTTCGTGGAGGGCGAGCCGACCGTCGACATGGCTCCGCACACTGACGCAGAGCTCGGACTGACCTGGTGGCTGCGCCAGGCCGGGGCTTGACGCAGGGACTCGGGGGCTGGGCCTGACGGCTCTCTCCGGAATCACCCAGACGGCGCAGTCAGATTAGGCCCGCTGCTAGCCGATGTTGAGATCGCACCCATCGGCACTCGCACTGCACCGTTCGGAGGTCGCCATGACGATCACTACCACTGCCCGCTCGAACCCGGCAGCGGACCTACGGCTGTCCCCGCACGCCGTGGCGGTCCCGGCGCTGGCCAGCCAGGTCCGCCCCTCGCTCGTCCTCGCCGAGCGCGACACCCGAGCCTTGATTGCGGCGGCGACCTACTCCGACGTAGCGCACGGTGGCCGCTTCTCCGCTGGCCCGGCCGGTGTCCAGGTGTGGAGCGGACCCTTCGACGGCCCGCACGGCAGCCACGGCGGTGCCGTCCACCTCGGCTCGGTCGACTGGAGCTATGACACCCCGGTGCGCCACTACGCGACCATCTACCGGACGATGGTCACTGCCCCTGGCCGGGACTCCGGCGAGACGACGGAATCCATCCTGCGCGCTGTGCTAGCGCTGGTCGGGATGTCGACCGACGGCACCCGTCTTGAGCAGGCCGCACCGCCGCAGCGGGACCCATTCCGGGACCGGGTCTCGTCCGCACCCTGCTTCGCCTGACCAGCTGCTCAACGGATTCCCTCCGCCACCACGTGGTGCGCAGCTCGCGAGGGCGCCTGGCTGAATCTAGGGCTTGCAGTACCTAGGGCTTGCAGACTCCGCAGGCGAGGTAGCCCTGCCGGCGCGCGGTGGCCTTGCTCACGGTCAGCGTGCCGTCGACGTCGCGCACGAAGCGGCATTCGGTGGTGTGGAACTTGTCGCGGTCCGGGATGACGACGACTGAGCCCGCCGGCGCCGACTTCGCGGCGGCCCTCGTGGTCTTGCTCGGCGCCTTCGCGGCAGTGCGGGCTGGCGCCGCCTTCGCCGCAGTACGCGCCGGTGCCGCCTTCGCGGCAGTAGGCACTGTCGCCTTCACGGCAGTACGTGGCGTCGCTGCCTTCGCCGCGGTGCGCGCTGTCGCCGCCTTCGCGGCAGTACGGGCCGGCGCCGCCTTCGTCGCGCGGGCCGTGGTCGTAGATCCGGTGCGGGTTGCTGCAGTGCGGGTTGCCGCAGTACGCGCAGGAGCCTTGGGGTCGGTGGCGCCACGCCGCGTAGCGGCCGCGACCTCGTTGTCGAGCGCGTCGTCGGCCTGCGCCGACACGTCGTCGTCGTTCATCAGCGCGGGGGTCATCGACTGCGTCCGGGCACCCGCAGCCATCGACTCCGACGGCTTGCAGACCCCGCACTCGGTGTAGCCCTGGGCGCGAGCATCATCGACCGCGATCGACTCTACGTCGGGTCGGCCGGCGAGGAAGCGGCAGTCGTCGGTGTGGAACCGAGGACGACCCGGCACGACCGACACAGCTGACCCAGCCCCCGCCGCTGCTGCGCCCGCCCCCGCGGCCGCGGACGACGCAGCGGCAGTCGTGGGCGCCTTCGTGACGTTGACGGTGGTGACCCGTTCGAACGCCGCGGTGGAGGCTTCGGGGGCCGCTGCGCTTGCCGACGGCTTGCTGTCCCGCCGCTGCAGCGCGCCGAGCAGCAGGAAGATCCCGGCGAGGACGCTGGAGCCGATCGAGATGTAGATCAACGTCAGGTCGTCGCTAGCAACAAGGCCAGTGACCAGCAGGATGATGGAGAGCACGACGAGCGCGCCACTAACGACGATCAAGACAGCCACCTTTGTCGTGAAGCAGGGTGTGGGCAGGACCGGGGCATCCTACAGAGAACCCGAGCGGGAGTGGCTTACGGCGCGACCTGGGGGATCTCCGGCGGGCCGGCTGGGTCAGCTTTCAGGCCCGGGGGCGGGCTGACCGCGGTGAACCTGGGGGTCGGCGCCGGAGCAGGATGCCGCGCTGGGGGCGACGCCGCCGGGCGAGCTGCGGCAGGATCAGCGCCCTCGGGTGACGAGCTCGGTGCCGGAGCGACACCCTGCGCTCCCGCAGCGGCTCCGGCCGCCTGACCGCGGCCATCGAGGTCAGACAGCTGCGACTCCAGGTAGGCCTTGAGCCGGGTCCGATACTCCCGCTCGAAGGCTCGGAGCCCTTCGATGTGCTGCTCGAGCTGCTGCCGACGGCGGTCGAGGTCGCTCAGGGCGGCGGCAGCCTGGCCCTGCGCGGCGGACACGGTCGCCTGGGCCTGCGCCTGCGCCTCGGCGAGGAGCCGCTGGGCCTCGGTCTGCGCCTCGCCGACGGTCTCGTCCGCGGTGCGCTGAGCGAGCAGCAGCGTGCGCCGCAGCATCACGTCGCTCTCGGCCGCGCCACCGCCAGCTTGCGCGAGCCGCTGCCGCAGGTCGTCGTTCTCCGCGATCAGCCGACCGAGCTCGGTCTCGACTTCGTCGAGGAAGGCGTCGACCTCGACCTCGTTGTAACCGCGGAACTGCTGGCGGAACTCCTTCTGCTGCACGTCTTGCGGAGTCAGTGGCATGCCCTGATCCTAACCGCGCAGCGAAGCGGCACGGTCAGCGATACCCGCTGAAGACCCCGATGAGGATGCGGGTGACGATGAAGAGCAGGATGAAGCCTAGATCGAGGGACACGCCACCGATCCGCAGCGGCGGCAGAACTCGGCGCAGTGCCCGCAGCGGCGGGTCAGTCACCGTGTAGGCGGCCTCGAGCAGCACGGCGAGAGCACCTGATGCGCGATAAGACCGCCGGAACATGAAGACGTACTCCATGACCAGACGAAAGAAGAGCAGTGCGAGGAACGCGTAGAGCACGTAGACGATGACGTCGGCAACGACCGATGGCACGGAGGGGCTCCCTGGTCCAACCTGGGCGAACGGCGCTAGGACTGGTTGAAGAAGCCGCCCTCGCGGATGCGCGCCTTGTCCTCGGCGGAGACCTCGACGTTGCTCGGCGAGAGGAGGAAGACCTTGTTGGTCACCTTCTCGATGGTCCCGTGCAAGCCGAAGATCAGGCCGGAGGCGAAGTCAATGAGCCGCATCGCGCTCTTGTCGTCCATCTCGGTCAGATTCATGATCACCGGGAAGCCCTCGCGGTAGCGCTCGCCGATCTTCTGGATGTCGTTGTAGGCCACCGGCTGGAAGGTCGAGATGCGGTACGGCGGTGTCGCTGCCTCTGCCGGGCGCCCGAATCCTTCGTCGTCGAGGTGCAGCCGCGGGTCGGGGCGCAGCGCCAGTGAGCCACGCGACTCCCCACGCGGCTCGTCGGCGTACCCGCGACGGATCCCGCGCGGATCGTCGCCACCGAGGCGACGGACCCCTACCGGCTCGGGCTCGGCGTAGCGGTCGTCGTACCTGCCGTCGTCGTCATAGGTCTCCTCGTCCGGCTCCATCAGCCCGAGGTAGACCATGGTCTTGCGAAAGACGCCAGCCATGGGCGCTCCCTCCTAGCTCGTGGGCGGACTGGCAGGACAGGACAGTGGAGTCGGCGCGAGTCTATCCATCGGCACCTCGGGCGCCGAAGAGGGCGGTGCCGACACGCACATGTGTCGCGCCTTCTGCGATGGCCTCTTCCAGGTCGCCGCTCATCCCTGCGGACACGATGTCGGCGCCCGGGTGCTCGACCCGCAGCGCCTCGGACACCTCGCGCAGTCGAGCGAAGGCTGCGCGAGCTCCGCCCGCACGGGGCGCCACTGCCATGACGCCGCACACCGTCAGCCCCTGCAGCGCGCTCACCCGGCTGGCCAGCGCAAGCGCCTCATCGGGCGGGCACCCACCACGAGCGGAGCCGGGCTCGGCCGGGACCGGGTCGAGCGAGACCTGCACCAGGACACCGAGCTCCCGACCCGCCCGGGCCGCCCCCGCAGCCAGTGCGACGGCGACCTCGAGGCGGTCCACCGACTGGACGACGCTGGCGTACGACGCGACCGACCGGCACTTGTTGCGCTGAAGCCGGCCGACGTAGTGCCACCGCACTGCCGCCCCGGCTGCGTCGAGCGCCGCGGCCTTGGTCGCCGCCTCCCGGTCATAGCTCTCACCGAAGTCGGTCAGACCGAGGGACACGAGGCGCAGGATGTCCGCCGCTGGCCACGTCTTGCTGATCGCGACGAGGGTGACTTCGGACGCGGCCCGACCGGCGGCCCGGCAGGCGACCTCGAGGCGGGCGCGGACCTCCGCGAGGGACTCCGCCAGCTCGGCCAGCCGCTCATCAGTCACTGGCGCCAGATGACGGCGGCCATCCGGCCGGTCACCCCGTCGCGACGGTAGGAGAACCACTGGTCCGGCGAACAGGAGGTGCATCCGCCCACAACCCGCGCAGTCGGCACGGCCCAGGATGCCAGCACTGCCTGTACGCCGGCCACCAGGTCCAGCGACCGAGCGCCACCGCTCGACGTTGCAGCGGTGGCAGGCAGCACGGTGGCCACCTCGGCATAGACGTCGGTGCCGACCTCGTAGCAGCAGCCGCCGATGGCCGGGCCGATGACGGCCACCACGTTCGCGCACCGCGCACCGAGCTCGCCCATCGTTCGGAGTGCACCGTCGAGAACGCCGGCTACCAGTCCACGGCGCCCGGCATGCACTGCAGCGACCACGCCCTCTGCTGCGTCGGCAAGCAGCACGGGCACGCAGTCCGCGACGAGGACCGCTAGCGGGCAGCGGGGCTCGGTGGTGACGAGTGCGTCGGTGAGGGGAATCGCATCACGCACCGAGAGCGCGCCACTACCTGCGTCTGCCTCGCTGACGAGAGCCACAGCACTTCCATGCACCTGGTCAGCCCAAGTCACCCGGGCGGCATCGACCCCCAGCGACCCCGCACTCCTCGCCCGATTGGCGACGACCGCGGCGTTCTCGTCTCCGACGTGGAAGGCGAGGTTGAGCTCGGCATACGGCGGGCTGCTGACGCCGCCTACCCGCGTGGTGAACGCGGCGATGATGTCTGGACCGAGGTCGACCCGCAGCGGAGTGGGCCCGGCCACGGCAGTGCAGTCGCCTTCTATGGCTGCGGGAACGGCTACTTCAAGAAGTCCGGGACGTCGAGGTCGTCGTCGTCGTTCTCGAACACGACGGTGCGCCGTGACTCGGGCCGGGGGCTCACCCGCACCGGCTCGGGCTCGCGCACGTCGACCTGCCGGGGGCGCGCGGCGAACGCCGGTATACCGGCGGGCCGGCTGGCCGGGATCTCCTCGGCGACGTCGTCGTCCTCGTCGTCGTCGTACTCGTCGACTGCGGGCTCCTCGATCGTCACTGAAGGACGGCGGACGACCGTCGGCTCGCTCCGTCGCTTCACCGGCTCACCGCCGTCGAAGCCGGCAGCGATGACGGTGACCCGCACCTCGTCGCCGAGCGCGTCATCGATGACCGCGCCGAAGATGATGTTGGCGTCGGGATGTGCCGCACGAGCGATGAGGTCGGCCGCTTCGTGGATCTCGAAGAGCCCCAGGTCACTGCCGCCGGAGATGTTGAGCAGCACCCCACGGGCGCCTTCGATCGACGCCTCGAGGAGGGGCGAGGAGATCGACTCCTCCGCTGCGATCGCGGCCCGGTCGTCGCCACGCGCCCGGCCGATGCCCATCAGCGCCGAGCCCGCCCCCGACATGATCGACTTCACATCGGCGAAGTCGAGGTTGATCAGACCCGGCGTCGTGATGAGGTCGGTGATGCCCTGCACACCGGAGAGCAGCACCTGGTCGGCGGCCCGGAATGCGTCGAGCACGCTTACCTGCTTGTCGCTGATCTGCAGCAGCCGGTCGTTCGGAATCACGATGAGGGTGTCGACCTCGTCGCGCAGCGCCTCGATGCCGTCTTCTGCCTGCGTCGCGCGCCGCCGCCCCTCGAAGCCGAAGGGCCGCGTCACGACACCGATCGTGAGCGCCCCGAGCTTCTTGGCGACATTGGCCACGACCGGCGCGCCACCGGTGCCGGTGCCGCCACCTTCGCCGGCCGTGACGAAGACCATGTCAGCGCCCTTGAGCACCTCCTCGATCTCGTCCCGGTGGTCCTCTGCGGCCTGCCGACCGACGTCGGGGTCAGCACCGGCGCCGAGGCCACGGGTCAGCTCGCGGCCGACGTCGAGCTTGACGTCGGCGTCGCTCATGAGCAGCGCCTGCGC